>JAKSOV010000120.1 GCA_024405415.1 Akkermansia sp.
CCAGGGCCCGGGCCCACCGGCGGGGGGGGGTCCCCTTGGTCGTGGCCACGGCTCACCCCGGGCCCACCCCCCCCCTGCCCCCCCCCATGCGGCCGGCAGAAAACGCAAGTAGAGAGCCAGAGAAGCGCCCCCGAGGAAGAGCAGGGAGAGGATGCGGCACCTGCGGCTGCAATGCGCCTTCTCCCAACAGAAGAACAGAATGCCGAACAGCAACAGGGACTGGAACATGACACCCATGTACCACAAGTGCATGAAGGGATCCGTGCGGGTATCAACGGCAAAATAATCATGCGCCCGACTGTCGGCCAAAATATTGGACACGCCGCACAGGCCACCCAACGCTGCCTGCGCCGCCGTACATAAATCACCGAAAGGCTGCAGACAGGCAACCAACACCAGAGCCGCCGCAATAGCCACGCAAAGCGGCGGCATCAAGCGCAACAACTTGCCCTTTACAAAGGGGAGAAATTGAAACGCCGCCGCCTGACGCAACGGTTTTGCCAACAGGAAATACCCGGAAATCACCAAAAACATATCCACCCCGAAGAACCCTTGCGGACACCACGATGCTTTCATATGAAAGAGCACGACCAAAATGATGGCAAGCGCGCGTAAACCCACAACGTGTGAAAGGTGTGTCTTGGAAGGCGTGGAACTCATGTGGAATTATTGTAAAAGAAACATTTGACCGTAGCAAGCCCAAACAAGGCACATCTTTGCGCACATCCTGCTTGCTTTTTGCCGCATTATCGCCTAGGATAACAATATGTTCCGCCGTTTGCTTCTCTCCGCTCTGTTCTTTTTTGCCGCCGCGCTGACCTATGCCGATGACTGGGGGGCTGCGGCGGCGGACGGCTCGCTTTTCGGCTCGGCAGAGACGGGCATGCAGGTTTTTAACGGCGTTCGCTTTTACAAGGTGGACGAGACGACCCGCCGTCTCGGCGCGGGCACGGTGGAGATGGGTAAGTTGGAGTTCGGCGAGATGCTGGTGAAATGCGCCGAGGACGGCGCCATCCGCTCCCTGCGCCTCATGATTTACAACAAGGGCGATGACGGCGATATCGACAAGGAGGCCTTCAACGCCCGCCGCGAGACCGCCGTGGCCGCGCTGGATGAGCTGACGGGCACAAAGGGCCGCCAACTCAACGTCGGCGCGGGGGACTCGGGCGTCAAAGTGAAGGCCATGGTGTGGAAAACGGAGCACGCCGTATTCCGCATGGAAAGTTCCGCTGCTACAAAGGGCGGTTTCAAGGCCGAGTTCATCCGCCTCGACATCGGTCCGGATGAGGACAGTATCTCCCGCGGCGGCGCCCGCGATGCCGCCGGCAAGAGCAGCCTCAAGGGCCACGTGAAGCATGAGGAGGACGGCACCGTCATCATCGAGGGCGTGCCTATGGTGGACCAAGGCATGAAGGGCTACTGCGCGCCCGCCACGCTCTCCCGCCTCTTTGCCTACTACGGTATGGACGGCGTGGACCAACACGCGCTGGCCGCCCTCTGCAACTCGCAAGGCAGCGGCGGCACCTCCACCGCCGACATGCAGGATGCCATGGAGCGCATCTGCAAGAAATTCCACATCCGCATCACGACGCTGGAGGACTACCACAGCGTCGTCACGAGCATCTGCGAGCCGTACAACAAGATTGCCAAGAAAAAGGACAAGCCCTTCATCAACCCCGCGGATGACCCGCTGGCCGTGGCGGACCCCGCCATCCTGAAGCAAGCGCGCGCCCCCAAGCCCGCCGTGGTGGATAAATGGATGAAGGACATCCGCAAGAGTATCGACGCGGGTATCCCCGTGCTTTGGGGTGTGAAGGTGGGTATCTACCAAGAGCCCGTGCCGCTGCCGCAGGCCCGCGGCGGCCACATGCGCCTCATCATCGGCTACAATCCCAAGAAGCGCACCGTCATCTACACCGATTCCTGGGGTGCGGGGCATGAGCGCAAGGAGATTGACGCCGCTGATGCCCTGAGCATGACCACGGGTCGCCATATCCTCAAACCCAGCAAGTGAGCTGCGGCGGCGCCGAGCCCATACATTCTCCTTGTCTCGCCGGGCGGGTATGTTATGATGGGCGGCATGAAATCCCCCGTCCTCGCTATGGCCGCCTTGCTTTCCTGTTCCCCTGTTCTCTCGGCCCTGACAGTCACGGACTGGCACACGGAACCGGGCTGTGTGGTGCTGCATACGGAAGAGGGGCCTGATGCAGACGGCGTGTTTGAGCTGGCGGACGACCGTTTCGGACGCTTCCTGCCCGCCACCCGCACGGAGACGGAGGGGAACACGACGCGCGTGTACTATGACTGCGTGCCCGCAGCGGAGAGGCTCGATGAAATCCGCACGCATGTCGTGTGGCGTTACCGCAGCGCGAAGGGGAATGCCGCTTCCTACGCCGAGGGGCTGGAACCTGCCTTCCGCGCCGTTCCCCTGAGCGAAATCCCCGCCGTGGGGCGCATCCGCATCGCCTGCGTGGGCGACAGCATCACGCACGGCATGGGTATCCCGAACCCTGAGGACAAATACCCCGAGAAGCTGCAGAAGCTGCTGGACGGCGACCCGCGTTTTCCCTCTCAACGGATGTTTGAGGTGCGCCGCTTCGGCCACTCCGCCAAGACAGCGGGCCGCGTCGCCCCCGGCTACTGGTACGGCGAACAGCCTGAGCATGCGGCAGCACTCGCCTACCAAGCGGACATTTATATCTCCAACCTCGGCATCAACGATACTAACCACGGCACATGGGATGCGGCGCTCATCGAGCGCGACTACGCCGAGCTGATTCAGGCCTGGCGCGGGCCGCAGGGGGCGCTCGTCATCCTCTGGAACCGCCTCTGCCCCGATTTCCGCTCTTACGAACGCGGGCTGAACCCCGCCAACCACCCCGGCCACCGCGCCGATTTGGAGGAAGAGCCCGATGAATATTTCCACCACCTCGATGAGCGCGACACCCACACGCACCGCCCCGAGATGGAGGCCATCATTGACCGCCTCGCCGCCCGCTACAACTGCCCCACCATCGACATGTATGCGCCGCTGGTCAACACGCCCTCCCTCTTCTCCGGGGACGGCCTTCACCCCACCCCCGACGGCACTTCCGCCATCGCAAGACACATCAAAGAGGCCCTCATCAGGCTCAGCCTCCCGCAAGGGCAGGATGACAAATGAGAATTTGTCGGGATTTACTAGGTACTATGTACTAGGTACTAT
>JAKSOV010000121.1 GCA_024405415.1 Akkermansia sp.
TTCAAAAATAGTACATAGTACCTAGTACATAGTAAATCTACAAATCCCCATTTCTTCCGCTCTCGGTTGAGAGCATGCGAATCCACGCGCTTTGGGGCATGGCTACGGCCTCGGCTGCGGTGAAGGGCATGCGCGGGCGCCAGTTGGTGCCGCCCTCGGTGCCGGGGGTGTTGAGGCGCACGGGAATGTCGAAGAGCTCTGTCCACATGAGGGCGGCGTAGTTTGAGCGGCAGCGCAGCAGGGCGCGGATGAGAGCGTCTTTGATAACGCTGCTCCACGGCACGAGGCTCTCCTCCCGCGAAAGCCCGGCATAATCGCCCAACCACGCGAGCACGCGGCCGCAATCGCGCCCCGCCAGCAGGGCATCGCGTATCTCATCAGGCGTCAGCTCCTCATCATAGGCCACATCGCGGGCGTGAGCCACGGCCATGTACCAGTCGTTCCAGTCGTTGCAGATCGGCGGGAAATCATGCGTGGCATAAGTCGCAAAGGAGCAGGGATTGTAGGTATCTCCCTTGATGATGCGCTGCTTGGCGTCAATCTCCCAATGCGGAATCTTGAAGCCCGCGATGCGGAGGTATGAGAGGTCGGGGCGCACATAGTCCGGCACGCAACCGAGGTCCTCGCCGATGACGCGGAGGCCGGGCGCCGCCTTCAAGAGCTGCCGCAGCAACCGGTCGCCCTGCGCGAGGTTGGCTCGGCGGTCGGCCTCCTCCCAATCGGGGCGGGGGCGGAAGCCGGGGCGGCGACCGTTGCAGCGCGCGGCGGCCTCATCGGGCGAGAGCTCCAGGAACTCAGGGTTGCGCTCAGGCATCCACGGGAAAGCATAGATGCGGTAAAAGCCCAGCACGTGGTCGATGCGGTACATGCGGAAAATCTCCGCCAGCTTGCTGATGCGGCGGTTCCACCACGCAAAACCGTCGCGTTCCATCACATCCCATCGGTAGAGCGGGATACCCCAGTTCTGCCCCCACTTGGCCGTGAAGGGATCCTCGGCAAAATTGCCCTCGGCGGGCGCGCCGCCGCTCCAGTCCATATCGAAGAGGTGGCGCTCAAAGAACACATCCGCGCTCGCCACGGAAATGCCGATAGGCACATCCCCCATGAGCAGCACCCCCTTGGCATCCGCATGGGCGCGGACGAGCGCCCACTCGCGGGCGCAAAGCCACTGCTGCCACTGCTGGTAGCGGTACTGCTCCGCCGCAGGGGCTTCTGCGGTGGCATAGCGGCGCACTTCGGCAGGATCGCGCAGGGGCCAGTGCCACCATGCCGTGGTGCCGAAGGCGATGGCCGCCGTGCGGAAGGCGGCGTAATCCGCCAACCACGCGCCTTGCTCCGCCGTCCATGCAGCAAACTCTGCACGCTCCTGCTCATAGGCGGGAGCCTCCGTAAAAGAGACCCAGGCGCGCTTCAGCCAATGGCGCTTGTAGGTACGTACGCGAGCGTAGTCCACCAAATCCCGCCCGCCGGGCTGTTGCAGGGGCGGTGCATCCTCGGGATATGGCTCGCGCTCGGCGGGCATACCGGGCACGCGCTCAAGAGAAAGGTACAGCGGCTCCAATGCCACGGAGCTGACGGAGGAATAGGGAGAAGGTGCATCATCCTCCCCCAGCGCATTCACGGGCAGCAGTTGCAGGAACCCCACTCCGCTCGCCGCAGCCCAGTCAATCCACTCCTCCAAGGCTGTCAAATCGCCTATGCCCGCATCCCCTGCCCGGCGCAGGGAAAACAGGGGCATCAACACGCCTGTCTTGCGCTCTGAAATCATGCTGTCAGTCTACCACGGCAGGGGCGGGCAATGCAACTCAATTTGACATCCCGGGAAGCACCAAATAGATAGCGTAGATCGGTAAATGAGCGGTTTGTCGAGTGGCCCGCTCTTCAGACTTGCCTCAATGCCTCTTTTTGGTATGATGATGGCAGATATGGCACGTATTCTGGTAGCACTCAGCGGCGGTGTGGACAGCGCGGCGGCGGCTGCCTTGCTCACGGAGCAGGGGCATGAGGTCGTGGCGGCGTACATGAAGAACTGGGTGAATGACGAGAATATCCCCGGTGAATGCCCGTGGGAGCGCGATATTGAGGACGCGCTCGGGGTGTGCCGCAAGCTGGGTATCGAGTTCCGTGTGGTGGATTTGATAGAGCAGTACCGCTCCCGCGTGGTGAACTATCTTATCGAAGGCTACCGCAACGGTTCGACACCGAACCCCGATGTGCTCTGCAACCGCGAGATGAAGTTCGGCGTGTTGCTGGACTATGCGCTGGAACAGGGCTTTGAGGGCGTAGCCACGGGCCACTATGCCAACCGTTTGGATGTGGAGGGGGACGGCAGCTACATTCTCCGCGGGGCGGATGTGAACAAGGACCAGTCCTATTTCCTCGCGCTCATGCGCCCGGAGCAGGTGGCGAAGGCTGTGTTCCCCGTGGGGCAAATCACCAAGCCGCAGGTGCGCGAGATTGCCCGCCGTTTCGGGCTGCCGAATGCGGAGAAAAAGGATTCCCAAGGCATTTGCTTTATCGGGCAGGTGAAGATGAGCGACTTCCTGCGCCACTATTTGCCCGACAATCCCGGCGATATCGTGGGGCTGGACGGCAAAGTGCTGGGCCGCCACGACGGCTTACACCTCTTCACCATGGGCCAGCGCCACGGCCATCACGTGGCCTCGCCTCGCGAGGGCGTGGCCTATGTGGTGGTGGGTAAGGATTTGGAGCACAATCGCCTCATCCTCGGCTACGAGGGGCAGGATACGCCCGGTCTCTATGCCCGCAGCGCCGTGGTCGGCTCTGTGACGAACACGCTGCACCCCCTGCCGGAGCGCGTGATGGCGCAGCCGCGCTACCGCGCAGCCGCCGTGCATGCTACCTGCACACCGCTGGACGCACAGCGGGTGCGCCTTGATTTTGATGAGCCTGTCCGCGCCTTGGCGTTGGGGCAGGTTTGCGCGTTCTACGCGCCCGATGACCGCCGAGGTGAACGTTTGCTCGGCGGCGGTTTCTTTGAAAAAATAGAAAGCTGAACCCGAGGGGGGGGCTAAGGGAGCGACAAATGGGGATTTGTCGAACTCTTTGGGATTATCCTGCGCGGCAAGGCCGCGCACGCTTTTAAGGCGTCAA
>JAKSOV010000122.1 GCA_024405415.1 Akkermansia sp.
CGACAGCCGCACTCTATTCAAAAATAGTACATAGTACCTAGTACATAGTAAATCCCGGCAAATTCTCATTTATCGTGCAGGTTGATAATCACCTCCTGCGAGGCGCCGTTGCGGCGGAGATAGCCTGTCCACTCAGGGCCGTTGCCGAAGGTGACGATGACGGGGGTATCCTCCGAGAGCGTATTGGCTGCGGCACCGAGAGTAAGCACCACGGCATCGTAGGCATCCACACCGTTGATGCCGTCGCACTGCAGGTGCAGGCGCTGCGCCTTGAGGGCGACGCCTTGCAGCGCGCTGCCGGCCAGCTTAAGCGTGCGGTAGGCCTTTTCGATGGGAGCGGAGGCTGCGCCGTCACCGCGGCGGATGAGCTGCGTGCCGGCGGGCAGCAGCATATCGCCCTTGCGGGCGGTATCGGCAGGACGCATTTCGATGCGCACCTTGCCTGCCGTCAGCTTGGTATCGGCCAGCTTGACGCCTGCCCGGAGCACCACATCGCCGTAGGTGTTGTCCTTGTTGGTGAGGGCAATGGGGGCCACATTACCCGCACCGCCGATGATGAGCGTGCTGCCGGGGGCCGCCTTCACGGGAAGCTCGAAGCGGAAGGATTTATCCGCCCCGGCCTCCTGTTCAAAGGCGATTTCCGCCCCCGCGGCCACGGAAATGCTGCCGCCCTGCAAACCCGCATAGGCTTCCGCAAGCGCGGTGCGTTCGCGGGTGTCGCCGCCTTCGATATACTCCAGCGTCTTGTTGAAGGGGGCGGTGACGGCGGCTTTGCCGCCCTGCTCCACCGTCAGGTTGCCCGTCAGGCGGGCGTGGCTGCCGAGGCGGAAGGCGCCGTCTTTCTGCACGGTGACATTCATCGTGGCGTCCGCATAGTGCCAATCGTCCGCACGCTCAAGGCGCTCGGCGCTGCGGCCGTCCTTAGAGCCCATGCCGTGCACGGTGGGCGTGCCGGAAAGCACGACCGAGCCGCTCGCTACGGTGAGGCCGCTGACGGGGTGTGTGAGCGCCGTGCGGGTGCTGTGCAGGGTCCATGTACCCGTGCCCTTGTACACCACGGAGAGCGAGGCGCCCTCGCGGTCGCGGAAGGAGCCGAGGAAAATCTCGCCGGGGTTCACAACCGTGAGCGTGGCATGGCCGTGAATGTTGGTGACGAGGGCATCCTGCGTGTTGGCCTGAATGCGGAAACCGGGAGCCTCTGCGGGGGCGGCGTTGTCCCATGTGAGGGAGTTCTTGTTGAGCTCCAGAATACCGCCGCCGAAGCCGAAGGTGAAGCTGCGGGCAATCTGGCCGGGGTCGGCAATGACCACACGGGCACCGTTGCTCGCCAGCACGTTGTAGGCCGCAAAGCCGCCCTTGCGCACGAGGTAGGTGTTACCCTTGCCGCCGACATTGAGGAAAATGTGGTTGTCGCCCGTGCCCTCGATGTAGAGGTTGCCCTCTCCCACCTTGCGAATCTCGCGCATGTAGTCCGCAGGGTTGGTAAGCGCGAGATGCGCCTCCACGCCCTTGTCCACAATGAAACCGGCGTGGTTGAACAGGCTGTCCTCCGTGGCACCCTTGAGCGTGACGGACGCGGGCTGCGCAGCGGAGAGCTGCACATAGCCGATGCCCATATCGACGGCCCCCTTGGCGACAATCTCGTTGCCCTTGCCCGAGAGCTCAAACACGAGGTTCTCGTTGTGGAAGAGCGCGGGGACAGTGGCGGCCTCCGTCATGTAGCTCTTGTCGAAGGCGAACCACGCATCCGCGTCCTTCAACTCGTTGAGGGGCTTCCACATCTGCTGCCCCTCGGGCAGGCCGATATAGGCAGCCACGGAGCTGCCGTCCAGCAGCACCTCGCCGAACACGGGGCGCGCCGTGGGCACCTCTCCCGTCTTTTTGTCCGTGTTCTTGGGGTCGGCAATCACTTCGCCCGTGGGGGTGGTGGCGGGGGTCACGACAGCGACCTTCCCCTCGGGCACGATGACGTGCTTATCAAAGGAATTGAGCTTATTCTGCGCCCAGCCCACGGCCGTGGTGTAATAGGTATTGCCCTTGCCGTTGGTGCCCTGCGTGCAGCCGATGAGCTCGTAGCGTTCGCTCTCCTCGTTCCAGCCCCAGACAGGGCTGCCCGAGTCACCCTCTTGGTTGGCATAGGGCAGCGGTGCAGCGGCGGACACCATGTCGGGTTCCCAACGGGTGTAGCTGAGCCACGCCATGCTGTCATCGGAGAGGCGCGGGGGGCGGGAAATCCAGTTAGCATCGCCATGCTCTACAGCGGCGGCCACACCGCCCGTGATGTAGTGGTAAGGCCCCTGCATCAGCTCTTCTTTCACGGTGCCGTCCTCCCCGCGCACGGCGAGAAACTGTGTGCCGCTGCCCGCGCGGTACATGAGCTTGCCGTCCCAATCACCGAACTTGCGGGCGGGAGCCATCGCGGTGGGGGTCACGTCCGTGATGAGCTTGTTGAGGCGAGTGATTTTGAAGTCGCAAAGCGGATGCAGCAGGAAGGCATCGTTCTCGCTGCTGCGGAACTCAATGCCGCTGTAGTGAACCGAAGCGGCATCGCCGAGGTGGCGACCGCTGAACGTGGGCTGCTGCACGCCGTTGTGAGCCACGGTAGCAATAGCATTGCGGCCGATGGCAGCGAAGGCTCCGTTGTCACCCTGCGCGCGGAAGTCAATCATGGGGTGCGGCAGCACCTGGTCGGGCTGGCCGCCCGTGTAGGAAAGGCGCACGCCGTCTGCGGCGAGGTGCTGTTGCAGGGCATTGAGCTGCGTGACGCTGAAACGGCCGAGGTTTTGACCGAAGTCGCAGTAGGTCAACAGAGGCACATCGGGGTGGCGCGTCATGCCGGCGGCCGTGCCCGCCGTCAGCACACACACCACGGCGCTCGCGGCCATCACGCCGCGCAGAAGGGAGGAAGGAAGATGCAGTTTCATAGCTTGTCCCCATTCTACCCCGCGCCCCCCGCGGCGTCAATTTTTTATGTACGAAGAGAGAGAAATGAGAATTTGTCGGGATTTACTAGGTACTATGTACTAGGTACTATTTATCA
>JAKSOV010000013.1 GCA_024405415.1 Akkermansia sp.
GCACTCTATTCAAAAATAGTACATAGTACCTAGTACATAGTAAATCTACAACTCCTTATTTCACCTCGCCCTTCACCATGCGCAGGGTGCCGTTGGCGTAGTGCAGCGTGCCGCCCGAGACGGGGATGGTGTCGCCGTCCGCGCAAGGGGTGCCACCCACAATAAGGCTCTGCAAGCCCGTGAAGAGCGTGCCGTCCGCGGCGCCGCCAAGGAGACACGAGTCGGCGGCAAGCTCCGCCTGCGCGATGCTGAGGGGCTCGGCGGGCCATTTCAGCGTGGCACCGCTTTCCATGACGAGGTGCAGCGCGCTGTCTCCTTGCGGGAGTGCGGACAACTCCAGCGTGCGGCCTGCGCCGAGGCGCCATGTCTGCGGCGCCGTGGCGCACACGGGCACGCGCAGGGCGAGGTGGCCGTGTTGCAGCTCGATGCCGCCCTGCCCGAGGCGCAGCTCGGGCGTTGCGCCCTCGGCAGGAGCGATGGTGACGGTCGCGTTGCGGATGCCCGTGCTGTCGTCCTCCGAATAGGGGTCCTCGATGCGGATGCCGCCCACGGACCAGTCCGCAGACAGCAGCTCCGTGCCCTGCGCGCTGTGCAGCATGTTGGCGGAGGAAAGGTCCCACACGGCCGTCTGCTGCGCCGTAGACAACGCTTTTTTCGGCGCGGCGAGGTGCCACCAGGCGCGAGCGTCATTCAGATAAATCGGCGTGCCCTCCTGCGCTCCCTCATACCACTGGCTGCGAACGCGGGAACGCCCGTCCGCCTTCGCCCCGCGCAGACGCGCCATCTGATAGGCATAGCGGGCGCCGATGGTGAGCTGTGATACGCCGTCATAGTGAACACCGAGCCCGTCGCCTGCCGTAATCTTGTCCAAATCGCGCGTCACCACAAAGCCCATGTGCTTGGCATCTGCCTCCGCCATGCGACGCATGGCGAGCGCCGTGGCTTTCACTGTATCGTTGTTCTGAGAACCCCATGTGGCGCACTCGCCGACCACGGCGGCCTTCAACGGAGCCTTGACGCGCTTGGCCTTGATATCCTTGCTCAAATCACGCCAAAAGGCCAAAAATTTCTCATCCGCCCCTGCGGCGCTGCGGTTGGATTCGCCCTGCAGGTACATCACCCCCTCCACCGACACTTTATCGTAGCGCTTATCCACGGCGGCCAGCGCCGTGTTCACGGAGTTCACCAGCAGACCGTAGAGCGACTGCCCCTTGGCCCATTGCTCATTGCCGCCGCCGTCGCGAGAGCACTTGATGACGGCGATATTTTCCCGCGTGATACGGCGCATCGCGTAGGCAAAGCCGAACTCCGGGCCCATGCACTTGCTGCCGTAGGCAGGCAGCTGCGGCGCCACGGGTTCCCACGTCTTGCCCGCATCGGGCACCACGAGATTTTTCGAGGCTTCATTGGCGCTCACGCTGCCGCTCATGTTGCCGTTCCACATCAGCACGGGCGCGCCGCCCTGCCCCGTGGAGTATTCCGCCAACAGAACCTCGGGCAGCGGGTCGCCCTTCACCGCACCCAGCGAGTTCGACTGCCCCGTCAGGATGTACACATGCAGCACATCCGCCAAGGCACAGCTACAAAGCAGCAGGGACAAAAGGAAACGAGCCCACATGACGTCGGGGAATAATCACTGCTTCTGCTCGCGCAGGGCCTTCCACGCGGCCTTGGCCGGCTCATAGCCGTTCATCTCCGCACGGCTCAGCCAGCGCTCTGCCTCGATAGCATCCACCGCCACGCCGAGACCGTCGCGATAGGCGCAGCCGAGGGTATACTGCGCCGCAGGGAGGCCCGCATAGGCCGCCTTCGTGCAGTGCTCGATAAAGGCTTTCTCATCCGCCGCCACGCCCTCGCCGAGTGCATAGCAGCGCGCCAGATTAAAGTGCGCTGCGGCATTGCCCTGCTCCGCCGCCGCGCGGTACAGCTCCGCCGCCTTGGCGGCATCCCCGGGCAGCCCTTCCTTGCCCTCTGCATAGAGCAGCGCGAGGTTGTTCTGAGCCACGGCATCGCCGCCTTCGGCAGCCTTCAGGAGAGAGAGCACCTCCTCGCTCAGCGCGGGTTCGGGCGCCGGTGCAGGTGCCTCAGCAGCGGGCACCTCCACCTCGGCCGTCTGCGGTGCGGGGGCGTCCTTCTTGTCCTTACACGCGGACACCAGCGCAAGCGCTGCAAAAGCCATCGGCAGATACAAACTTTTCATGCCCACCATTTTACGCGCACGCGCGTAAAAGTCAAACGAAACACGGATAAATGGACCTTTATCGCCCGCGCGTCTCAAAACAGTCGTCTTGCGGTGCGGCGGAAGCGAAGCGCCAACAAGACGGCAGCTACCGTCAACGCCACGATGAAGCTCACCCATGCGCCCGCAGCACCCATGGCAGGCACGAGCAGGTCCGTGTGGATGAGCACACAGGCCAGCGGGAAACCCACCAGCCAATAGCTGCCGAGGCAAATCCATGTGATGGCTGCCGTATCCTGACAGCCGCGCAGAATGCCCGAGAGCAGCGCCTGCGCGCCGTCGGAAAACTGGTAAATGGCGCAGAAGAAAAGTAGCTGCGCGGCCAAGGCGGCAATTGCGGCATCCTCCGTATAGCAGGCCACAATCTGCGCGCGGAAGAGAATCGTGCAGATGAAGAGCAGCAGCACCCCCGTGAACATCGCAACAAAACTCGTGCGCACCAGCGCAAAAAACTTCTCTTTATCCCGCGCGCCGATATGGAAGGCCGCGCGGATGGATGCCGCCACACCGAAGCTGAGCGGCAGCATGAAAATCATACCCGACACGTTGATGGACACCTGCTGCGCTGCCACCGCGAGCTTGCCCAGCGGCGCAATCAGGAAGGTGATGACCGAGAAAAAGCTCATCTCGCAAAGCGAGGACAGGCCCAGCGGGAAACCGAGGCGGAAAATGATGCCGAGCTGGTGCCTGTCAGGCAGGCGCAGCGCCAGCCATTGCAGCGTGGTGCGGCGGTACTGCGGGATCGTCAGCAGCAGGGCCGTCATCCCCAGCGCCATCATCCAGATAATCAGCGCGCTCGCCAAGCCGCAACCTGCACCGCCGAGCGCAGGAAAGCCACCCCAGCCGAACACGAACACGAGATTGAGCGGAATGTTCACCACCACACCCAGCATCGAAAAAATCATCCCCGGGCGCGTCTGCCCGAAACCCTCGAAGTGCGACTGCGCCACGCGGAACCACAAGTTCGCGGGGATGCCCGCCATCATGAACCACGTGTAGAGCTGCGCCGTGCGGGCAATCTCCGGTTCCTCCGTCACCGAATCGAACAGGCAACTGCCCACGCCCAACACCAACCACACCACGGGCAGCAGCAGCGCCGCCAGCGCCCGCGTGTTGCTGAGCACCGCGCCGGCCTTGCCCGCGCACCCTGCGCCGCGCAAGCGCGAAATCATGGGTGTGGCAATCGTCAGAATCGTGCCGAAGCCCACCATCACGGGAATAACCAGCGAGGTGCCGAGCCCCACCGCTGCCAACTCGTTGGCGCCCGCGCGCCCCGCGGCAATCGTGTCCGTCACGCCCATGCCGATCTGCATCACATTGCCGATATAGAGCGGCAGCATGAGCATCAAGAGGCGTTTCAGCTCCTTGGGGTCAATCCGGAGTGCTGTACCGAGGGCGGGCATAACGATATAATCGAATGAACCAAAAAGGCCACGTTCAGACGAACGTGACCTTTCAGCATCCGGAACGGGAATCGAACCCGTGTTGCAGGAATGAAAATCCTGAGTCCTAACCCCTAGACGATCCGGACAGGTTAACGCAACAGGAGCGTGCGGCGATACTAGCAGCAAAACACCCCCGACGCAAGACTAAAATGAGATTTTGGCAAAAAAACTTCAAAAAAGCGCAGAATCGACAGATGGGAATATGTTGAATTCATGCGCGGTGCAGCCGCGCCTGACTTTCAAAATCGTACATCGTACATCGTAAATCGTACATACAAAAAACCCGCCCTGCCGGGAGGCAGGGCGGGCAAGAATTACCATTTGAACCGGGGTAACGATCAGGGATTCACCAGACCGTCATCGGGGAAGAGGCCCGGAGCGGAGGTACCCGCGGAGGAAGCCTCGGAGCCGCGGCCCGTGTCGCGCTTGCGCATGGGCTTGCCGAAGGGATCGATCACATCCGCCGTCACGAAAATCATGAGGTTCTTGCGGACATGGGATTCAGCCTCGGAGCGGAACAGGCGGCCGACGAGGGGCAGGTCACCGAAGACAGGCACCTTATCCTCAACCTTCTGCACCTCATCCTCAATCAAACCACCGATGGCGATGGTGTGACCATCGTACACGCAGGGGTTGGAGTTGATGTAGCGGCGGCTGAAGATGGGCATATCGATGCGGTTCTCCGTCAGCTCGACGTGCTCAATCTTGGAGGAGTTAGCCACAGCAGCCGTGATGGGCGAGCCGTAGTTCACGAAACCTTCGAAGTCAACAACGCGGATTTCGAAGCGCTTGAAGCGGACGATATCGCCGTCGGAGTCCTTGAGAGGCTCAATCTGGAAGCGCATCATGATACCGACTTCTTCCACAGCCCACTCGGAGGGGTTGGCGGGAGAGGCAACGGGCATGGAGCCGTAGCTGCCGTTGTTGTTGTTGTTATTGTTGTTGTTATTGTTGTGACCGCCGTTGGAGTTGATCTGGGGCTCATCGTAGGCGATGGGGTAGATGAAGCGGCGAACCACCTCAATCTTAGCGCAACCCTGCTCATCGTTCTGGTCAGAGGCCAGGGGATCGGGGGCGGGAGCGTACTCCATCTGCTCGTCACCGCTGATCACCAAGCTCGGGGCAGACATCACATCCACGCCCTTCTTCTGGGAGAGGCCGCGCATGATCATCTGGAAGGAGCCGGAGTCGTAGATACCGGAGAGAGACAGGACGCCGGGAGCAGCACCGTAGGTGGCGGAAGCCGCAGCGGAACCGGAGGAAATCAGGTTGTTGATGGCGCTGGTGTTGATAGCGCCGCTGCCGGTGCGGAGACCGCCGGTCATGAGACCGTTGGAGATGGCATCGCGAGCGTTGAAGCCCTCCTTGACGGGCCAGGAACCGCTATTGGTGTGGTTGTTGGCATAGCCCGTACCGCCGGAGGTCACGAAGTCGGAGGACGTGCGGGGCGTGGTGGCGTTCTGACCGTTCACACCGCCGAGGAAGGCCGTACCGGCATCGTTGATGGAGAAAGGATTCACCACCCAGTCGAAGCTGAGCTCCTCGTCGTTCTGCTGAGAAACCTCAACGAACTTGGCGCTCACCTTCACCATCTTGGGCATATCCTGACGGAACTTGTTGATGGCTTCCTCCACGGTGTCGAGTTCGTCATCGGTGTTGTACACGGTGAGGACACCCGTGGTGCGGGAGTACTGAGCCGTGGAGCCCTGCGGGAAGGAAACACCCATGTCAATCAGGGAAGCCTTGGCGTCAATCTTCTTAGCCTTGTGCTTGGAAGAGGACACGAAATCGGAATCCTCATCTTCCTCCTCCTCGGCGCCGTCGTTGCCGGTGAAGAAGGAGGGACGCACCGTCCACTGACGGCGGGTCATGCGCTGAGAAGCGGCACCCTTCTGGTAGACGACCACGGCGTTGTCTTCCACGCGCATCTCGCAACCCGTGAGGCTGCACACGCGGCGAAGGAGATCAGCAGCGGAAACGTCCTGAAGCTTGAGAGAGGGGATAATGGCGGGAGCGATGGTCTGCTGCACTGCCACGGGAGCCGCGGCGGGAGCGGAGCTCTCCTCCTCATCATCATCGTCCTCATCGTCGTCATCGGAAGCAGCGGGGGCGGGAGCAGCAGCGGGAGCGGCAGCCACCTGAGCCTTCTCGTAGATGAAGTTCATCTGCATGCCGGCCTTGCGGGCCTCGGCGCGGAGGAAGTCCAGAGCGTCCTCCATGGGCGTCTCCTCGAAGTTGACAGCGGAGATGCGGAGGCTGTTGAGGTTCTCGGAGTTGCGGAGCACGCCCTCGGAAACCTGAGCGGTCTCGGTGCCGCCGAGCTCGATATCGGGAAGGTCCTGAGGAAGCTGTTCCTCCCAGAGGGCGTCCACCTCGGCCAGAGCCTTGGCGCGATAGGAGTCATGAGCGGCCGTGTAGTAGTTGGAGCGGCGCTTGCTGATGCTCTCCTGACCGCGACGGGCAGCGGTGTTGTAGGGGTCGATGGCAATCACACGATTGAACTCGGCATAAGCCGCATCGTAGTTGCCCAGATCAAGGTAACCATAGGCCAGCGTGAGCAGGCGGTTCACCTCTTCCACATTCTTGACATGCTCAGGCGTCAGAGCAGGGTTGTGACGAATCGGGTCGCGCATCAGGGAGAGCTCCTTGCGGGCGCGGGCATTGTTCGGGTCACGGGAAAGGACGTCCAGCAGAAGCTGTTCGGCATCGTCGTAGCGGCCGATGCGGGAGTACTCGATAGCCACGGCGATGGAGGCATCGCCGATGCTCTTGACGATGAACTCCTGCATCTTCTGCGTAGCGGGAGCCTTGGGGATAGCCGTCCAAGCGGCCTGATACTTGTCGAGAGCGTCCTTGTACTTCTTCTCCGAGTACGCCGTGCGGCCTTCCTGCAGGAGCTGCAGAGCCTCGGCGCTCTTAGCCTGACGGCGAGCCGTCTCGCGGGCGTTGATGCTGTCCTGCTGTTCAGAGCCGGCATACACGGCGGTCGGGCCGACCTGGCTGGTGCCGGCGGCGGTCGACGTGCTCAGATAACCTGCCGTAGCGGCGGGCGTTTGGGCCGTAGCGGGCGTCTGTGTCGGAGCGCCGGCGGGACGAGCGGCCGATGTGCTCAGATAGCCTGCCGTAGCAGCCGATGCAAAGGGGCAACCGGCGGCAAGCGCAATGAGAATCATCGCTCGCTTAGAGTGGGTGAGAGGTGCGTGGTTCATGGTAATGTCTAATTTATGGCAGATTTTTTAGTGATTGTAAAGTCTACAATTGATTTTTTTGAGCGCTCTGCGCGCTTTTTTTGAAGATTTTTTCATTATTTGCCCTCGGGGGCTGTTTTTTGACCTGCTTTGGGCACGTTGACAGGGCTTTCCATGCCCTCGATGCTGATGTTGACGCTGCCGGATTTATCCATCGTCTCGAGCTTGGCGTTCATGGGCTTGCCGTCGCTGTAACCGCCGGGGATGACGAAGTCGCCCTTCTCCTGGCACTTGACGGTTTTACCCGCAGCGCTGCCTGCGGTGACGCGCAGCGTAATCGTCTTATCCTTAATCTGGCGGCCGCGCACGTCATCAGGCTTAGCAGCCTTGGCGATACGGGGCGTACCGGGCACAACGATAAACTCCTTGTTGTCGGGATTGGCCGTCTCGTTGTCGCGGACAACGATGACGTTCATGTCCGTCTTGTTGCCGCCCAGGTCCGTGCGGACAACCTTATCAAACTTCACAAAGGTGAAGCGGTTGTCACCATCCTTGAGGCCGAAGCTCTGGCCGGGCTTCACCGTCTTCTTGAAGGAGGGCTGGATATCGCCCTCGGTCTTGAAGATGCGGATCTCAGCCTCGGTAGGAGCGGCGTCATACTGCAAAGCGCCGGAAACGGAGACGACGGCGGATGCCTCGCTCACTCCCACAACTTCCAGCTTGGGGGCCTCGTTCACGCGCACAAGGGCGGGATAGCTTGCCACGTCGGCGGGGGAGGTATGGGCGAGGAACTCCTCGCGGTTGGAGAAACCGTCCTTGTCGCTGTCCATGTCCAGACCGTCTGCGCGGCCGAGAGCGTCGGCAATGCCGTTGGTGATGAACCAGCTGTTGGGCACATCGGCATGAACCGCAGGGGCGGCGGGGTCATAGATGTCGATAATCGTGTTCTTCTGCTGCGAGTCGGAGCTGACCTGCCACAGCTCGGTAGAGAAGAAGAGGGGCGCCATGCGGGGCTTGCCGTTGATGACGGCGCCCTCGGGCGCGGCGTCGCTCACGGTGCGGTCGCTCTTGAGGTTGGCCTTCACCTGCTCTGCCTGAGCGGTGAGAGAGCCGTCCCCCTTGCCGCCGCTCACGACGGTGTCGGGGACAACAACCTTGGAAGACATCATGGTGTACGCGCCGAGACCGGCGGCGGCCAGTCCGAGGACGGCACCGATAATCAGCGCATTCTTACCGGAATTGGATTGATCTGCCATAACGGAGATAGGGAGGGTAAAATCTTACTTGTTCTTGGCGGGATTGAAGTAGAGCACCTGCAGAGTGAGGTGGACACGAGCGGTTTCGTTGTCAGCACCGGTCTTGCGGACGGCGATGACGCGGGCGGGGGTGCCCTCCGGCGCAGCAGCGGCCTCGCCCACGTTCTCCCCTTCCGGGGCAGCCGCGGGAGCGGTGTAGGCGTCGATGCCGGGCAGCGAGTCATTGCCCTTCACCGCCATGCCGGTAATGGTCAGCAGGAAGTCCTTGTCGGCCACGATGCCGTTAATCACCTGGGGAAGCACGCCGCGCTTGGCCTCGAAGGCCACCTCGAAGCGCAGGGGGAAGTAGGGCTCGGCCTTGCGGCTGCCCTTAGCGGCTTCTGCGGCGGCCTCGGGAAGAGGTGCGCAGTAAATCTTATCCAGCACCGGAGCGCCGGAGTTGAGCACGATTTCCGCCACACGCTCCACAGCCTTCATCTGGAAGCTGCGGAAAGGCACATCATCCTCCACGGGAGCAGCATTCTTGAAGGCAGCCAGGCCCAAATCCGCAGCGGGGGAGGACACCACGGCGCCCTTCTCCTTGGCCAGACCGTCAATCTTGGCGATGGCGCTGCGGAGGTTGTTCTGGAAGTCCTGTGCGGAGAGCTTCTTGCCGTCGCCGTAGCAGAAGGAGGCAAAATGCGCAAGCTCGGCCTGCAGGTCCTTGTTCACCTGCGTCACCTTGTCGTACGCGGCTTTGATTTCCTTGCGATTGGCAGCGGTGGGGGGCACCTCGGCGTTCTCGTAATCCTGGAAACGCTCGGAGATAGCCTTCAGCTCCTTCTGCGTGTTTTCAAACTGCTGCGTGCGGTCGTAGCCGTAGTACATGATGCCGCCGAACGCAATGGCGAACAGGGCGCTCAGGGCAATCACGCGCTTATTTTCACTGATATTCATGGGACTAAATGTTTCTTCGTTCGTAACCGGGGATTACTTCTTGGCGCCGTCGGCAAGCTCGGGGATAGCGATGGGCGTCTTGAGCGGCATCACCATCATGAACTTCTCGACATAATCGGGCATCTTGCCCTTGGAGGCCTTGGAGTCAATGAACTGGAAGTAGTGGTTGAGGTCCTTCTGCACCTTGGCGTTCTGGTAGGAGAAGAGGGAATCGGCACTGCGCTCGTCGAAGTTGCGATCCACGAGGTCGTAGATAGCCTGACGCTGCGCCGTGCTGCGCTCGTCGCCGGGGGTCTTGATGGTGAAGCCGCTCACATAGATAGCCGTCACCATGGGGGCCTTGCCGCGCTTCTTGGTATCCACCTCATCAGGGGCCTGATTGAGGGCGGAATCATTGCCGGCGTTGCGGCTGCGGTTCATGTCGATGAGCTTGGTGCCCTTCACGTCCGCCGCCTCGGTCAGCGAGTTCGTCTCCACATCGTAGTTGATGAGCGGGGAGAACTCATTGAACCAGAACTTCACGGAAGCGCCGCGGGAGGAAAGCTGGCGAAGGATATCCGCATAGGCAAAGCGCAAGTTGTAAATCTCGGCCACCTTGTCGATTTCCTTCATCGTGCCCTGATACTTGCCCTGCACATTGGCAATCTGCTCGCTCACGCGGGAGACCTCCTCGTCCACGGGCTGAGCCTTGAGGAGAGCGGCCTCGGCCTTCGTCGCGGCATCATTGGCGGTGTAGGCGAAGAAGCCCGCGCCCGCCAGCGCCAGCAAGCCGGCCGCCACCACCTTGGGCAGCATAGCCTTCTCGGCGCGGTCCTTACCCACGCTCGTGGGCACGAGGTCGATATCAAACTCACCGATGCCGGCACCCGTCACCGCAGCGCCCGCAATGGCGCCGAGGCAGATGCCGTCCTGCTCCAGCGCATCGGCATCCACATGTTTGCCGATGGAGAAGCACTGCAGCGGGTTGAAGTATTCCACCGTGATGTTGAGGGCGCTCTGGAGGAACTCCAGAGCATAGGGCAGGCGCGCACCGCCGCCGCAGATGTAGGCCTTGACGGGGGCGTTGCCGTGGTACTGAGCACGGTAGTGGTTGATCGTGCGCTGCACCTCAGAGGAGAGGCGGCCCATGGCCGTGCGGATGACCGTCGCCAGCGCAGCCTCCTGCTCGCCCATGGAATCGGTGTGACCGTTACCCAGGGAAACGGCACCGCTGGCGACCTTGAACTGCTCGGCATCGCGGAAGCTCATGCCGAACTCGCGGGCCACCTGGTTGGTGATGAAGGAGCCGGCCGCCGTGACGGAACGCGTAAAGAAGCGGCCCGAGTCGGAGAAGATGATATCGGTGGTCTTGGCGCCGATATCGAGAATCATCACAGGCTCATTCTCCTCGGGGTAAGAAGCACGGAACGCATTGTAGAGGGAGGTGATGGAGCAATCCACGCTGCGGGTGCGCAGACCGTTGCTCTCCACCTGCTCATTGAGGCTGTCGAGCACATCCTTCTTGATGGCCACGAGCAGCACCTCGCGCTCCACCTCGCTGCTGCCGGGCAGCTCCTGGTAGGAGTACTGGATGTCCTCCAGCGGGAAGGGAATGTGCTGCTGGGCCTCCATGCCCACCTGCTCCGCGATATCATCCATATCGAGGGCGGGGAGCTTGATGAAGCGCATGAACACCTGCTGTCCGGAAACGACGTTGCGAACCTCGCTGCCGCGCACCTTGAGCTCTGCCACCAGCTCGCCGATGGCGTTGCTCACATAGTCCATGCGCATGCCTTCCTCGACGGGGTCGAGAACGATGTCGCGACGGGCATAGCGCGAAAGCGCGAAGCCGCGTCCGGCCGGGGTAAAGACGCCCATCGTCACGCTCTGCGCGCCGATTTCAAGGGCTACCGTAGTCTTATAATCAGCCATAAATTGATTGAATCAGTTAGTAAGAGAAAAGAGGAGAATGGCGAGGCGAGCCGCGCGCGGCTCACTTCTTCTTGGACTTCTTCCCGGTGCCCGTCGTCACGCTCGTCGTCGTGTCGCTGTCGCTCACCGTGCTGTCCGTCGTCGTGTCGGAATCCGCATCAGAGGAAGAATAGGAGGCGCTGCCGCTGCCCTCAGCGCTGCCGTAGAGCGGCTTGGTGGGCGGGAACACAGGCGCATAGAAGGGAGCGAAGGGGGTCTCGGAGATAGCGGAAAGCTCCGCGCCCTGCTTATTCTTAGAGGTCTTCTTCCACCAAGCGCCCGTGAGCTTCTGCTTGTACTTGGCATCCACCACGGCGTAAGGCTCCGTATCGCCCGCAATGCAGGGAGAATCGTGGAAGGAGGCCTCGATAGCCACGGCAATCAGCTTATCGCCCAGCTCCACCTTCGAGTTGCTGTTGATAATCTTGCTGGCGTTGGCGGGAGAGATAAAGATGCCGACATTCATGTGCCCTTCGGAGAGCTTGCCGCCGCTCTTGCCGTTGACGGGGATGTCCACATAGGTGATTTCCTTGTCGAGCATGATGGGCTCATCGCCCTTCTCGCCGCCGAACACCGCGTAGACGTGCACTTTCAGCTCATCCACATAGTTGGGGGAGCGGTCGCCCTTGCACTTGGCCTCCACCTTCAGCGGGATGGTGACATACTGCCATGTGGTGGATTTGTCCGTGCGGGACTGCTTAGCGTCCTTGCCGCCGAAAATCGTCATCGGCGAGACGGACTCCACGCGCAAATCGCCGCCGTTGCTGACATCCAGCGTTACGCGCGCATTGTCAGCGTTGAGGGCGGAAGCGACAGGCAGGCCGCAGAAAGCTGCCACGGCAAGGGGAAAGAGCAGGTTCTTCATAGTAAAAAAATTCAGATGTGCGTTATCCTTATACACAATCCGCTCGGCTTTGGCGAGAAGAAACTTGGGCGATTTCGCACTTTTTTCAGCAGCCGTCCGACAAAGGCGGAGTTGTCGAACTCCTGCGCGGCTCTGCCGCGCCGAATTGAAGGTGCTATTCTGACGGAACGTCAGAATAGCATCGTATGCGTTGCGCGCGGGTGCGCGCACACTTTGAGGAGGCATGAAGATGCCGTCACAACAATAGCCCCACCTGTAAGGGTGGGGGATACGGCGGGTTGCACTCCCCCCCCCAGAGGCCCGCCGAATGGCGGGCTGATGCCAAGGGGATGGGTGAATCTATCCTTACTGTTTTTCTCGCTCTGAGATAAGTGTGAATGTTTGAAATACGGGCAAAACCACCTACACGAGACGTGCCACCGGCGCTCCGGCATCCGCCCTGAATGCGGATAGCGGAGCTTGAAGGTTGGCGCGACATGCCGTCAGGCTTGCCAGCCCTTGCCCGGCTTCCAACGGCGCAGGGCTTGGGGAGTCATCACAGGTTCCAACCATGAGAGGATGTACGCCAATACCTCCTCAAACTCCTTGGGCGGGAGCACAAGCGGCGGTTTGCGATGAAAGGTGTCAGCCTTCATCTTGCGGATATAGGTTGCCCACTCTGTCCGCATGGCATCGATGTAGACATCCTGTTTCAACTCGGCAACAGCGGCGGGGTCGGTGCCTCGGCGTTCAAAGGTGCGCCCGATGGCTTCACGAAGCGGGGCATACTCAAAGCTCTGCTCGTGTGAGAGAAACCAGAGGTCGTAAAAATCCTTCATGCGCGAGTTCATGCGGTTGAGCTTCACGATAGCTTCCCATTTTTCGGCAATCAGCGACTCCTTGGAATAGCACAGCACACGCGCGGCTGGGAGCTCCGGCAGGGTGCAGGGGTAATCCAGCTCCTGAGGCTCCGGGAAAATCTCATCGCTGAACCCGATATCCACTTTCATCTCCAGCGCTTCCCCTGCGACCTGCGCATCGAACATCACCCGCATGCCGACATAGAGTGCATCTTTCGTAATCTCCTGCAAGCGAAACGCAGAACCGAAGCTGATACCGTCCTGCACGCCCGGTTTAGTGCGCACAATCTCGGAAAAAGCTTTTTTGATACTCTCCTCGCTGTTGCTGATGCGGCCGAGAAGGTCAATATCCATAGTGGTGCGCGCTTGGGAGGAACCCATACCCGCCAAGAGCATCCCGCCTTTCAGAAAGAGTCGGCCCGCATAGGGGGAGAGGGAAAGGCGGTACAGAAAACGCTCCATAGCGTATTGCTGCATCAGGCGGCGGGGTGCCACCTGCAATTCGCGGGCGCGGCGGTTGAGTCGTTCTTTCAGCTTCATGAGAGAAGGGATTTCAGGTAAGGGGTGAGCACCGAGAGCACGCGCAGTTGTTCCGCTTGGCGGCACAGTTCGGGGATATTCAGTTTGGCATGGGAAAGGCGTAACGCTTCCAGAAAGACATCCATGCCGATTTTGTTGCGGTATTTGCAGCAGTCGGCAAGGGTGCGTTCCAAGCTCGTCACCCGAAAAGCACCGTATTCCCCTTGGTGCAGCTCGTAGCCGTCGGCCAAGAGGTCGGGCTTGGTCGCCCAATAGAGGACAGGCGCACACAGCACCCGGGGCCCGCGCGAGCCGCGCGGGATTGCAACGGAGAGATAATCGGGGATTTGCGTTGTCACACGGTGAAAGCTCAACGCCGAAATGAGGTTCATCGTTGCCGTCGGGTGCACGCGGTTAATCCACTGCATCACTCGCTCCTCAGTCGGGATGACATCGATGGGAACATACTGCCCGGGAAGCACGCGCAGCAACTCTCCCGATGCGCTGAGCCGTTGCTTCGTGCGCATCGAAACCGCAGGTGGTGTCATGGGCGTTTTCATCTGCATCTCTGACGCAAATTGTGCACAAAAGCCGTCTTTTGTCAACAATAAACGCCAAAAAGAAGGATGTACAAATCGCGAAGAACGGCGCTACTTCCGTCGGCGGGGTGTTTCTCTTTTGTTCCGTTGGCAGCGGAACGCCGCGACAAAAAAAGAACCCGCCCCCTTGCGGGAGGCGGGTGAAAACTTTTTGGCCGTTTTCAGAATTGCGGCTTGCTGCTGACAGACAGCTTGCCGCGATTGTCGTTAGAAATGAAACCGAAGTTCCACTCACGAGGTGATTCTACACGATAAGCGTGATTTGTCAAGAGCCCCGTTGAAAAATACCCCGCCTGTTAGAAAACAGGCGGGGCGGGTTGCGATTGTTTACTTATCTTTCTTGGCGAAGAGCTGACGAAGCAGCACGATACTACCGAGGAAGTAGTATACAATCTTCATTACATTTTCTAACGACATAATGCGAGGAAGTAATGATGTGAACATGAGGGCTGCAGTGAGCTGTCAGACACACCTTTGCCTTGCTGACGAGAAGATGACACCGCGCATGCGGAAACGTGCAGCGCAGGGAGTGTATCACGCGCAGCGAGGGATGTAAAGATACGGCATGAAAAGTGTATGCGGTTCGCAGGGACACCACGCCCGCGCAAAAAGCGCAAAAAATGACGAAGAAAAGTCTTGACTACCCCCCCCGATTATTAAAATGCAAGGCGTTGAGTTTCAATGTTTTGCGGCTCAATATCAAAATCACCTAACTCTTTAACTTTAAAGAACTTATGAAAAAGACACTTTTTGCAATGGCGGCTCTCGCGCTTTGCGGCACGGCGTTCGCATGGGAAGGCTCTACAAGCCAACTCAACGCGACGGAACTGGCAAATTTTAACGACTCTGTATATAATGGCGAGTCCATCACGCTCACTGTGAACACCAATGCGGATTTTGGGAATTTTGACGTTCGCTACTCATTTGGTACCGTGACTTTGAATTTTGTTAGCTCTAATGCTATTACCGCATCAACCGCATTGAGAGTGGGGGGGGCCGAGGGCTACACTATCACTGGTGATTCTGCGGCACTAAACTATTGGGGCGAGAAGCTCACTTCTTCCACCGACTTAACCTATATTCCGCTCGCTACCACTGCTGCCACTGTAAATGTACCAGCTGTCTCAGCCGTGCCGTCCATTGTCTTTGTCGGCACAATCCCCACCATGACCTATACGGAATATATGCGGGCACCCTCGCAAGAAGAACTTGAAGCCATCGGTCACAATGAGTTCGCCCTCGTGGGCTTTACCGCTAACTCCGCCGACCATCAAAAAGGTCTCTATCTTGTCGGTAGGGGCGGTGCCGCCACCCCCGAACCCGCCACGGCGACCCTTTCCCTGCTGGCTCTCGCGGGTCTCGCTTCCCGCCGCAAGCGCAAGTAAACCATTTCCTTAAAAGTAAAGAGTTGCACCTCATCGGCTTCGGCCGGTGGGGTGTTTCTCTTTGCCCTATCAGCGCCGGGCAAGCGTGAAAAAGCGCAAAAAATGACAAAGAAAAGTCTTGACTACCCCCCCCGATTGTTAAAATGCAAGGCGTTGAGTTTCAAGGATTTGCGACTCAATATCAAAATCATCTAACTCTTTAATTTTAAAAGACTTACAACAATGAAGAAAACACTTTTTGCGGTCGCGGCTCTCGCCCTTTGCGGCACGGCGGTTGCGGGCGAGTACAACGCGAGCGAATACCAAAATGTAGATTTTACCAGTGCCATATACGGGAATGGGTCAAATGTTGTGTTCGTTGTGGACGCACCCGCTACCTTAAAAACCTTTCGGGCTTATGAAGCGGGGTCTATGACTTTGAGCTTTGTTGGTGAGAACACCATCTTAGTGAACGGTAGCGGTATCGGTGGGATTAGTGGGTTGGACTTGTATACCAGAGGGCCTCTGGCCGTCATAGGCGACAGCTCTGCCAAAGAATACTGGTATACCGCACTCACTTCGGAGGACATCAAGAGTGTCACGCTCGCAAGTACCACCAGTTCGTTCGGTGCTCCTTCCGCTAAGACCTCATTTGAAGGGTTGGCGGAAAGCGGTAGCATCACGCTCGGCAACGCCACGGTGGACTATATGGGTTACCACGAGGTTACCACCGCCGCCGAGGCTGAAGCTCTCATCACGGGCGACAACCAAATCGCGCTCGTGGCTATTAAAGGCACGAAAGAACTCGCTCTTGTCGGCAAGATTTCCGGTGCCACCACCCCCGAACCCGCCACGGCGACCCTCTCCCTGCTGGCTCTCGCGGGTCTGGCTTCCCGCCGCCGCCGCAAGTAACGGATTTTTCTTAATGTAAAGAGTTGCACCTCATCGGCTTCGGCCGGTGGGGTGTTTCTCTTTGCCGCGTGCGTGGCTCTCATAGGCTCGTAAGCCGCCGCAAGGCGCGAAACACCTACACGAGACGTGCCACCGGCGCTCCGTAACCACCCCGCCCGATGATGGGGTAACATGAAAATCACCCTTTTTAACGGGCGGGGTTGCGGGGGGGGGCATAACGCCACCCGCCCTACCCCACGCCCTTACGGACGTGGCTAATGTTTGGGACGTGCCCGGGGCACTCCCCATAGAGCGCGCCTGTCGGCGCGGGGCCCTTCTATTCCGCGCGGGCTGCGCCCGCGCCATTCTCAATTCTCAATTCTCAATTCTCAATTCTCAATTCTCAATTCTCCACCCTCCATTCATCGCGCACGCGAAAAACCCTTGTCGAACGGGGGCGGGGGTGCTATGCTGCGGGCAGCATGAATCTGCTCGCGTTCTACACCAACAACCTCGACCCCGTCATTGTTCATCTGTTCGGCCCGCTGGCGCTGCGCTGGTATGGGCTGGCCTATGTGGCGGGTTTCATTTTGGGCTACCTCGTCCTGCAATGGATGTCGCGCCGCAAGATTTACTGTGTGGAGGAAGAACCGCTGGGCGATTTCATCACCGCCATCTGCATTTTCGGCGTGCTCTGCGGCGGGCGCCTCGGCGAGTTCTTTTTCTACTGGCTGCCCGAAAACGGGCTGTCCGGCATCGCCGCCGACCTGCAATCCGTTTGGGCGGCGTGGATGAACGGGCAATTTGCCCTGCCGTGGGTGTTCCGCGTGTATGAAGGCGGCATGGCCTCCCACGGCGGCATCATCGGCGTGCTCTGCGTGGCCATCTACTTCTGCTGCAAACACAAGTGGAACCTCGCCGCCGTGACGGACGGGCTGGCCATCGTGGCGCCGCTGGGGCTGTGCTTCGGGCGACTGGCCAATTTTATCAACGGCGAGCTTTGGGGCCGCATCACGGATTCCCCCATCGGCGTGCGCTTCATCAGCGAGGCCTACACCCTCCCCCTCACCAAGCTGGAGGAGCTGTGCACGGGCGCGGAGCACATCATTCAGGCGCCGCTCGGCGATGAAACCGCCACCCCCTACGAGGCGCTGATGCAGCTCTGCTACAGCAACGATGCCGTGGCCGCCATGGTCGCCGCGCAGCTGCCCACGCGCTACCCCTCCCAGCTGTTTGAGGCCTTCGGCGAGGGCCTGCTCATCTTCTGCATCCTTTTCCCCCTGCGCCTGCTGTGGAAAAAGGCCCCGCACGGCATTTTCTCCGCCCTCTTTGCCTTCCTCTACGCCGCCGCACGCATCACCTGCGAGTGTTTTAAGGAGCCGGATGCGGGCGTGTGGTACGGCATCACGGAGGGCCAATGGCTCACGCTGGGCGTGATTGCCGCGGGCCTTGTGTTCCTCGTCATCGCGCTGCGCAACGCCCGCCGCGCCGCCTAAGCCCCTACCCTGCGCCATGAATACCGATGCCACCCCTGCCCCGCGCACCCTTTCCCGCGAGAAGTTCACGGGCGAGCGAGCCCTGTTCGGCAGCCGCAATCTGGAGATTGTCGACTCCATCTTCGAGGACGGCGAATCCCCCCTCAAGGAGAGCGCCGACATCGCCCTGCGCGGCTCCGCCTTCAAGTGGAAATACCCGCTCTGGTACTGCCGCAACATCACGACCGACCATTGCCACTGGTTTGAGATGGCGCGCGCGGGCGTGTGGTACAGCGAGAACATCTGCGTGGAGAACGCCCTCATCGAGGCGCCCAAGAACTTCCGCCGCTGCAACGGGCTGGCGCTGCGCCACGTACACCTGCCCAACGCCGCGGAGACCCTGTGGCACTGCCGCGACGTGGAGCTGGAGGACGTGCAGGCCAAGGGCGACTACTTTGCCATGAACGCGGAGGACCTGCGCATCTCGCGCCTCTCCCTGCTGGGCAACTACTCCTTCGACGGCGTGCGCAACATGGAGATTGCCGACTCCCGCCTGCTCTCCAAAGACGCCTTCTGGAACAGCGACGGCGTCACCGCCCGCAACTGCTACATCTCGGGCGAATACCTGGGCTGGAACGCCCGCAACCTCACCCTCATCGACTGCACCATCGAGAGCCTGCAGGGCCTGTGCTACATCGACAATCTCGTACTGCGCAACTGCAAGCTGCTCAACACCACGCTCGCCTTCGAGTACAGCAGCGTGGATGCCGACATCTGCGGCGGGGTGGACAGCGTGCTCAACCCCACCTCCGGCATCATCCGCGCGGATTCCATCGGAGAGCTGATTCTCCAAAAGGACAAAATCGACCCGACCAAAACGCAAATCATCATCCGCTAAGCCCCCCCCGCCATGTTTGACTCCACCACCGACCGCCGCCGGACAGGCTCCCTCAAATGGGATGTCGCCGACCACGAGCTGCCCATGTGGGTAGCCGACATGGATTTCACCGCCGCGCCCTGCATCCGCCGCGCGTTGGAATACCGCGTAGCGCACGGCATTTTCGGCTACAACACCCTGCCGGATGAATGGGCACAGGCCTACATCGGGTGGTGGCAGCGCCGCCACGGCTTCTCCATGCAGGCGGACTGGCTCATCTTCTGCACGGGCATCGTCCCCGCCATCTCCACCGCGGTGAGAAAACTCACCACCCCCGCGGAGAATGTGCTGCTGCTCACGCCCGTGTACAACATTTTCTTCAATTCCGTGCTCAACAACGGGCGCCGCGTGCTGGAGTGCCCCCTGCGCTGCGAGGACAACCGCTTCTCTATCGACTGGGCGGATTTGGAGCAGAAGCTGGCCGACCCGCAGACCTCGCTGTTCATCCTCTGCAACCCGCACAACCCCACGGGCAACATCTGGAGCCGGGAGGAGCTGGCCCGCATCGGCGAGCTGTGCGCCAAGCACGGCGTGACCGTCATCGCAGATGAAATCCACTGCGACCTCACCGACCCCGGCTGCGCCTACACCCCCTTCGCCTCCGTCTCCCCCACCTGCCGCGACATCAGCGTGACCTGCATCGCCCCCACCAAGGCCTTCAACATCGCGGGTCTGCAGACGGCGGCGGTCTGTGTGCCGCAGCCGCAGCTGCGCCACAAGATGTGGCGCGCGCTCAATACGGATGAAGTGGCCGAGCCGAACAGCTTTGCCGTGCCCGCCACCATCGCCGCGTTCAACGAGGGCGAGGCCTGGCTGGACTCCCTGCGGGCCTACATCGCCGAGAACAAGCAGGAGGTCGCCCGCTTCCTCGCCGCTGAGCTGCCGCGCGTGGGGCTGACCCGCTCTCAGGCTACCTACCTGCTCTGGCTCGACTGCTCCGCCTACGGCATCCCGAGCGTGGAGCTTGCCGACCGCATCCGCCGCGAGACAGGGCTTTATCTCTCCGCGGGCGCCGCCTTCGGCGGCCCCCACGACTGCTACCTGCGCCTCAACATCGCCTGCCCCCGCACCACCCTGCGCGACGGTCTGCGCCGTCTGAAACAAGGGCTGGACAAGGTGGGGCGGGGGGAATGACAAATGAGAATTTGTAAGTACAATGTACAATGTACAAAGTACAAATCATTAAATAGAGTGCGGCTGCGCCGCAAGGATTGGTAACTCGTTCTGACGCAAGCGTCAGAACGAGTTTGTTATCTCGCGGCGCAGCCGCCTAACTTCTTGATTTGTACATTGTACATTGTACTTTGTACATCCCGACAAATCCCCATTTGTCGAACCACCCCTTTCCCTCCTCGTTCATTTTGCTTGAAAAAGGGGAATAAATTGTGTAACATATCCGCGGACCATGGACACGCAGCCCCCTACATTGCCGAGTGAGCCGAATGACAAGCACCCCTTCCGCATGGGCGAGGGCGGGCGTTTCCTCGTTGTTGCCGCCTCGGCCTTTGTGGTGTTGTGGGGCTTGCAGAATGCGCGGAGCGTCATCATCCCCATGCTGATGGCGGGGTTCCTCGCCATCATCAGCTACTCCGTCACGGGGCTGCTGCGCCGGTACCTGCGCTTCCCGCATTGGCTGGCCGTCACCGCCACGGTGATTTTTGACGGCGGCGTGCTTTTCGGCGTCATCAGCCTCATCAACTATCTGGCGCGCGACATGGTGCGCACCTTGCAGGGGGATGTCGCCGTGCGCCTCAGCGAGCGCTATGATGTCATCATGGCCGCCTTCGCCAACTTCGGTTTGGAGGAGCACATGCGCGCCATCTACAGCTCCCCGCAGGACATGTTCGATGTCCACCAAATCATCTCCTTCACCCAGTCGCTCACGGGGCAGGTTCTCGGCATCATGAGCACCTGCACCCTCGTGCTCATCATGATGACCTTCCTGCTGGGGGAGGCGCCGCTCTTCCTCACCAACCTGCGCAGGCTGCCCAGCAGCGCCAAGGGCAAGGAGCAGTTTATCAATGCGCTGCAAGGCATCCAGCGCTACCTGTTCATCAAAACCGTCAGCAGCACCCTCACGGCGGTGCTCGTGTGGATTCTCTGCGCGGTGATGCACATTCCCTTCGCCTTCCTGTGGGCGGTGCTGGCCTTCGTGCTCAACTACATCCCCACCATCGGCTCCATCATGGCCGCCCTGCCGCCCATTGCCATGGCCGTGTTGCTGGGCAGCTGGGGAGACGTGCTCATCGTCACCCTCGGCTACATCGGCATCAACTGCGGCATCGGCAACGGCATCGAACCGCTTTTCCTCGGCAAACAATTCGGCATTGCCACCTCCGTCATCCTGCTCTCCGTCATCTTCTGGGGCTGGGTGTGGGGCCCCTGCGGCATGCTGCTGGCCGTGCCCATCACCGTGCTGCTGAAGCTCGCGCTGGAAAGCTCGCAGGACCTGTGGTGGGTGGCCGCCATCATCGACGGCGGCAAACAGGACACCACGCCGAAACACTGACACCTTTCAAACACAACCATTCCCCGCTATGCACTCATTCGCTTACCGAAACGGCTCCCTGCACTGTGAGAACGTGAACCTCGGCGACATCGCCGCCGCCGTGGGCACCCCCACCTTCGTCTACAGCAAAAAGACCATCACCGAGGACCTTGCCGAGTTCCGCCGCGCGCTCGCGCCCCTCAACGCCCATGTGGCCTACGCGGTGAAAGCCTGCTCCAACAAGGCCATCCTCAACCTCATGGCGCAGCAGGGCGTCGGCTTCGACATCGTGTCCGGCGGCGAGCTGTGGCGCATCATCAACGCCGGCGGCGACCCCACCCTCTGCACCTACGCGGGCGTCGGCAAGACCGAGGCGGAAATCCGCTACGCGCTGGAGAAGCAGATTTACTGCTTCAACTGCGAGAGCGAGAACGAGCTGCGCGAAATCAACCGCATCGCGGGTGAGATGGGCGTGAAGGCCCCCGTGGCCGTGCGCGTGAACCCCAATGTGGACGCCCACACGCACAAGTACATCACCACGGGCACCAACGAAAACAAGTTCGGCGTGGACATCACCCGCATCGAGCAGGTGTACGCCACCATCGCCGCCGAGATGCCCCACCTCCACATCAAGGGCCTGCAGATGCACATCGGCTCCCAGCTCACAGAAGTGAAGCCCTTCGTCATGGCCATCGAGAAGGTGAAGCCCATTGTCGAGAAGTTTAAGGCGCTCTACGGCATCGAGTTCTGGAGCATCGGCGGCGGCATCGGCATCGTGTACGACGGCTGCCTCGCCTCCGGCAAGCCCGAGTGGTGGGCCGCCCACCCCGAGCAGATTACCATTCAAAGCTATGCGGACGCCATCATCCCCCTGCTGAAGGACCTCGGCCTCACCATCATTGTCGAGCCGGGCCGCCGCATGGTCGGCAATGCCTGCGCCATGCTCACCACCTGCCTCTACGAGAAGAAGGGCGAGGCCAAGACCTTCAAGATGATTGACGCGGGCATGAACGACATCATCCGCCCCGCTCTCTACGAAGGCTATCATGAGATTTGGCCCGTCACCGAGCACAGCGGCGACACCATCACCGCCGACATCGTGGGCCCCATCTGCGAGAGCGGCGACTTCCAGGCCCAGAACCGCGCCATTGCGGACGTGAAGCCCGGCGAGGTGCTGGCCGAGATGAGCGCGGGTGCCTACGGTTTCAGCATGTCCTCCACCTACAACTCCCGCCCGCTGGCGGCCGAGGTGCTCGTGGACGGCGACAAGTGGCACATCATCCGCCGCCGCCAGACGCTGGAGCAGATTGTCGAGGACGAGCTGCTGCCGGAATGATGGGGAAATTGTAAGTACAAAGCACAAAGCACAAAGTACAAATCATTGAATAGAGTGCGGCTATGCCGCAAGGATTGGCAACTCGTTCTGACGCTCGCGTCAGAACGAGTTGTCCTTTTGGGCGACAAGGGTGGATGTTTGAAATAGGGACAGGGAGGGCTACAAGGGTAGATTCACCCGCGCCTTGGTACCACCCTGCCATCCCGCCTTCGCCTACGGCTACGGCGTGACAAGTCGGCAGGGTTAGGGGGGGCATAACGCCACCCGCCTTGATCCCAACTCTCACGAGTTGGGCCAAAATTCTTATCGCCTAAAGGCTCAACGACCGCGCGGGCTTTAGACCCGCGCTGACATTCTTTCGGATGCGCCTTTAGGCGCCAAGAATTTTAGCCCAAGGCGTGAGCCTTGGGGGTAACCCCGGTGATTTTACCCGGCCCATAACCCCGCCGGATGGCGGGGTGGTTACGGAGCGCGGGTGGATTTACTCTTGCGATTTTTCTGCTTTGCAATCTCGGCATATTTCGGGTGTTTCTCGCCCCGTCATTTCCTCCTCTCGGGAAAAACGAAATAACGAGCATTTTTGCCTTGAAGCCGCGCGGGGAGCGGAGTAGAATGCCGAGTATGGCAGATATCCATCCTACGGCTATTATCGACCCCACGTGCGAGATTGCGGATGACGTCAAAATCGGGCCCTATTGCGTTGTCGGCCCGCACGTCACGCTCGGCAAGGGCTGCGTCCTTCACAACCATGTCGTCATCGGCGGTCCCTCCACCTTCGGCGAGTGCAACGAATTCTTCCCCTTCGCCGTCATCGGCCTCAAAACGCAGGACTTGAAGTACAAGGGCGAGCCGACCTTCCTCGAGGTCGGCCACCACAACGTCTTCCGCGAGAACTGCAACATCAACCGCTCCACCTCCGCGGAGACCAAGACCATCATCGGCAACTACAACAACTTTTTGATTAACAGCCATTGCGGGCACGAGGTCGTCGTGGGTGACCACTGTATCCTCTCGGGCTTCGCGGGTGTGGCGGGCCACTGCCACATCGAGGACTGGGCCATCATCTCCGGCTTCGCCGCGCTGCACCAGTTCGTGCGCGTGGGCAAGCACGCCATGGTGGGCGGCTGCGCCCGCGTGGGCAAGGATGTGCCGCCCTTCACCATCGTGGAAGGCCACCCCGCCACCGTGCGCTCCATCAACCTCGTGGGCATGCAGCGCCGCGGTTTCACCGAGGATGAAATCCGCGCCGTCAAGCTCTGCTACAAAAAGCTTTTCCTCAACAAGGGCTGCAACCAGGCCGGGGGTCTGGCCGCCATCGAGGCGGACGAGCGCTCCGGCCAAAACCCCTGCGCCAAGTACATGGTGGACTTCGTGCGCTCCTCCGAGCGCGGCTGCCTGCAATAAGCAACGCCATGTCCGCCCGCCCCATCGTCTTTGATTTGGACGGCACCCTCGTTAACTCCCTCCCCGGCATCGCGGAGGGAGTTAATCGTGCCCTGCGCTCCCTCGGGCTGCCCACACATGCGCCCGAGGCCGTGCGCGGCATGATAGGCCGCGGGGCCGCCAACCTCTGCGCCGCCGCCATCGGCTATGCGGATGTCTCCCTCGCCCCTGCGGAGGAGCTGGAGGCCGTGCACGCCGCCTTCCGCCGCGAATACCCGCACTGCTGGCAGGGCGACTACACGCGGCCCTACCCCGGCATCCCCGAGATGCTGGCGCACCTCGCCGCCGCGGGCTGCCGACTCGCCGTGTTCTCCAACAAGCCGCACGACATCACCGTGCCCATGGTGCAGACCATCTTCCCCGACATTGCCTTTGACTTCGTGCTCGGCAACTCCCCCGCCTTCCCCCGCAAGCCCGCGCCCGATGCCCTGCTGCATCTCGCCGCGCAATGGGGCATCCGCCCCGCCGAGATGGTGATGGTGGGCGACTCCCTCTACGATGCGCAGACCGCCGACAACGCGGGTTGCCCCTGCGCCCTGTTCGACTGGGGCTACGGCCGCCGCGGCGACCTCGACGGCCGCACGGTGTTCTCCACCGCCGCCGCCATGGAAAAACACCTCCTCATGTACGATGTACGAGGTACGATGTACGATTTTTGAGTTCCGCTCGCTTCGCTCGCCGGCTTATCACAACGCCAAGCGCTTATTACAGCTTATAACAAAGACAACAGTTTCATTCCACTCTCAGCTTTTGCATGCGCTCTGCGTCTCGTCTCTATCTTGCGGCGCAGCCGCACCAATTTCTCAATTTGTCATTTGTAATTTTTAATTTGTAATTCCCATATGGATTTCCGCATCATCGCCGCCGCTCGCCCCTCCATCGCCTACGCCCGAGACGGCGTGAAGTTTTTTGAAGACCGTCTGCGCCCCCTCGGCAAGGTGGAACTGCGCTATGTGAAAGCAGGTTCCTCGGAGGACGTCTCCGCCCGCCTTCTGGAAGCCAGCGAGGGGTGCCTGCGCATCGCCATGGATGAACGCGGCGAAAACTGGACCACACGGCAGCTGGAAAAGCATGTGCGCGAATGGCAGATGCGCGGCGACATCAAGCACGTCGCCTTTCTCATCGGCGCGGCGGACGGCCACACCCCCGCCCTGCGCGCCGCCTGTGACCACGTCCTCTGCCTCGGCAAACACACCATGCAGCACGAGCTGGCCCTCGTCGTCCTGCTGGAGCAAATCTACCGCATCCACACCCTGCTGGCGGGCAGCCCGTATCACAGGGATTGAGGATTTGTGATATGCGATTTTTGATTTGAAATCACATATTACAAATCGGACTTCCCTTGACTCTTTCCGGGCATTTGGTACAATGTCGGCAGCATGTTTCTCGTGACCTTCATCGGCAGCATCATCGCGTCGCTGTTCGCTCTCTGCGGACTGCTCGGCGGCGTTGTTTTTTTCCTTGATGCTCAGCAAGGAATGAGCCTCAGCGCGTTCATCTCCGGCTTCACCGCCGCCACGTGGCCGCTGTTGGCTGCCTGCCTGCTCTTCGCGCTGCTGGAAATTCTCAAGGAGCTGCATGCCCAAGGACTTGCGGACGAAAAGGCGGAAACGCCCAAGCCCGCCGAAAAACGCCCGCCCGCCAAAGCAACGAAAACAGCCGCTGCAGAAGCAGGGCCCGTCTACTTCCCCGTGCGGGAAACGCCGCAGGGCCCGCGCATCATCCGCCCCGATACCGTGAGGGAGCAAGCCGACGAAACGGCTGACAAGCAAGACGACCTGACCTTCTTCAAAACCCGCTGAACCATGCCCGCCGCCGCACAGTCCGCTGCTGCCGTCCTCGCCCGCATGGTGCAGGACTACACGGGCGTGCCCACCGCCGAGGCCGACATGCAGGCCGTGGCTGCGGGCGCGAGCGGGCGCTGCATCATGCGCGCGCGCGGCGTGCTCGGCATCCATTGGACCGCCGCCCGCGCCGACAACAACGACTTTCTCCCCGCCGCGCATGAGCTGGCCGCTGCGGGCATCCGCGTGCCCGCCGTACTGGCCGAGCAGAGCTTGGGCGAAGGCTGCGGCGCCTGCCTCGTGCAGGACCTCGGCACGCGCGATATCCTCAGCCTGAAAGAGGCCGCATGGGCGGAGAAAAAGGCCGCCTACACCGCCGCCCTGCGCACCCTGCGCCCGCTCTACGACAGCTACCGCCCGCAGCGCGAGATGCAGCCGCCCTTCGACACCGCCCTCTACCGCTGGGAGCAGGGCTACTTTGCCGAGCACCTCATCGGCCGCCACCTCGGCGGCGATGCCGCCGCCTTCCTCGCCCACCCCGCCCTGCAAACCATGGCCGAGTGGCTGGCCGAGCTGCCCCGCGTGCCCATCCACCGCGACTGCCAGAGCCAGAATATCATGCTGTCGGGGGGCGAGGCATGGCTCATCGACTTCCAAGGTATGCGCTACGGGCGGGAGGAATACGACCTCGCCTCCCTGCTCTACGACCCCTACATGGAGCTGAGCGCCGCCGAGCGCGCCGAGCTGCTGGAGGTGCGCGCCGCCCTCGGCGCCCCCGCGCTCGAGCCCGCCGTCTTCTGCGCCTGCGCCATGCAGCGCCTCATGCAGGCGCTCGGCGCCTTCGCCAACATCGGGTACAACCAACACCGCGCGTGGTACCTCAAAAAAATCCCCGCCGCCCTCGCCGCCCTGCGCGAGATTGCGGATGCCGCCCCCGCTGACAGCCCCGCCGCCCCCGCCGCCGCATGGATCCGACAACACATAGCAAAGTGAGGGTCTACGGACTGCTCTTCTGGACGGCGGCGCTCGCCTGTGCGTGGGCGCTGGCGACATACGCCGCCCACCCCCTGACCACCGACCTGTACCGCGAGGCGGAGCACCGACTGCTGCACGCCCCCGCCGAGCAGCAGACCCAGCTCGTGCGCGCGGGCGAGCAGCCCGTGATGGAGGAAGTCGTCACCACCGAAACCGTCTTCGATGCGCCCATGGTCGGCATGGTGGACCTCAACGATGAGGCCTGCGGTGCCTGTTTCGCCGCCCTGCCTCTCGGGCCTCAGGATTTGGCCGTGCTGCTCAACAAACTGCGCGAAGGCGGGGCCGAAACCGTCGGCATCTCCTCCGCCCTCACTTGGCAGCAGGGCGCGGGCGACATGGCCCGCGAGATGCTTTGCCGCGTCATCGGCTCCTTCCCGCACTCCGCGGTCGGTCTGCGAGGGCGAACCGCCGCTCAGGCGGATTTCACCCCCATCGTCCTGCGCAACTCCGCCATCCCCGCCGAGCAGGTGCAGGGCGACCCCACAGGACTGCCCATCGCCAACAAGCCCCTGCCCAACGGCCTGACCGACACGCCCGATTCCCTCAACATCACTTGGGCGCCCGACCGCTTGCAGGACGAGCCGCTCACCCACAAACCCTCCGCCGTGGAGGACCTGTCTTTCCCCCTGATTGTGCGCTGGAACGGCGAGGCCATCCCCACCCTGCCCTTCCGTCTTGCGCTGGCCGCCCGCGGGCTGACGCCCGCCGATGTTACGGTGAAGCTGGGCGAATCCGTCAGCTACGGCGGCATGACCCTGCCGCTGGATGAGCACGGGCGCGTGCGCCTCAACGGCGCGCAGGTCATGAACCTGCCGCTGGACTCCGTGGTCAGCGGCGAAGCCGTGCAGCGCGGGCTCGGCGAACACGCCATCGTCATGCTCGAGCAGCCCGCCGCGGGAGAAAAAGGCACCCCCCTGCGCCTCGACCGCCTTGCGCGCACCCTCTCCCGACTCGCCGCCACCCCGCGGCAGGTGGAGCACCGCCGCATGGAGCCTGTCGGCGGCCACGTCCTCCAAGAAGTGACGTGGCTGCACGGCGCGAAAGCCTACGGCATTGCCGCGGCCCTGCTGTTCCTCGGCCTGTGGCTGCTGCCGCTCATGCCCGCCTTCCTGCGCGGGCTTATCGTCCTCGCCCTGCCCGCCGCCGCCCTGTGGCAGGCATGGACCCTGCTGCCGCAAGGTCTCTGGCTGCCCCTTGCCCCCATCGGCCTCTGCTGGGTGCTGCTCCTCATCGCCCTCCGCTGCCTCCGCCCCATTGAAAAGGGAGTGTTCGGAAGAAGAAGGAAGTGAGATGTACGATGTACGATGTACGATTTATAAAGTTCGGCGGCTAACGCCGCAAAATGAAAGAAGTCGGTCTGACGCAAGCGTCAGACCGACTTTTCTTAATCATGCGGCGTCAGCCGCACAAATTCTATCCTTCGTACATCGTACATGCCTCACACGTCCATCGCGTTCTGGTCGTCGAGGATGCCGGATTTCTCGAGGTAGTAGTCGTAGCCGCCCGCGTAGGGGGTCACGGTGCCGTGGTTGATGTGCAGGGTCTTTTCCGCGAGCGCGCGGATGAAGTGGACATCGTGGGAAATGAACACCAGCGTGCCCTGATAGTTTTTCAGCGCTTGGGACAGCGCCTCCACACTCTGCAAGTCAAGATGCGTCGTCGGCTCGTCCATGAGCAGGAGGTTCGGCGGGTTCACGAGGAACTTCACGAGACTCAGGCGCGATTTCTCACCGCCCGACAGCACCTCCACACGCTTCTCCACATCGAGGCGGCGGAAGAGGAAGGAACCGAGAATGCCGCGCGCTTCTTCCTCGCGCAGCTCGGGGTCCGCGTTCATAATCTCCTCCAACACCGTGAAATTGGGCGTCAGGTTCTCCGAACGCATCTGGGAGAAATAGCCGATACGGGTCGTGGTGCCCACCACGCGGTTGCCCTCATCAATGGGGATGACACCCGCGAGAATCTTCAGCAGGGTGGACTTGCCCGCGCCGTTCGGGCCGACCAGCACAATGCGGTCGCCGCGCTCAATGAGCAGGTCGAGGTTCTTGTAAATGCGCTTGTCGCCGTAGCTCTGGCCCACCTTCTCCAGCTCCAGCACGCGCTGCATGCTGCGCGGCGGCTGCGGGAAGATGAACTTGAACATTTTTCGCATGGCCTTGGGCTTCTCAATGCGCTGAATCTTCTCCAGCTGCTTCACGCGGCTCTGCACCTGTGCCGCCTTGGACGCCACGGAGCGGAAACGGTCGATAAAGGCCTCCATGTGCGCAATCTCGCGCTGCTGGTTGTGCCACGCCGCCAGCAGGAGCTGGAAACGCTGCTCCTTCAGCTCGAGGAAACGCGTGTAGTTGCCCGTGTAGCGCACCAGCTGCCCGTCCTCAATATCGTACACCGTCTCCACCAGCGAATCCATGAAATCGCGGTCATGCGAAATCATGAAAATCGCACCGGGGTAATTGGAGAGATAACGCTGGAACCACAGCAGCGAAAGCAGGTCGAGGTGGTTCGTCGGCTCGTCCAGCATCAGCAGGTCAGGCTCCGCAGCCAACAGCTGCGCGAGGTGTGCGCGCATCACCCAGCCGCCGCTCATCTCGCGCGCGGGGCGGTGAAAATCCTCGTCCTTGAACGCGAGACCCTTCAGAATGCGCTTCGCCTTCGGCTCAATCTGGTAGCCGTTGTGGGCGATAAAGGTATCCATGGCGTGTGCGTAGGCATCGCTCGTGTTGTCGTGCTTCGCTTCGCACTCGCGCAGGGTGCGGATAGCCTCGCCCATCTCGGGGGTGATGCTCATGGCAATCTCCAACACCGTGCGGTCGCTGGGGTCGCCCGCCTCCTGCGGCAGATAGCCCACCACCGCATAGTCGTCCATCTGAATCTGGCCCTCATCCGGCGAATCCTGCCCGAGAATCATGCGGAACAGGGTCGATTTACCCGCCCCGTTCGGGCCCACCAGCGCAATGCGCTCGCCCCAGTTCACGGTCAGCTCCGTCTCAAAGAACAGCGTGCGCCCCGAGTGCGCCTTGGTCAGTTTCTTGATGGTCAGCATAGCGCGGGCATTATACACAAAACGCGGCATTTAGCAAACCCTTTCGACGACGCGCAAGCGCTTTCACCTTGTCTGAGGGAGAGCCTTCTGCTATGATGGCAGACATGAAAAAACTTTTCTCCCTCTTCGTGGCTCTTTTGGCGCTGCCTTGCATGGCGGCGGATGACAAAGCCCCGACACCCCCGACCGACCTCGGCAAGGTCATGTTCGTGGGCGACTCCATCACCCACGGCGTCAACGCCCCCTCCTGGCGCTGGTGCTTCCACAAAATTTTGGCGGACAACGGCATCGCCTACGAATCCGTGGGCTACCGCACAGGCAACCTCTCCAACGGCGTAGCCGCGGGTGCGGAATACGGCGGCGTGGCCTTCAACAACGTACACAGTGCGCAAAGCAGCGCCCGCGCCTGGGAGCTGGCGGGCCGCAAAGCGGGCGGGCGTTTCGACAACACCAACCTGCTCAACTGGCTCGGCCTCTCCGACAAGACCACCAACGGCCAGCCCTACACGGGGCAGACATGGAAGCCTGACACCTTCATCCTCCTCATCGGCACCAACGACCTGCTCTCCGACGCGCCCGCGGGCGTCAACCCCGACAAGGTGAACGGGCTGCTCGGGGCCGACCGCAAGGGCGGCGACATGAAGACCATCCTCGATGCCATGCAGAAGGTCAGCCCCAAGGCCAAGATTTACGTGATGACCATCCCCTGCTGGACACGGCACGCCAACAACAACGATGCCGCCGTGCACCAAGGCGTAGCGGATTATAACGCCGAGCTGGCCAAAGCCCTCAAAGGCCGCAAGGGCACCAAGCTCGTCGACATCAACAACGGCCTGTTGGACACCACGAGCGACACCCCCTTCTACGGCTGTGAAAACATGTTCAATAGGCCCGGCGCAGACGGCCTGCACCCCTCCCGCCAAGGCGACCTCATCATGGCAAACAACCTCGCCGACGCCATGGGACTCCCCGGCCGCACCGCAGGACTGGAGCGCAAGGCCCTCAAGAGCGAGGAAAAGGGCAAAAAGAAAGAACTCACCATGGATAAGCCCGGCAACGCGGGCTTCTGTGCCGAATTCAGCGCCGCGGCCAACACAAGCCTCACCCTCGCCGACGGCACACAGGGACTCACCCTGCACTTCCGTGACGGCAAAGTCCTCTACGGCGAGAACACCATCCTCATGGGCAACAGCACGCGCAAAGCCCCGAAATCCCCCATCTGCCGCATCGCCTACACCCCCGGCAACGAAGCGCAGGGTGTCTCCGCCGGCTACTACGTCTGGCTGGGCGATGACCTCATCGGCGAAGGCCTGAAACCCAACGTCTCTGACAGCAGCTACTGCGGCCTGAAGAGCAGCACGCCCCTCAAAAAAGCCGCCACCTGCGCCGAAAGCGCCTACGCCCCCGCCGCAAAAAACGCCCCCAAAAGCGGCTTCCGCCTCACCCCGGCCGACCCGAACGCCGTCGTCGCTGACTACGAAACCAAAGACGGCGTCCTGACCATCCGCAAAGCCAAGAAAGCCGAGCTGGCGACAGCGGATGCCCCCGCCGTCGTCATGGAAGACGGCGCCATCCTCATCCTCGGCAGCGCACAGGGCGTCCAAAACATCCGCATGGGCAACGCCGCCAACCTCACCCTGCCCGCCGCAGCCGAGCTGAGCATCGACATCACGGGTGCCGCCACCTACACCATCATCCTCGCGGGCGGCACGGAAGGCATGGACCTCTCCAAGCTCCGCCTCCTCCGCAACGGCCAACCCGTGAAAGCGCAAGCCACCATCCCCGACCGCCAAGCCGGCACCGTCGTCGTCACGGAATAAAGTTGACGCTGACACCCCCGCATGACATAATGGGTGCGCAGGGTACTACCCACCCTGCACTTCCCCCTATGACAGACAGCACCCTCATCTCCCGCGCGGCAGCATTCGCCGCCCGAGCCCACGCCGGGCAAACCCGCCGCGGCAGCGACACGCCCTACTACACCCACGTCGAAGCCGTCGCCCGCCGTGTGCAGGAACTCTGCGAGCAAGGCCAAGCAGACCCCGCCATGGTCGCCGCCGCCTACCTGCACGACACCATGGAAGACTGCGGCACCACCCACGATGAGCTGACCGCCCTGTTCGGCAGCGATATCGCCGACCTGGTGGCCGAGCTCACCAACGATGACGAGAAAAAGCACCGCATGGGCAAAGAAACCTACATGGTCGACAAACTCTCTCACCTCACCCCGCGGGCTCTCACCGTCAAACTCTGCGACACCCTCAGCAACATCAGCGACTGCCCCACGCCCACCCAAGCCGCCACCTACGCCTCCATCCAGCGCCGCCTTCAAGCCGCCCCACCCGCAACTTGGAACAACACACACGCACAGCTCTCCTCCGCCATCATCAAGGCATACGAGTACCGCTTTGACCCCCAAAAAGCCTGATGCATGCAACGCCGGCCTCGTCCGCAGAGAGGCTTAGGTTCACGCATCCGTCGGCAGTGTGCCGCTACTGACAAGTGTCATGCCTTCTGAGGTAAGACAATGACGGAATCCACGTTCACCGACAGGAATACCTTCCGAGCGGAAGGCGTATAGTTCATAGCTCCCGCCGGGTTGCCATCCTGCCTGCAAGAGCAAAAGATTACCACGGATGTACCGACGTGTCGTCGAGGGATAGCGAAATTTTATAACCTCACGCGATAAGGTACGGCTCGTCTTCGCACGAGTCTCCGTAAGAGCGGCATAAAAATCTGCATAAGAGACGGCACCCAGCTTTCCCCAAGAGCCGTCGCTCACATAAGACGCCCACTGCGCCTGCGTCCTCGCTATCCATTTCTCCTCGTCCTCCCCCAAAGGGTCATTGCTCTCCCACAACATTTCAAAGGGAAACACCAACACCCAGCCCTTGTAACGGCGCGACGCGTCATCCGCAAAATAATAGCCTGCGCGCAGCGGGGGCTCGGCATGGGAGGAAGCATTCATGATACAAAAGCACTCTACACCGCCGTCCTCACCACTTCAAGAAAAAAGCCATAACTTCCCCAAATCCACGACCTTTCCCCTGTCAAATCACCATACATCCTCCGGTTGCATGCAACCCGAAAATAGCGGCGGCACCACGCCATTAAAATACCCCGACTGACGGCACGTCAGGCGGGGTTCCCTACCCTGCGGCGATAGCCGCGCGAATTTAAAACTTTATAAATTATAAATCATAAATCATAAATTATAAATCTCCATTTGCGCGCATGCGCAAATGGAAAAGCCCGCATAGCGTTAGCTATGCGGGCTTTATAAGCTCCGGCGGCTATCTACTCTCGCGGGACCTATCGTCCGACTACCATCGACGTGCTGATGTTTCACTTCCGGGTTCGGAATGGGACCGGGTGGGGCCATCAGGCTGTGACCACCGGATTGCAGCGTTGCTTGGGGCTTTGCCTTTCGCTGTGTATCCGACTGTCACGTGCGGAGCGTTGTGTTTTGAATATCGGCTTTCCCTCGGTTCGGGATAAAGGGTGAGAGAGAAAACTGACATCCGCGTGGCGTGTGGTGTGTTGAGCTTTTTGTGTTGAATCAAGTTTCAAAGTTTATCATCATGGGTTTGATGGAGGTCAATCGGATGTTAGTAGTGCTCGGC
>JAKSOV010000014.1 GCA_024405415.1 Akkermansia sp.
TCAAAAATAGTACATAGTACCTAGTACATAGTAAATCTACAAATTCCCATTTGTCGTCGGCCGCTCCTGCTTACTTTTCCCACAGTCGGGCCTCCAGCGCCGCCTTGGCCGCGGCCATCTGGGCCTTGTGCTTGCTGCTGCCTTCCGCCGAGCCGAGCTCCAGCCCACCCCACATCACCGTGGCGCGGAAGGGGCCTACATCGGGCGTCTCGGGGTTCACAGGCACAACGACATAGCTCGGGCCTTCGTTATTGACGGCCTGCAGGGTCTCCAGCAGCATGCCCTTGGTGTTCACATCGATCATCGACTCCGCCTTGGCAATGCTGGGGCCCAGCAGCGCAAGCGACACCTTGCGGGCAGCGGCGTAGCCGGCATCCATCATCACCGCACCGATGACGCTCTCAAAGGTGTTGGCCATCACGGAGAACTGGGTGCGACCGCCGCTCTTCACCATCTGCGGGTTCATGGCCAGTTGCTCACACCAGCCCAGCTTGTCGCACAGGCCGGAGAGGTGCTGGCGGCTCACCACGGCGGAGCGCATCTTCGTCAACAGGCCTTCGTCCGCCTTGGGGTAGAGCGAAAACATCTCGCGGCTCACCACCAACTCCAGCACGGCATCGCCCAGATACTCCAAGCGCTCATAGGCCAAGCGGCTCTTGGCGCGCTGGTCGTAGCTCGGGTGCGTTAGCGCCTGTTCCAGCCACGCGGCATCCGTGAAAGTGTAGCCCAGCGTGGCCTCCACAGCCTTCAAATCCATCTCCGTGTCCATGGCGTGTTCAGAAGCCCAGTCCGTTGAGAAGTTCCACCGCCGTGCGCACGCACACGGGGCAAGGCACCTTGCCTGCGGCCTTCAGCTCGCGGCAGGTCAGCGCGCCGTTGCGCGCGGCAAACGCAGCCTTGATGGCCTCCGCATGCTCGGGTGCTACCTGCGTGGCGCCGTAAAGCGCGCCGCACAGCCCGCCCGGCGCGTTGCCGCGGGCGCAGGTCTGCATCGGCTCCAGCAGGTCCGCGCGGTCAAACGCGTGGCACACCGTCTGGGCGCAGTTGTACGGATTGCGGAAAACCGCCATGGCGCGCTGCAAAGAATCTTCCATGCGCTCATCCTAGCAGACAGGAGAGGGGAAGTCAAGCGGGGCGAAGGCTGAGACTCTGCGCTTTCCTTGCTGTTTAGACTTGAAAAAATCCCGTTCTCGGTGTATAAGCCGCGCATGCAAAAGACTGTCCGCACGCGCTTCGCCCCGTCTCCCACGGGTTACCTGCACATCGGCGGTGCCCGCACCGCGCTCTTTAACTACCTCTTCGCCCGCAAAATGGGCGGCACCTTCGTCCTCCGCATCGAGGACACCGACCAGGAGCGCCACGTGGAGGACGCCATGAAGGCCATCTTCACCGGCATGAGCTGGCTCGGCCTCGATTGGGATGAAGGCGAAGGCAAGGGCGGCCCCTACGAGCCGTACTTCCAGAGCCAACGCAAGGACATCTACGACCGCTATTTCCAAAAGCTGGTGGACATGGGCCGCGTATATGAATGCCCCGCCCCCAACAAGCGCGACAAGAACGGCGACGAAATCCCCGGCACATCCGAGGGCACGGTGTGGCGCTTCCGTTTCAAGCGCGACGGCGTGATGACGCTGCACGACCTCGTCTGCGGCGACATCTCCGTGGACTACAGCAACGAGGAGAACACCCCCGACATGGTGGTGAAGCGCACGGACGGCTCCTACATCTTCCACCTCGTGAACGTGGTGGACGATATCGAGATGGCCATCACCCACGTCATCCGCGGTGAGGACCACATCATGAACACCTTCAAACACCTCCAGCTCTTCGAGGCCTTCGGCGTGGAGCCCCCCGTGTATGCGCACATCCCGCTGATTCAGAATGCGGACGGCTCCAAGATGAGCAAGCGCGATGTCGGCGCCCAGCTCGGCAACTATCCCGAGGAGGGGTTCCTGCCCGATGCCGTCATCAACTTCATCGCCCTGCTCGGCTGGAGCTCCAAGAGCGACAACGAGGTGTTCACCAAGGAGGAGCTCATCGACCTCTTCTCGCTGGAGCACGTCAACCGCGCCGCCGCCAAGTTCGACATCACCAAGTGCAAGTGGATGAACCAGCAGCACATCATGCGCCTCACGCCCGAAGCCTTTACCGCCGCCGCCATGCCCTTCTGCACGCAGGCGGGCCTTGCGGACACGGAGCAGCTGCGCGCCCTCATCCCCTCCGTGCAGCAAAAGGTGCAGCTGCTCAGCGAGGTGCCCGCTTGGGTCAAGTGGCTCCAGACCCTCGAGTATGAGGAGGAGGCCATGGCCAAGCTCCAAGATAACGCCCGCGAGATGCTGAACCTCTTTGCCGAAGCCGCCGAGGCCCTGCCCGAGTGGAACGGCGAGGCCGCCATGCAGCTGGTCAAGCCCATGACCAAGGAGCACGGCGTGAAGGTGGGTGCCATGATGTTCCCCCTGCGTCTCGCCCTCACGGGTTGCCACGCGGGCCCCGGCATCGACGTCATCATGCAAACCCTCGGCCGCGACGAGGTGCTTCGTCGTATCAGCGTGTTCCCGCGCTAAACGGATTCACTCAGCGTTGACGAGAGATGCGCACGGTTGATTTCGATTATGAGTTGCCCGAGGAGCTGATTGCGGACCGGCCGTTGCCGGACCGCGCGGCCTCGCGCATGCTCGTGGTGCACCGCGACACGGGGCTCATTGAGCACCGCCATTTCTCCGATATTCTCGAATACGTCCGCCCCGGGGACCTTTTTGTGATGAACGACACGAAGGTCATCCCCGCCCGCTATTTCAGCAATGACGGCGGCATCGAACTCGTGCGCGCCGGCATGGCGGGCGAGCTGGTGTGGAAGTGCATGGTGCGCCCCGGCAAGAAGATGAAGGTCGGCCGCACCGTGCAGGTCGGCGATTCCGTCGGCACCGTGGAGAGCATCGACGAAGAGGGCTACCGCTACATCCGCTGGGACAAGCCCGTGGATGAGGACACCTACGGCCGCCTCGCCCTGCCCCACTACATGAACCGCGAAAGCGACCCGAGCGACAAGGAGCGCTACCAGACAGTTTACGCCGCGCACGACGGCGCCATCGCCGCGCCCACGGCGGGGCTGCATTTCACGCCCGAAATCCTCGCGCAGGTGCCGCACCGCTTCGTCACCCTGCATGTGGGTGTGGGCACCTTCCGACCCGTCAAGACGGACAAGGTGGAGGAGCACCACATGCACACGGAAGAATTTTACATGCCCGCCGACACGGCCGCCGCCATTGAGTCCGCTCAGCGTGTCGTCGCCGTCGGCACCACCTCCGTGCGCGTCATGGAGACCCTTGCCACCCGCGAAGGCCGTCCGCTGAAAGAAGCTCACGGCGCCACGGATATTTTCATCTACCCCGGCTATGAGTTCAAGGCGGTGGGTGCCCTGCTCACCAACTTCCACCTGCCGCAGAGCACGCTCATCATGCTCGTCTGCGCCTTTGCGGGCAAGGATCTCATCATGGAAGCCTACCGCCAAGCCGTCGAGCAGCGCTACCGCTTCTTCTCCTACGGCGACTGCATGCTCATTCTTTAAATTTTCCCTCGAAACATATCACCAGCAAAGATATGAGAACGGCTGTCATCGGTGCCGGCGTATCAGGACTCTCTGCCGCGCGCATGGCTGAGGAAAGGGGCGACCAAGTCGTTGTATTTGAAAAGGGCACCGGGGTCGGTGGGCTGGTTAAGTGTGAAGTTGTAGATGGGGTGCTGTATCACTGTGTCGGCGGACATGTCTTCAACTCCCGCCGCGCCGATGTGTTGGAATGGTTCTGGAAACATTTTGACAGAGAAAAGGATTTTCACAAAGCCATTCGCCATGCGGTCGTGTCTCTGGCAGACGGCTCTAACGTGGACTACCCCATTGAAAACCACCTTTATCAAATGCCCGCAGATTTGAGGAACGCCGTCATTGCCGATTTGATGGAGATTCAAAAGAACGGCTATGCGGCATCCGAGAACTTTGACGATTTCCTGCGGCACCGTTTCGGGCAAACTCTCTACAGGGAATATTTTGCTCCCTATAATCAAAAGATTTGGGGGCGTTCGCTCAAGGATGTGCCTTTGGCTTGGCTGGAGGGCAAGCTACCTATGCCGACGGTTCCCGAAATCATGGAGGCCAACATCGCTCGCGAAGGAGAGATGAAGATGGTGCATAGCTCCTTCTGGTATCCGCTTCGGGGCGGTTCTCAATTTCCCGTCGATGTTCTGGCCGAGGGACTGGATATCCGCTGCGACACAAGCATCGACAAAGCGGAATACCGCCAAGGCCAATGGCATATTAACGGGGAAACGTTTGACCGCGTGATTTTCACGGGAAACACCCGCAGTCTGCCCGAACTGGTAGGCGGAGATTGCGATTTGTCTGCGCATGCAGCAGCCGTGCAACAGTTGGAGTATCACGGCACGACCTCCGTGCTCTGTGAGATTGACAAGAATCCCTACAGCTGGATTTACATGCCCGGCAGCGCTCACGAATCACACCGCATCATCTGCACAGGCAATTTCTCCCCGTACAACGATAACCGAGAGCGTTCCACCGCCACCATCGAGTTCTCCCGTGAAATGAATCGGGAAGAAATCGAGCAGCAACTGGCGCGCATCCCATTTAACCCGACCTATATTGCCCACCACTGGGAAGAATGCACTTACCCTGTCCAAACCGGCTCCACCAAGGGGATTATTGACGGACTGAAGGCAGCACTGCATCCTCACGGCTTCTACCTGCTGGGGCGCTTTGCCGAATGGCAATATTACAATCAGGATGCCGCCATCGGCGCAGCACTGGATTTATTCAGCTCCATGGAAAAATGATGAACACTCTCTCCGAGCTTATTCACCGATACGCAGCCTTGGCGAAATTTCTCATCGTAGGCGTTTCCGCCTCTGCTGTTCATGGTGCCATCTCGTGGATATTCTACTACCATATCCTGTTGGGCCACACGCTAATTTCCACCCTGACCGGTTACTCGGGCGGGTGGCTGGTTTCCTACATCGGCAACCGAATCTGGAGTTTCCGCGTTAAATCAGAGGTTCCTGTAGTCACCTCCGCCGCTAAGTTCATCGTCAGCCAGCTGGTCGCAGCCGTGGTGCTCCTCACCTCTACATGGACGCTGCAACAAATCGTCATCTTCTACTTCAAGTGGTACATTTATACTAATGATTTGCAAATGACGGCAGAACTGGAGCGTTTCTGCGCCGGGGCCTCCTACCCTCCGGCCCTTTTCGGCGGCATGTTCATCGCCGCCATAGCCAGCTTCGCCATGATGAAGCTGTACGTTTTCAAAAAGCCCTAACCCATTTTCATCACAATGAACGATACTCGATTTGCCATCTGCATCCCCATGGCCAATGAGGAGCAGGATTTTGACAGCTTCATCACGCCTCTCAAAAAAGTTCTCTCCCGATATCCGAATGTGAAGGTCTACATGGTTGTTGACAACGCCAGCAAAGACCGCACGCCGCAGCTCTGCGAACAACTTCAGGCGGAGGATGCGCGTTTCCGCTACATCTGGGCACCGGAAAACCGGAATGTAGTGGATGCCTACCTCCGCGGTTTCCGCGAGGCGATGAAGGAGCATCCTGATTTCATCTTAGAGATGGACGGCGGCGGCTCTCACGATCCCCGCGTCATTCCTGCCTTTGTCCGCGCCATGACGGAAGGCAACGAATGCGCCTTCGGTTCCCGCTATATCAACGGCGGCTCCATGGTCGGCTCTCCTTTCAAACGTCGCTTTCTCTCCAAGTTCGGCTCGTTCCTGGCCCGCGTTCTGCTGGGCTGCCCCATGAAGGATGTCACCAGCGGCTATGAGGCCTTCAGCTACGAGGTCATGGAAAAATTGTTGGCCTATCCGCTCAAGAGTAAGGCGCACTTCTACCAAACCGAGCTTCGCTATCTCTGCCGCTACCGCAATTGGATTGAAGTTCCGATTCATTACACGGCCCCCTCTCCCCGAGTCTCGCCGAATGCTCTGCGCAATGCCCGCAACTGTCTCCTGTACTACATATTCAAAAATCTGATTTCTGCGCCTCATGTCTGATGTTGCAATTTCAATCAAGCAAGCCGGCATATACCCGCGGAAGGCATTTCCGGCGGTTGCTTTTTGGTGTTTGATTGCAGCTCTGTTGATTAACCTGTTCTGCAATTCTTTTTCTCCCTTCTTTATCCCGGAAGGGGCGATGGACCCCAATTGTTTCTACGCGGAAGGCTGCGCCATCTCGCAAGGATACCTGCCGTACAGGGATTTTATTGATGTTAAAGGGCCCCTGCTGTTCCTCATCTACACCATCGGTTATCTGATGAGTCCCACTCAGTGCTACGGGATTTTCCTCATCTACGTATTAACGACATGGGGGACACTGATTGCGTTTTATCGGACGGCAGAATTATTCGGGCTTTCTCGACGATGCGCCGTTTTCGCAACGGCGCTGGCCGTCTGTTGCCTCTTTTCCAAATATACGGCATACTGGGCTGCTCAACCGGAGCATTTCCTGGTCCTTCCCTTATCGTGGACCTTCTACTATCTGACGGCCTTTCTCAAACACCCGGAAGCGACTTTTCTGCGGCCTCTCGCATGGTGGCTGGGCAGCGGAGCGACCTGCGCCTTTCTCATCAAGTTCAATTTCGTGCTGCCGTATGTAGCTGTCTTTGCATTGGCCGTTTTCGTGTTGGCGAGGCAACAACGCCTTAAAGATATCGTCTTTTTCGTCATCCGCTGCGCCGCCGCATTTATTCTCATCTGCATTCCTTTTGCTCTCTATTTTTTCTATCATGGCTTGTGGGGAGATTTTTATCACGCCTACGTCACCCTTAATCTCGAAGCCAACCTGAATCAACCGCAAATCGAATGGGGCCGCAAATTCAGTAACCGCGATATCAGGCTATCCTATCTCGTGCTGGGACACGCGGTTGTGAGAGCATCCTATCGTCAGAGTGCTGTCATCAGCAAAACGCTGATGCGCTATTTACTCGTCGTCATTCCGGCAACCTTTTTCAGCAGTTTCATCGGAATGCACGGCTACTACTACATTCTGATGGCTCCTGCTGCCATCTTCCTTTGCATTGATGCAGCGGGAAGCAAGGCGGCAGAAAACTTTTTACAACGCCGTTTTCTGATTAAATCAGCCCTTTTTGCCCTCATTTTCATCTTTGTTATTAACGCATTCTGCATCAGCCACATGGGATGGAGACGCCCTGCCGGCAGTGCTGCTCAGATTGCCAAGGTGCAAGAAATGATAGCCCGAATTCCTTCTCCGAAAATCATTTATTATTCCACGGCTGACATTTTGTTAGGACGTAAAGCCGCTTCTCTTCCCGGCACCCCGGCATGGATGTCACTTTCGCAGGTCAAAACAATATACGTGCAACGCGATATTGATGTGATGGGCAAAAAGGCCGATTTCATTGTGACTCAGGACGACGTGCCGGAAGAAACACTGCAACTCCTGCAGGCCGCAGGATATGAGTCCATACCTCAAGCGCAGATTCCGAAAGTAAACAAGTTCATCAGCAATGTTCAGGTTTGGGCGCAACCCCAAACGATGCGGCGGTGTACCGAAAACGCAGTCAACGACTAAGAGTCCGTCTGAAAGTCGAGATAGCAGCAAGGCTCTCGGGCAAATGCACGGCACCTGTTGCTACTCCTGTCCTCGGGAAAGGATACCACGAACGCATTGCTTCTTACTCCTCCGCATTGGAGCGCCAACCTTGAGCGAGAGCGGAATTTCGGGGTAAGCCGCCCTGCCCGTTTTCATAACATTCGGCCATGAGGAGGCAAGCCTCGCGATCGCCCTGCATGGCGGCGTAGCGCACATAGCGGATGCCGTCCGCGCGGTGCTCCTCGCCTAAGGCGCCTTTGAGGCAGAGTTTGCCGAGCACCAGCTGAGCAGCGGGATTCTCATGCTCCGCCAAACGGAAAAGGTAGCGGGAGGCCTCCTTGGGGTGCTTGGCCGCCAGCTCGAGGCGCAGCAGCTCGCGACAGGCGGACAGGTTGCCCTGCTCCGCCGCGGCGGCATACCAGCGCCGCGCTTCGCTGAGCGACACTTCCGTCCCCAGACCGCGCTCATAGCAGAGCGCCAGCACAGCCTGTGCGGAGGCATAGCCGCCCTCCGCCGCGGGGCGCAGAAAACCCACGGCCCGAGCGGGGTCCTTCTTCACGCCGCGCTGCCCCGTGAGCAGGCAGCGGCCGTACTCGTATTGCGCGATAGGGTCCCCCTCCGACACGCGGCGGATGAGGTCAGCACGGTGGGAACAGGCGGACAGGAACGCAGCCGCCGCAAGAAGGAACAGCAGACGTTTCATGAGAGGAAGTAGCGACGCTGTTTCGCTGAAATCGGCATACCGAGGAGCTCCATGGCGGCGAGCATGTCCTCCCACACGGCGCGGCGGGCGGAGAGAGCCTCATTGCGCAGTAAATAACTGGGGTGATACGTCACGCGCACGGGCACCCCTTGGCACTCCAGCCACTGCCCTCGCGTGGCCCCCACGCTCAGCTCACGCTGCAACAGTCCCTTAGCCGCGCTGGCACCGAGGCAAACGATACAGGCAGGCTGCACGGCGCGGATTTCCGCCATGATGAGCGGCAGACAGGCGGCGATTTCCTCCGGCGTGGGCGCGCGGTTGGCCGTGCCTTGGTTGTCGCCCAAGGAGGGCCGCCATTTGCAGACGTTGGAGATGTACACTTCCTCGCGTTTCAGCCCCATGGCCGTGAGAATCTTGTTGAGCAGCTGCCCGGCCTTGCCGACAAAGGGCTCGCCCAGGCGTTCTTCATCATAGCCCGGGGCCTCGCCCACCAGCATGAGCCGCGCATGGGGATTGCCCACGGCAAAAACCATGGTGCCGCGCAGGGAGCCGAGGGCGCGGGCGGGTTTCCAGTTTTCCGCCCGTTTGCGGAGATAGGCCAGTTTCTCTTCGACGCTCATCTCCCCCTGCTGCGGCGCCGGTGCGGCGGCAGGTGCCACAGGAGCAGCAGCGGCTTGGGGTGCCGTTTTCCCGGCCTTGGCGGCCAGCATCCACTCGCGCAGGATGCCGCGGGCCTCGTCATCCACGGGCAGACGCAGCGTGCCCCCTTCCGCCAAATGCGTCAGGGTTTCCACGGTCAGCTCTCGGGGGGTCGGCACAACGCACAGCCTAGCACAACTGACGGCGGATTTCAATGTACAATGTACAAAGGACAATGTACAAATCAAAAAAGTCAGGCGGCTTCCGTCTTCGCCTACGGCTACACCGTGACAGGAACGCCGCGGGAGAACGGAAAACGGTCTGACGCGAGCATCAGACCGTTTTTCATTTAGGCGCCTCCGTTGGGGAAATCAATAGTCGCGCTTGAGGAGATAGTCGTTGATGGCGAGCAGGTTCTCTCGGCGCTTGTCGGAGAACACGTCCAGCGCGGCGCGGGCGGAGGCCGTCAGGGAGCGGGCTTCAGCGCGGGCGGCATCCATGCCGATGAGGGCGGGATAGGTGGCTTTCTGCTCGCGGACGTCCTTGCCCACGCTCTTGCCCAGCACCTCGGGGGAGGAGGTGACATCCAAAATATCATCGATAATCTGGAAGGCGCGGCCGAGGTCGTGGCCGTAGGCCGTGAGCGCGTCCAGCTGCTCTGCCGTGCAGCCCGCGGACATGCCGCCGAGGCGCACCGCCGCCATGATGAGAGCGGAGGTTTTGCCGTCGTGGATAGCCTCCAGCTCATCGAGCGTGAGCGTGCGGCCCTCGCCTTCGAGGTCCAGCACCTGACCGCCGACGAGATTCAGGCTGCCCGTGCGATAGGCCAGCTCGGCCACGTAGTCGGAGGCATCATAGCGCTCGTTGCCCGGCACGCGGGCGAGAATGGCAAAGGCCTCCGTCAGCAGGGCGTCACCCGCCAGCACGGCGATACCCTCACCGAACACCTTGTGGTTCGTGGGGCGGCCGCGGCGCAGGTCATCATCATCCATGCAGGGGAGGTCGTCGTGGATGAGGGTGTAGGTGTGCAGCACCTCCAGCGCGCAGGCGGCGTTGAGCGCGGCGTCCTCGCTGCCGCCGCAGGCGCGGGCGGCCTCCATGCACAGCAGGGGGCGAATGCGCTTGCCGCCCGCGAACACGCTGTAGCGCATGGCCTTGTGCAAGGTGGCGGGAGACGTCGTCTCATCCGGCAGCAGCGCGTCCAAACGCGCCTCCACCTTGGCCGCCGTCTCGCGGATAAGCTCTTTAATGTCCATGGAGGATTTTTTCTTATAGAAGAATTACTTGCCGTTCACCAGGATTTCGGCAATCTGCACGGCGTTGAGCGCCGCGCCCTTGCGCACCTGATCGCCCACCACCCACAGGTTGAGGGCGTTGTCGATGGCGAGGTCCTTGCGGATGCGGCCCACATAGCAGGTGTCGCCGTTGGTGGAGTCGAGCGGGGTCGGCCACACGTTGTTGTCGACATCGTCCATGAGCGCCACGCCGGGCTTGCCCTCGAAACAGGCGCGGGCGCCCTCCACATCGATGGGCTTCTCAAACTGCGCGATGCAGGAGATAGAGTGGCTGCGGTACACGGGCACGCGCACGCAGGTGCAGGTCACGGAAAGTTTGGGCAGGCCCATAATCTTGCGGCCTTCGTTGAGCATCTTCAGCTCCTCCTTGGTGTAGCCCGTGTCGGTGAACTTGTCAATCTGGGGCAGCACATTGAAGGCAATCTGGCGGGGGTAGGTGGAGATTTCCACGGGGTGGCCGTTCACGATGGCGCGCACCTGGTTCTCCAGCTCGGTGATGCCGTGCTGGCCGCTGCCGGACACCGCCTGATAGCTGCTGGCGATAATCATCTTCAGGCCGTACTTGAGGTGCAGGGGGTACAGGGCCATGAGGGTGATGATGGTCGTGCAGTTGGGGTTGGCGATGATGTTGCGGGGGTGGTTGAAGGCGGCATCACCATTGATTTCGGGCACCACCAAGGGCACATCGTCATCCTGACGGAAGGCGGAGGAGTTGTCAATCACCACGGCACCCGCGGCACCTGCGATGGGGGCGAACTTGCGGGAGATGTCACCGCCCGCGGAGAACAGAGCGATGTCCACATCACCGAAGGAATCCTCGGTCAGCTCCTCCACGGTGAGCATCTCGCCGCGGAAGGCAACCTGTTTACCCGCAGAGCGATGAGAAGCAAGCAGTTTGAGCGAGGCCAGCGGGAAATTGCGGCTCTCAAGGCAGGACAGAATCTCGACGCCCACCGCACCGGTGGCGCCCACGATGGCAACTCTGGGGTTCTTCATGTTCACGTTGTCTTACGGGTTGTACACGCGCCCACAGCGGCGGGTGCGCACGCGAGTATACAGAAAACGCGAGCATTTTCAAGCGCAAAGTAAGAATCCAGCCACAGGAAACGCGCGCACACGCCCGCTTTCCCGCTTGCCCGCGGCGGGTGTTTGTGCTATCATGCGCGCACGATGGGCACCTTTTGTATTCTCGACGGCATGGCGTTGATTTACCGCGCGTTCTATGCGTTTATCAACAACCCCATGCGCAACAACGCGGGGCTGAACACCAGCGCCATGTTCGGTTTCATCAACACCGTGGTGCACCTCATCGAGACGGAGCAGCCCACGCACATTGTCTGCTGTCTGGACCCGAGCGGGCCCACCTTCCGCCACGAGATGTTCCCCGAATACAAGGCCACGCGGCAGGCCATGCCGCAGGAGCTGCGCGACTCCATCCCGTGGATTGTGGATATCCTGCGCGCCATGAACATCACCACCGTGCGCGAGCCGGGGTACGAGGCGGACGACCTCATCGGCACCTTCACACGCCTCGCGGACGAGCGCGGAGACATGGACACCTTCATGGTCTCCAAGGACAAGGACCTCGGCCAGCTGCTCTCGGAGCACACCTCCTTCCGCATGCCCGGCAAGAAGGGCAGCGATTTCGAGAAGGTGGACATGCCCGCCTTCCTCGAGGAGTGGGGCATTGCCCGCCCCGCGCAGGTCATCGACCTGCTGGCGCTCATGGGCGACACGGCGGACAATATCCCCGGCGTGCCCGGCGTGGGTGGTGTGACGGCCAAAAAGCTCATCGCCCAATTCGGTTCGCTGGAGGCTATGCTCGCGGACACCACCTCCATCAAGGGCAAGCTGCGCGAAAAAATTGAGCAGAACACCGAGAGTGCCCGTCTTTCCTACAAGCTGGCTACCATCCGGCGCGATGTCCCCCTGCCCGTCAGCATCGACGACTGCGCGCGCAAGGATTTTAACAAAGAAGCGCTGGCCGAGATTCTGAACAAGCTGGAGTTCCGCAAGCTGGCCGAAAAGCTTTGCGGCGCGCCGACGCCCGACAGCGCCTTCGGCGAGCTGTTTGCCGCCGCGGCGCCCGCTGCACCCGCCGCCGCGGGGGAGGACGCGCCCGTGCAGCTCGACCTTTTCTCCGCCCCTGCGCTGGCGGACATCAACAGCACGGAACACCGCTATGAGTTGGTGAACACCGCCGAAGCCCGCGCCGCGCTGGCCGCCCGACTGGAGGCCGCCCCGCGCTGGGCCTTCGATACGGAGACCACGGGGCTGGACCCGCTCACCGACCGCCTGCTGGGCATGTCCTTCTGCCTCACCCCGCACGAGGCCTACTATGTGCCCGTGTCCGAGGACGGCGCGGAGATTGACGCCTTCCGCGCGGCCTTTGCCTCCCCCGCCGAGAAGGTGGGGCTCAACGTGAAGTTCGACCTCGAGGTGCTGCGCACGGCGGGCTTGGAGATTGCAGGTCCCTTCTTCGATGTGATGCTCGCCCACACGGCGCTGCACCCCGAGCTGCGCCACAACATGGACGACATGGCGGAATCCCTGCTCGCCTACCGCACCGTGCATCTCGCCGACATTGCCGGCAAGGAGATGAACACCGCCGCCGTGCCCGTTGAGACGATGGCGGATTACGCCGCGGAGGACGCGGACATCACCCTGCAACTGGCCGACCTGCTGGCCCCGCAACTGGCGGAGGCGGGGCAGGACGCGCTCATGCGCGACATCGAGTTCCCCCTCATCCCCGTGCTGGCGGACATCGAGTTGGCGGGCATGAAGGTGGAGCCGGCCCTGCTGGAGGAGAGCGCCACCGCCATGGGCACGGAGATTGACGCCCTGCGCGCCCGCATTGATGCAGAGGTGGGCCGCCCCATCAACCTGAACTCCCCGCGCCAGCTCGGCGAGCTGCTCTTCGGCGAGATGAAGCTGCTCGCCAAGCCCAAAAAGACCCGCACGGGGCAGTATGTGACGGATGAGGAGACATTGAGAAAACTCGTCCCGATTTCCCCGCTGGTGGGCAATATTCTCGAATACCGCGAGATGGCGAAGCTCAAGGGCACCTACTTGGACGCCCTGCCCCGCTACATCTCGCCGAAGGACGGCCGCATCCACTCCACCCTGCTGCAGATGGTGACGGCCACGGGCCGCCTCGCCTCGCAGAACCCCAATTTGCAGAACATCCCCGTGCGGTCGGAGGCGGGCAAGCTCATCCGCCGCGCGTTCACCGCGCAGGATGCACACTACAGCATCCTCTCCGCGGACTACTCGCAGGTGGAGCTGCGCCTCATGGCCGCCCTTTCGGAGGACCCCTCTATGATAGAGGCCTTCCGCGAGCACCGCGACATCCACGCCGAGACCGCCGCCCGCATCTACGGCGTACCGCGCGAGGAGGTGACGCCGGACATGCGCCGCGCCGCCAAGACGGTGAACTTCGGCATCATCTACGGCATCTCGGCCTTCGGCCTGTCCCAGCGCCTCGACTGCCCGAGGGGGGAAGCCGCCGCATTGATTGAGAGCTATTTCGAGCAGTTCCCGGGCGTGAAGACCTGTATGGACAGGCTGGTGGATGTAGCGCGCGAGCGCGGCTATGCGGAGACGCTTTGCGGCCGCCGCCGTCTGCTGCCCGACCTCAACGCCGCGAACTTCAACCTGCGCCAAGCCGCGGAGCGCACGGCCATCAACACGCCCATCCAAGGCAGCGCGGCGGACATGATTAAAATCGCCATGGTGCGCGTAGCGGAGCTTCTGCGCGGGCGCAAGAGCCGCCTCATCATGCAGATTCACGATGAGCTGCTCATCGAGCTGCACGAGGACGAGCACGACCTCATCCCCGCCGTCACCGCCGCCATGGAGACCGCCCTGCCCCTCCCCAACGGCGTCCCGCTGGAGGTCGAGGCCAACACCGCCCCCAACTGGCTGGAAGCGCATTGAGGCAGAATAACAAAGGCATGCGTGGCCGGCAAAAAACTGTTGACAGGCCACCCCGCCCTCGTTACAATGCTCTTGAGCTTAAAAAGCTACTTGCAACATATTCCATTAGGAACCGAAAACCCCGCAGACGTTGCAGCGTCTGCGGGGTTGCTTCGTTTATATCATTTCAACGAAGCTCATGACCACCGCGAGCAGGTCGCAGATGTGTGGCCACATTCGTACAACATATTCCATCATGTGGTGGAACCGCCGCTGCTGATAAAAGCGGCGGCAGGGGCATGCTATCACACGCTCTAACAAAGCACAAGATTTTCAAGCGGATTTCCGAACATGGATATTTGTGATAAGAAATAGGGAGGCTGCAAAAAACTGTTGACTGGCCAACCCGCCCTCGTTATAATGCCCTTGAGCTTAAAAAGCTACATACTGTGATTTCCGCATAGCGGAACCGAAAACCCCGCAGACGTTGGCGCGTCTGCGGGGTTGCTCCGTTTATATCATTTCAACGGAGCTTATGACCACCGCGAGCAAGTCGCAGATTTGTGGCCACATTCGTACTGTGATTTCAAGCATATGCTCGGAACCGCCGCTGCAATCAAAGCGGCGGCAGGGGCATGCTACCACACGCTCTAACAAAGCACAAGATTTTCAGGCGAATTTCCGAACATGGATATTTCTTATCACCAATTTGTCCGTTTGACAAAAGCGGGCGGTTTCCTGTATGATGGGGGGCGTATGAAACGCACTCTTCTCCTTACCGCTGCTGCGCTGTTGCTGCTGCCCTGTGCGGCGGCCGAGATGCCCGCGCCCGTTGCCGTGCCGGTTCCCGATTCCTTCTCCGCCCGCGCCAAGGAGCTGCTGGCCGATTCCATCCCGCTGGTGCCGAGCGCGCATCAGGTGAATGTCGTCTATTTCGTCCCCTCGGACATGGAGCCGTATGCGGACTACGAACGCCGCCTCAGCGAGCTGCTGCTCTACCTCCAACAGTTCTACGGCAAGGAAATGACCCGCAACGGCTACGCCAACCGCTCCTTCGGGCTGAAGCGCCGCGCGGACGGCATGGTGGACATCATCCTCATCCGCGGCAAGGAGCCGCAATCCGTCTACGCCGATGAAAAGGAGCGCGGCTGGGAGAAGGAAGCCAAGGAGGTGGAGGCCTACTTCGCCGCCCACCCCGGCACCAAGGCCAGCGAGCACACTTTCTTCCTGGCCCCCGTGCCCGCCACGGCGGACATCGTGCACGGCAACCCCGGCGGCTGGGCTTTCCACGGTGACGGCACCAACTGCTACGCCATCGACTACCCCGACTTTGAGCTGAAGCACATCGGCCACGAGGACCGCGAGGGCAAGCTGCTCACCCTCTGGTTCGGCGGCTTTGCGCACGAGCTGGGCCACGGGCTGAACCTGCCGCACAACAACGGCACCAAGCCGCAGAACGAGGCCATGGGCACCGCCCTGCTCGCCAACGGCAACTACACCTTCGGCAGCAAGCCCACCTACCTCACCAAGGCCAGCTGCGATATTCTCGACTGCTCCCAGACCTTCCTGCCCGAGGGCACGGAGATAAAACCCTACGCCGAGCACCCCTACAGCGAGGCGCAGAACGTGCAGCTCTCCTTTGACGGCGAGGCGCTGAACCTGAAAATGAGCGTGTGGGGCGCCAAGCACATCAACGCCTATGTGCAGGACCCGCCCTTCGTCATCAACCGCGACTACGATGCCGTAGCCTTCCCCGTGACCATCGGCGACACGGAGAACGAAGAAGGCTACTACACCGCCGAGGTGCGCATGCCGCTCTCCGACCTCGGCGACCTCCATGAAACGGGCAAGGGCAAGCAGTGCGTGGATGTCCTCCTCATCCGCGAGGACGGCACCCGCAACCGCCTGCGCATGGAGTTCGACTGGGCCAACGTGAAGCAGGGCGAGCCTATCCCCGCAACCTCCTTCACCCTGCTCGAGGGCTATTAATCCCCCACCTTTCCCACGACCATGACGGATACGATTGTCGGCCTCGGCTATGATATTCACCGCTTCTCGGAGACGCCCCGCCCCCTGTGGCTCGGCGGCGTGAAGGTGCACGACACCAAGGGGCTGGACGGCCACAGCGATGCGGACGTTCTCTGCCACGCGCTGGCGGACGCCATCCTCGGCGCCATCGGAGAGCCGGACATCGGCTACTGGTTCCCGCCGACGGATGCGAGCTGCGAAGGCATCTGCTCCCTGCGCATTGTGGAAAAAGCGGTCGAGCTGCTGCACGCCCAAGGCGGGCGCGTGGTGAATGCGGACTGCGCGCTCATTGCCGAAGCGCCGAAAATCCTGCCCTTTGTCGCGCAGATGAAGGAAACGCTGGCCCCCATCCTCGGCGTCTCGCCGCGCCGCGTGGGCATCAAAGCCACCACCAATGAAAAGCTGGGCGCGCTGGGCCGCCGCGAAGGCATGGCCGCCTTCGCCACCGTCGCGCTCGCCGTGCCCGCAGAAGCATAAAAAAGTTGGAAGTGCTAAGTTAGGTTCGCTTCGCTTGCAAGGGTATAGCACAAATCAAGAATCACATATTTCTTATCACAAATTTTCTCAACACGCCCATGGACTCCACGCTGGAATTTCTTGCTTTTGCCGCCGTCAACAACCTGAAAGCGGCGGGACTCACCGTTGCCACCGCCGAAAGCTGCACGGGCGGACTCATCGCCGCTGCGCTGACGGGGGTGCCCGGGGCCTCCTCCGCCTTCCGCTACGGTTGGGTCACCTACTGCAACGAGGCCAAGGAACGCGAGCTGAACGTGCCCGCCGCCCTCATTGACGAGCACACGGTGGTCAGCGAGCCTGTCGTGGCCGCCATGGCCGAGAGCGCCATGCGCAAAGCGGGCGCCGATTGCGCCGTCGCCGTCTCGGGCAACGCGGGCCCCACCGCCGCCGAGGGAGAACCGCCCGTCGGCACCGTCTGCATCGCCCTTGCCCGCCGCGGCGCCGCCCGCAGCCACACGGAAACCCTCTACCGCCCCGGCATGGATCGCAACGCCTTCCGCACCATGGTCGCCGCCCGCGCGCTGGAACTCATCGCAGGAGCTGCTAAAGGATGAGAGAGGCGTCAAATAGGAGATGTATCCGGCACTCTCTCAATGCGCCTCAATCGACCAAATGCCGTTGTTGCGGAGGGCTGCAGACAGAGAAGCCCGCACCTGTTGCGGGGTGAGGCCGGACTCTCGGAGTGAGGCGAGGGAACGGGCACCGTCGCGCTTGGCGAGGCGCTTACCCGCGTTGTCACGCAGCAGGGCGTGATGCTGATACAAGGGCGTCGGCAAACCGAGCACGGCCTGTAGGGCGCGGTGAATATGCGTAGCGTCGAAGAGGTCTTCCCCGCGGGTGACGTGCGTCACCCCCTGCTCCGCATCATCCACCACCACGGCCAAATGATAGCTTGCGGGAAATTCCTTGCGGGCCAGCACCACATCGCCGTACTCCGTCGGCACGCAACGCTGCACGCCGCGGTATGCGTCCTCCCACTCCAGGCAGCCATAGGCATCCTGCACGCGGGCCATATCCAAGCGCCATGCGTGCGTCTCGCCTCGGGCGAGCCGCTCCGCTCGCTCTGCCTCCGACATATTCTTGCAGGTCCCGGGGTAGAGATAGCCGAGCGTAGCATGCGGGGCACGCCCCATCTCCGCCAGCTGCTGCTTAATCTCTCCGCGGGTACAGAAGCAGGGGTAGAGAAACCCGCGGCAGCGCAAATCATCCAAGACGGCAGCGTAGCGTGAAAAGCGTTTACTCTGCACCATCACCTCGCCGTCAAAATGCAGACCGAGCCAGTCCAAATCTTCGTACAGCAACTCCGTCCAACGCGGGTTCTGAGCTCGTTGGTCAATATCCTCGATGCGCAGCAGGCAACGCCCACCGTGCTCATCCGCCACGCGCCGAGCCTCCAGCGCCGCCAGCAGGTGCCCGACATGCATCGGCCCGCTGGGGGAAGGCGCAAAACGAGTAATCACCGGGGCATTCACCGACTCAGAACTTCGCCTTGAGGATACGTTCCGTTACGCGCTTCACGCCCTTGCCGGCCTTCTCCGAACGCGGGTAGAGGCACTGTGCGCGGTAGAAGTTCGAAAGAGCGGAACCCAGCTCACCTCGATTCTCACAGGCCTCGGCAGCCTCCAGAGCCTGCACGAAATCGTGCGCACCCAAAGCATAGCGTGCCAGCGCATCGCGGAACCGGGCGTCCTTTTCGTACTTCTCATTCCCTTGCTGCTCCAGCAGCATCTCGTAGGCCATGCAGGGCCCCATGGTGGCATCCTGCGCAGCGGCGCCGTCCAGCTGCTTCAACATACCGTCGATGGTGCTCACCACAGTGATAGCCTCCTTGTACTGCGCTTTCAGCTCCGGGTTCAGCGCCACCACCTCAAACTTGTCCTGCTCGTTGTAGATGGTGCGGTAATCGCCGCGCTCCACGAGCACCTTGAACTCATCCAGCACGCCGTCCTGACTATCGATGCGCTCCAGCTGCTCTCGCCCCTCGGCCAGTTTGGGATTGAGCGGCCAGATGGTGCCGGCCTCGGTAATATGCTTGTTGAACTCCTCCTCATTGCCGGCTTTGAGAGCCTTGACGGCATTACGCAGCTCCAGGTTGCTCTGCTGCTTGCGGCCTGCACAATAGGAGCGCAACAGGGAGTCATCAAAATCGCTGTCCAGCTCCTTCATACGCTTAGCGACATCCTCCGCCTTGGCGTAATCGCGGGCATTGAGAGCTGTCAGCGTGCGCTTGCGCAGTGTCCAAAATTCGGCGATGCGGGCACGTTTCGCCAAGGGGAATGCGGCAACACTCTGCATATACTCACCCACGGCTACGGCCTCGATGAGGTGCTGCGTAGCCTCAGAGAGATGACTCTGCGCCAACTGGGCATCCACAGCCTGCATATTGCGATCCACCTCGCGGCGCATATTGGCCGCCAGAGAGGCCAAGGCGCTGACCGTGGGCGTCGTCCCCGTCAGGTTCGTGAACATCTTGGAGGCCTTGGAGTTCTCGTCCAACTTCAGCTGAGTATCGCCGTCGCGGAAAATGTGGCGGAAGGTGTTCGCACCGATCAGCGCGTGGTCAAAGCGGCGCTCCATGAGGAAGGAAATAATCATGCTCTGATAGTTGAGCTTGGCCATTTCCGTTGCGGCAACCGAGTCCGTATCGTTCTTCACGATGCCGGCCTCCTTCAGGCCGATATTTTTCGTACCCTGCGCGATTTTTACAGTATTGGAGGTAATGGTCGTCGCCGAGGCGGTATTGCCCTTGACACCGACCTGGCGCGTCCCGCGGCCCGTGTTGTAATTGGTCATGCGGTTGGTATCGTCCACCAACTTGTCGATTTCCTTCTGCGTGGCCTCATTCTTCTTGTCGCGTTTCAGGTTGGCATACTGCACCGCCAAGGCGCTGGCGATACCGCCGGCCAAAGCAGGTGACTGGTTGCCGTCCATGGGGAAATCCCCCAGCTCGTAGAGACCGCGGCCGATTTGCAGGAGCGTTTCGCTGCCCACCTCCGCACTGGAGCGCGCACTCTTCTGCGTGAGCTTCAGGATGGCCTCCAGCTTCTTCATGTAACGCTGCACCTCCTTGCTGTCCTCGGGCGACTCGTAAAGGTATTTTTCAAAGCGGGCACGCACCACGGCATTATTGCCCACATCGAACAATCCGCCGTTATAAGCGACCGTATCGTTAGAGGGGTCCAGCAAGGGCACCTCCATGCCGAGCAAACGTACATCCGCATTCTGACCGTCGGGGGTCTTCTGACCGCCGCTTAAATCAAGAGTAGGTGCCGCCTGTTGATTCGGCTGCGACGGCGCAGGGGCCTGCTCCGCGGGCGCGGGCGATGCAGCGGGCTCATCCGCCGCCAGCGGCAGCATGGCCCACCCGCACAGGAACGACAAAGCTAATACATCCAAAGCTTTCATGAAGGCAAAAAATTACTTAGTTTCGATACGGCTCACCACCAGAACGCCCTTTACCTCGCATTGCGACTCATCGCGCCCCGTGCGGCAGTCCGCCTCAAAAACAAACGTATCTCCGCGCGTCAGGTTCACACGGCTCGAGACGCTTTCCGGCACCAACAAGGGCAGACGCTCCTGCTTGTTGCCCGCCACGGAGACCGCCACCATGCGGTCGTTGCCGATGGTGTCGATATTCTCCACACGCCCGATAATGCGATAGCGATTGCCCGTCAGTCGGGAGGCATCCGTGCGATACGCGGCAATATCAAAGCCGCCCTCCTCCCCGGCAGATCGGGACGGAGAGGGGCCCGAGCCGTTCAGCGCCACATACAGACCGCCGCCCAGAATCAGAGCGACCGCCGCGCCCGCCACGGGGCCTTGCCAATTGACAGCACCGCGCTTGGCACTGCTTTTGCGACTTCTTCTTGCCATACCTTGCAGGATTGTAAAGTGTTCAAAAGGACTTGTAAAGGATTTCTCACTCCCAACGGGTGCGACGCACACCGATGTAGGCCAGCACCAAACCGACTACGATATGAGCCGCCAACACGATGAGGCAAAGGCCCGGTTCCGTGAAAGAGGTCTGCACAATGCTGTTCACCGCCTTGAGCACCTCAGAATCCAACCCGCCCTGAATGCTGCCGCTCCACGCCCAATAGGCGGAGATGAAGGGCTGCGTCAGGCGCTCAATCGTATCCGGCAGAGCGAGCACCGCGCCCGACAGCGGAAGCTGGAAACCCACGAGATAAATGCTCAGCAGAGAGGCCTGAGCCGCCGTTCGGCAGTTGGCCGAAATGCCGAGACACACGCTCGTCATGGCGGCGTTGGCCAGCAGCAGGAAAAGAAGGTGATTGAGAGCATCCCCGCGCAGCGGCCAGAAATACTGCACAAAGATGAACATCCACAGGCTTTGCACCACCACCAACGAGGCAAGATACACCGCCTTGGAGGCCACACAGGCCCCGGGAGAAGCCCCCGCGAATTTCTCTTTCTCCAGCAATTGACGCTCGCCCGCAATTTCGGAGGCCGAGTTGTTGGACCCCATCAGCCCGAGCAAAATCACCTCGAACATGATAATGCCGCTCACAGCGGAGCCCACGCGGGCACGCACCTCCGCCTGCTCCTGCTGAGCCTGCATCTCAATGGCAATATCATCGCCTATGCTGTCGGTGAGGTGCATGAGCTGCTCCTGCCCCTTGCCGGAGAAGAGCGCCACCAATATCGGGAAAATGACAATCATCGCCACCTGCAACAACAGCTGCGCGCGATCGCGGAAGAGCAGCGTAAAGCGGCGGCGAAGCAACACGCCGAACTGCGTGCCGAAACCGGGAGTTGCGTCCTCTTCCTCCTCTTCCGCCGCCGACACAGGCGGCGGCTCCACCCCCGCCTCGCGGAACTTGGCGATATGAGCCTGCTCCAGCTTGGCATAATAATCCGCGCGGTGTTTCAGCCAGCTGGCACCCCACTCCACGGGCTCGCGCAGTTGCAGGCGGGGATACACCTCTTCAAAACCGGGCACGCCGAAGTAATGCGCCAGCGAGCTCGGGCTGCCGTGATAGGCCAAGCTGCCGCCCACCAGCACCATCACGCTGTCGTATAGCTCCATCTGTGCAAGGCTGTGTGTCACGGAAATCACGATACGCCCGTCCTTGAGACTCAGCGCATGCAGCAGCTCCACAATCTCGCGTTCGGAGCGCGGGTCAAGACCGCTCGTCACCTCATCACAGAGCAGAATCTTGGGCCCGGAGACCAGCTCCATCGCCAGCGCCAGACGGCGCTTCTGACCTCCCGAGAGGAGCTTCACGGGGCGGTCAGCAATCTCCGTCATGCCCGTCTCCTCCAGCACTTGGTCAATGAGGTCGTTGAGCGCATCCTCTCCCGCCTTCACGCGCAGGCGTGCGGCGTTCTCCACACACTCGTCCACCGTCAACGCCTCATGCGCGATGCTGAACTGCGGCACATAGCCGATTTCACGCGGCTCAAAATCCCCCTCTTCCTCGAGATTGCGCCCCTCCCAATAGAAAGCACCGTCCGTCGTTTCCTTAATCCCTGCAATAGCTTTCAACAGGGTCGTCTTGCCACAGCCCGATGGGCCGACAATCGCCATAAAATGTCCTTTAGGGACGCAAAAATTGATATCGCGCAGCAAAAAGAGAGACTCCTCATCCCCCTGTTCGATTTCAAGTGCTATCTGACGGGCTTCCAACATAATCGTACTCTGCATACGATACCAAAATGCAGCGTCTGAGGCAAGAAGGAAAGGAGACAGGACAACAAATGTAAATCGGTCAGGGCCCACGGTCTCCCTCCCGGGCCTGATTTCGTCGCAGGTTGTCACTTTATTCTTGCGTCCGCAGACAAAGGGCGCTAGTATCGGAGCATAGCACCATGTCCGACACCTCTTTGACCCACCATGTATTTTCCGACTGCCTGTGGCTGCGCTGCAGCGCCCGAGGCAGCTTTGTGAACAGCCCTGCCCTGAAAACGCTGGCTGAACAATACCTGAGTGAGGGAGGTAGCACCATTATCGTTGATTTGGAGCTTTGCCCCGGTGTGGACTCCACGTTCATGGGCACGCTGGCGGGGCTGGCGCGCAAGTGCCTGGCACTCGGCGGCGCATTGCAGGTGGCCTCGCCCACATCCCGCGCCCGCGAGGCGATGGAGAGCCTCGGGCTGGACATGCTGATGGAGATTGACCCGCCCGGAGCCTTCTGGGCGAATGACATCGCCGCTCGCCGTGCGGCGCTCACCTCGGCGGCAGAGGCGCTGCCGACGGATGCGGAGCCGATGACGGAACTGGAGCGCACGAAGCACGTGCTGGAGGCGCACAATACTCTGCGCGCAATGAATCGCCAAAACGACGAGACCTTCGGCTACGTCTGCGAGACACTGGAGGAGGACCTGCTGCGCCAAACGGAGGAGCAGAACGGAGACAAGTGATGACGCCGCACCTCGGACGCTCGGAAACAGCAGCTGCCTATGAGCAGCTGTTGCAGAGGGTGTACCCGGAGGAAAAGCCTGTCGTCGCACCGCGGCTCAGCCGCGATGAATTAGCACAACTCTGGCTGGATGCGCGAGCGGGCCTTTGCTGCCGAACCCTGCGACACGGCATCGTGCGCGTATCGGACTTGGGCACGGCCAACCTGTCGACAGACGGGCCGACCGTGCTGCGTGCGGAGATTGAATGCGAGGGGCACCGATTGCGCGGCGATATTGCCCTGCATCTCCGCGCGGAGGACTGGGAAACGGAACGCTGCGGGGAAAACCCGGCCTACGATAATGTCGTGCTGCATGTCGTTCTGCAATCGCCGCCCACCGCATGGTTTACGCGCACCGCAACTCACAGGGACATTCCTATAGCGGTGGTGCCGCCCGCCACCCTGCGGGCTGTCTGCGGCTGTGCGCGCCTCTACCCCGAGCGCAAGGCCGGCGCCCTGCTGCGCGAGCTATCGGGTGAGCGACTCCTCGCTCTGCTCCGCTCGGCCGCAGCATACCGCGCCGAACACAAGGCCGCGGCCTTTGAACAAAAAGCAAGCATCATCGGGGCGGAACAAGCATGGTTTGAGGCATGGGCCGAAGTGCTGGGCTACGCTGCCAACAAGCGCAGCATGAGACTGTTGGCACGACGCGCTTCACTCGAAAGCCTACAGGGGCGAGATGCCGAAGCCGTGCTTCTCGGCACAGCCGGCTTTCTGCAAGCCGTCCTTCCCGAGCGCACCACCGAGGAGGCCCGCACCTATCACCGCCGGGTCTGGGGTGCTTGGTGGCAACAAAGGGAAACCTTCTGCTTCCCGCCGCTGCCGTGGGTGCTCTCTCCCGTACGCCCGATGAATCACCCCACCCGCCGCGTAGCGGCGCTGGCTCTCTCTGCTCAGCAATGGCCGCGGCTGGTGCCGCTGATGAATGCAGCAGGAGCCAAGCGACTCACCGAGGCTCTTTGCTCCCTCACGCACGCTTTCTGGGATACTCATTGCACGCTCGACGCCGCACCTCTGCGCAGCAGATGTGCCCTTGTGGGGCAGGCGCGCGCCGCAGATTTCCTGGCAAACGTCGTTTACCCCACGGACCGCAGCACCGCCGCATGGGAAACCTACCTCGCCCTTCGCGCGCACGATGTTCCCGCGCGCCTCGCTAAGCTTGCTGTCCAACTCTTCGGCGAGCGCCCCGAGCTACCCTCTCTGCTCCGCCGCAGCTACGTCCAACAGGCGCTGCTTCAGCTGGCCGCCGATTTCATGGATTGAGGCAAGCTTCAACCTTGGCTGATGTAGACAGGTGTTCCCACGGGCAGGAGCTGATAAAGCGGCACACAAGCCTCCCGCGTGAGGCGAATGCAGCCGTGCGAGACGGGCGCGCTATAGACATCGCCCACGTGGAGGCCGATACCGTCGTAGGTCAAGCGCATGAAATAAGGCATAGCCACATGGTAGAGGTTGGAACGATGGCTACGATCTTTCTCCAAAATATGGTAAGCGCCCTCAGGGGTGGAGTTCTGCCGCCCCGTACACACGGGAAAATCCATGGCTAGCTGCCCGTCCATGAACAGCTCCCCACGCTGCCGGGACAGGTGAATGCGCACCTCCGGGGACCCGCCGCGACGCAGCAAAAGCTCGTTGCGGTATACAGCACGAGGAATCAGCTGCGCGACCGGACGCTGCGAAACAGGAGCTTGCGAAGCAGGGTTTGCTTCCGCAGGCGCATTCTTCCTCAGTACGCGCGCATGGGCTTCCGTCCCGCAAGAGCAGAACACAGCAGCAAGGGCGGCCGCCGCGAGGAGGCCGATGATGGGGGTATGTTGGGTCATAGGGAATCGTATCAGCAGCCGCAGAGTTGGCGGCAGGCCTTGACGGTATTAGCCATGAGCATGGCAATCGTCATGGGGCCTACGCCTCCGGGCACCGGCGTGATGGCGCTGCACAGCGGAGCGACGGAAGCAAAGTCCACATCGCCGACAATGCGGTAGCCGCGCGGGCGGGTCGCATCCTCTACGCGGTTGATACCCACATCCACGACCACGGCACCGGGCTTGATATAGTCCGCCGTCACCATATTGGGACGACCGACCGCCGCCACCACGATATCCGCCGTGCGGCAAAGCGCAGGCAGGTCCGTGGTGCGGGAATGAGCAATCGTCACGGTAGCATTGGCTTTTTTGCTGACAAGAAGATGCGCCATGGGTTTACCGACAATCATACTGCGCCCGATAACGACGGCATGCTTGCCCTTGGTATCGATGCCGTATTCCTTCAACATCACCATGCACCCCAGCGGTGTGCAGGGCACAAAGCCGGTCTCGTCCTCCAACACAAGCTTGGCGACATTGGTCGGGTGGAAACCGTCCACATCCTTGCGCGGGTCAATATTGAGGATAACGGCCGCTTCGTCAATGTGGCTCGGGGGCGGGCTCTGGACGAGGATACCGTGGATTCGGTCATCTGCATTGAGCTTGTGAATGAGCTCCACCAGCTCCTCCTGCGTGGTCTCGGCGGGCAAGGCCCATTTCTGGGAATAAATACCCAACTCCTCACAAGCCTTCACCTTGGAGGCAACATAAACTTGAGAGGCGGGGTCTTCGCCCACCAACACCACCGCCAGACCGGGGGTATGCCCCGCGGCTTTCAGCTCGGCTATCTCGGCAAGAAGCCCCTCGCGCACTTTGGCGGCGACGGCTTTTCCATTCATGAGGACAGGTTGCATCATATCTTATAGGGCGGGTAAGGTTATTCGGGAATCGGCCCGAAATCAGGGCGACCGTAGGCCAAGGCTGCATCAAGCTTGCGGGCGTAGAATTCCACGCCGGCGTCATCCAACTCCGCGGGGACCTCAATCGGCTCGCCCCACAGCAGGGTCAGGCGGGAGAAGGGCTTGGGGATGACATAACCGTCCCAGGCCTTCCTGATGCGCCAGCAGTTCGGCATATCGATACACAGCGGAATAATCGGCACCCCGCTGTGCTGAGCCAGTTTGATAACACCGTTGTGCGAGCGATAAATCGGGCCCTTGGGCCCGTCGGGCGTGATGCACATGGAGCAACCGTTCTTCACCTCGGCCACCATATCCATGAACCCGGCAATGCCGCGACGGTTGCTGGAACCTCGCACGGTGCGCATCCCGTAGTCATTCGCCACAGTCGTGAGCAGAGCCCCGTCCTTGCTGGCGCTGGTGAGCATGCTCATCATCACCGGACCGTGCAGCACATAGCGGTACACATAGCAGGGGGGGAAAGTGCGGTTATGCCACAGAGCCACGATGACAGGGCGATGCCCGGGCTTCACCCCGCTGTTATCTTTGACAATAACACGTTTGCGCAGAGTAAAGCAAATCGCAGTGATGAGGAACCAAGCGATATGCCCGAGGGGGCGAGTCCACCACTTAGAACGTAGCTCTGTATCGCGATTAGCCATGGATATTGCGAAGATGCAACTTAATCGAAGATACTCTTAACATCCAAGGGAGAATCCAACGAATCTAAAGAGCGGCTCTTCATCTGCGGTTCAGCTGGGCTATCCGAGGCTGCGTCAACAGATGCAGGAGACTCTGCACCGGATGCGCCATCGACGGATTGCAGGGCCTCGCGGTCGCGCTTGAGCTGGTTGGCCACCTTATCAAAGTCCAAGGCGTCCAGCTGCAGTCGGCCCGGACGGGAGGAACGAGCCTCCTCGGCCTCAGCCTCCAGCTGCGCGGAGTTGTCGGACGGAATGTTGACCGTACCGGACAACTCCGTCTTCACCCAGGCGGTACCTGCATCCTCCCTAAAGATGGGATCTGCCTTACCATCCGCATACTCGGCATGCGTCAGAATGGCGGGCAAGCCGAACTCCATGCTGCCGCTGATTTCATTAGCAGCATTGAGAGACAGGCTTCCGCGCAGGTGCAAGAGGTCGCGCTCCACCACTTGTTCATCCGGCAATTCCAGAGTCATATTCTCGCCATCCGTCTTCAGGGAAACGTGACCGCGGGAAATGACCGGGGGCAGATAGTTCTTTCGCTTCTCTGCTTCCATGTGGCGCAGGAGAGCAGTCTGCACAGGGAAACCTTTCAGGCAAATCTCCTTGAGCGCAAACTCTCCGCTGAACACGGGCTTTTCGGTGTGGAAGGGAAGCACCACACGGGCGCGGGAGCGGTCCCTACCGACAGCCTGCAGCACGGTACGAGCCGTAAAAATATTTTCCAGACGTCCCTGCGTAAACTCCGCAAAGCGCATATTGTCTGCATCAAATTCGAAGGGGCCGCTCAACGAATCCCCTGCGTTCAGGCGACCGCTGACGGCAAGAGCCGTGCGGGCATGGCTCTCGGTTTCGGTCGCGCGGTCCGTCGTGCCGCGGAGAGAGAATTCCTCCACCCCGGAACGCGCGATGTAGAACTTCGCATCCTTGAGGCGAATATTCTGCATACCGCGCAGCTGAACGGCACCGCCGCTGAGCACCAACGCGCAGGAAGAACGGTCACTACGACGGGGGTAATAGAGGTAAGCATGAGCATTGTTGACACTCACGGCCGATGCCTCACCATCCGTCGATTTAACATTGAAATCGTCGCACTCCACGCGGGAGAAGTGCCACAAGTCTTCACCTTGATACAGGGGGATGCTCAGCGTCTCAGCAGCCGCGTCATACACGATTTCGGCACGCGCCACGGAAAGTTTATCCCCCTTCAACACGCCGGAAAAGAAGGTCGCAATGTCCAGCGAGGCCGATATATCGGACAACACGACGCGGCGAATCAGGGACCCTTCGGGGAAGTCCGCTACGACGCCGGAGAGATGGAAGTCCATACCTTCAATACCGGAACCGCTCACGGCAACTGTTTCCGCACCCCATGCAGACTTCAAAGAATCCGCCTGTTGCTGCGCATAGGCCTCACCGGCCAACGTGGACATGCGGAACAACAGCACTGCAACAAACAGGCCGCAGAGGCCAAAAGCGCCCATCAGAATCCACAGAAACGAACGGCGCCCGGCCTTGCGCTTCTCCTCATCGGAGACCAACACGCGGCGCTTTTTCGTCACGCGGATAACCTTGGTACCGTCCGGACGCACCACCACCTCGCGGGATTTCTCCTTCGAGGGTTTCTCCTCGTTGAGCTGCTGGATAATGCCGCGAACGTGAGAGCGACTCCCCTCAGCACCTACCTCGGAATACTTGCTATCGTACTTACTCATTGTCTCTCTTTGTTAATCAGCCAAGGAAAAATCCGACGGGCGGGAACCCGTGCGGGGATCACGACCGGTCGGGTCGACGACATCCACCTTGACAAAGAATAGGAAAGCTTTCTTTTTCTCCTCGTGACCTTCGGAGCGGAACAGGCGACCGACAAGGGGCAAATCGCCCAAAATCGGCAGCTTGTCTTCATAGCGCACGGTGCGCCCCTCCTGCACGCCGCCCATGACAATCACGGAACCGGGAGCCACGGAAATCTTCGTATTCTCCATGTGGCGCTTGAAGACGGGCTTGAGAATATGGTTCTCCGTGAGCGTAATCTGCGCCATCTTGCCGGACGCCAAGGAGTCTCCGCTATCAGTCATCATGAAGGTGCGGATGGGCGTACCCCAATTGATAAAGCCCTCGAAATCATTGAGCGTCACGGTGAGCGCCAAGGTCACCAACTGGCCGTCCTGCGCAATCTGGGCGTCATGCACCTGCACCACAGCGCCGATACCGCCCACGCTCTCTTCGGTCATGCCGAAGCGCGTAAACTCCTCGGGATGAGCGGCCGTAGCCGTAACGGCATGGAGAGATGAGGATGTTCTGGTCGCCCCCACAGCCCCGGTAGCGGTGAAGCCTGTCGACATCGACATGCTGGAGGAGAACACATTCGGCTCCGAATACGACTCGGGGTAGAACATCTCTCGCACATTGGTGAAGGTGGCCTGCTGTTCCGCCCCCGGCGTCAGCACAAGGCGGGGATTATAGAGGATATCGGTGCCCTTCTTCTGGGAGAGGCCGCGCATAATCATTGTCACATCACCAGCCTGCCAGATACCGCGAAGGGAAAGGATACCGGGAGCCTTAGCTGTAGAGGCATTTGCCGCATTCAAGAGGCGAGCACTGCCGGTGGAAATGAGGCGGTCCATGCTGTCCGCCGAAATAGCCTGAGAACCGCTGCGCAGTCCCTCCGTCAGAGAACCGGTGGGAGTATCAACAAGGTCCTGAGCCATCATATTGCCGCCTTCCGGCCAACCGGCCTGACGCGCCAAACTCATCACGCCGCCGGTGCCGACCCACGAGCCGGGGCCCACGTGCATGTTCACCAACCATTCAAAGCCCAACTCGTTCAGGTCGCTTTCATTAACCTCCATGGCCACCACATTGAGCACCACGGAGCGAGCCTGCTCATCCAAGGGCACGCTGAGCAAACCGGCGATTTCCTCCTGATTATAGGGGGTATTGCGCACCGTGAGGCAGCGGCTGCCGACGTCATACCGCGCATTAGAGCCCTCGGGGAAAGAGATACCCATCTCCTTCAGGGCCGTCACGGGGTTAACACGCTTCACCACCACACGAGAGGAGGAGGAGGAGAAATCATCATCGTCATCGTCTCCGCCGTCGCTGACTTCAGCATCAAAGAAATGCGGCGAAACCGTGTATACGCGCTCCACCATGGGGCCGAAATCCTTACCGGAATAGGAGAGCTCCACACCGAGAGGTGTCACGTGATACGTGATACCCAACTGGCGAGCCAGCGCATCCAGCACCTCTGTCAGGGAAACATCCGAAAGCTTAAGGCTCACGCGACGGCCCATGATGTCGTTGTACCCCTCGGAACCGACGAGGCCGAAATTGGCCGTCAGATTCACCGCTCGCCCGGCAGAAGAAGCGCCGTTGGTTTCAAAACGGCGGATTTGGGCCTGCAAGGCCTCAATCACATCCATGACGGGAGCATCATCAAACGTCACCTGCGGCAGCACCATCTCGCGCAGAGCAGCGGCAATGCGGCTCTGAGCCTCCTCATCCTCCAACACCTCACCCTGCTGCTGTCCGGCACCGGCATCGGTGATTTCGGCGTCCTGAGGCACCGATTCCTCCCAAAGAGCATCCACCTGAGACAAGGCTGCGGCACGCGCGCTGTCGCGGGCCGTGGCATAGTAGGCACTGCGGCGCTTCTGCACCGACTCCATCCCGCGCCGGGCGGCCGTGTTGTAGGGATCGATAGTGAGCGCCTGACGGAACGCAGCCAAAGCCTCGTCAAACTTACCGAGGTCAGACTGAGCGTAACCCAGCGTCAGCAGACGATCCACCTCCGACACATCACCGACATGCTGCGGCGTCAGCGCAGGGTTGGTATGCTGCGGGTCCTCCGTCTTCAAGAGCTCACGGCGGGCGCGCTCATTCTTGGGGGAAAGCGCCATCGCCTCCTTCAGGAAGGAGACGGCCTCATCCTTACGGCCTACGGCGCGATAATCCATAGCGGAGGCAATCAGCGCATCCGACAGGCTGTCTTTAATGAAGGTGAGCTGCTTCTCCGCGGCCGGAGCCTGGGGCAACACGGCCAAGGCATTGCGGTAATGCTCCACGGCGAGCGTGTACTTCTTTTCCGCATAGGCAGTGCGTGCTTCCTGCACCTCCTGCATGGCATCTCTCATCGCCATTTGTCGGCGCGCCGTCTCGGGTTGCACCTCGGGCGAAGCCTCTTGCGCAACAAGGCACGGAGACAGAGCCACGGTGAGAGTGGCAGCAATGGAAAAGAACGCGGAACGAGAGAATGAGCCCTTCATATGCCTGTGTAGCCCATCATAGCAAATCGCACGCGCGAAGTCACTCAAAAATTACGTATTTCAGGCAAAAAAAAGCCCCGACGGCACCATGAGCGCCGTCGGGTGACATATCTCTGTCTTTTCCGTCTTTTAAGACTCGGCAGAATCGGGCAGGTAGCCCTTAATTTTGCTGATGCGCGTAGGATGACGCAGCTTACGAAGCGCCTTAGCCTCAATCTGGCGGATACGTTCGCGCGTCACGTTGAACTGGCGACCGACTTCCTCCAGCGTGCGGGGATTACCGTCCTTCAGGCCGAAGCGTTGTTCGATGACCGCACGCTCGCGGGGATTGAGCGTATTGAGCACATCACCGATTTTATCGCGCAGCGAGTTGTAGGAAGCGCCGTCCATGGGGTTCTCCGCACTCTTATCCTCCAGGAAATCGCCGAAGGACGTATCATCGGAATCGCCCACAGGCTGCTGCATGGAAATGGGCTGCTGTGCCATCTTGAGCACACTGCGCACCTTCTCCACCGCCATACCGCACTCAGCGGAAATCTCATCCGGCGTAGGTTCGCGCCCGAAGTCCTGAACCAGCTTCTTCTGCACACGCATGAGCTTGTTGATAGTCTCAATCATGTGCACGGGGATGCGAATAGTGCGGGCCTGGTCCGCGATAGAGCGGGTGATTGCCTGACGAATCCACCATGTTGCATAGGTGGAGAACTTGTACCCGCGGCGGTACTCGAACTTCTCCACAGCCTTCATGAGGCCCATGTTACCCTCCTGAATGAGGTCGAGGAAAGCGAGACCGCGGTTGGTGTACTTCTTCGCAATGGAAATCACAAGGCGAAGATTCGCCTCGATCATCTCGCGCTTGGCATCCTGCGCTTCCTTCATGCTGTGGCGCATCTGCTTGTAGTTCTCGTGGAAGTCCTCAATGGGCATCCAAAGGTCCATTTCGTACTCCTTGAGCGCATCGGCGAAGCGGGGATTCTCCGGGTCGGCATCGCGCTGACGGGTCAGCTTGATAATGCGCTGACGCAGTTCGCGAAGCTTCTTCACGAAGTCTTCGTACACCTTATTCTTGAAGGAGAAGTCGCCATACATCTCCGTCAGTTCCTTCACGCGCTCCTCAAAATCAGCTCGGGCGGCGGGCACTGACTTCTTGCGGCGCAAGGCCGAAGAAAGGCGAGCATAGGCGCTGCGAGTCTCAGCATGCATGGTCAGCACACGCGTCACCAGCATCGTCAACTCCTTGATATACTTGTCGCGGCGGTCAATATTCTTGTCCACCACCACGCGATCAAAGCGCTCCTCGTTGCGAGCCACCTTGTCGGCCATGTCGCAGTAATACACCGCCACCACACCGAAGCGGTGCAGGCTCTCCTGCAACTTGGCTTCCGCCTGGTCGATGCGGCGGGAAATCTCCACTTCCTTCTGGCGGGAGAGCAGCTCCTTCAGGCCCATCTGCTTGAGGTACATGCGCACCGGGTCATCGAGGATGTCCATCTTGGCCTCAATCTTCTCGGCCTCATCCTCCTCGCCCGCGTCATTCATGCGCTGACGGTCGCTGTAAGAGTCCACATCCGACGCATCAATGATGTCGAACTGCATACCGCGCAGACGCTCCATGATTTCCTCATAGTCCGAGGGCTCAATCATGTCGTGCGGCAACACGTCGTTGATATCGTCGTAGGTCAGGTAACCCTGCTCCTGCGCCTGGCGGATGAGCTCCTTAATTTTCTCCTGCACGCCGGGGGTGTTCACCAGACTGCCGCCCTGCCCCTTGAGCTCCTCCGTGGAGAGGGGGGTGGGAGCAAAAGCATCATCGCGCACATCCACGCCGATTTCATGAAGACGTTCAAAGAGTCGCACCTGATCATCTTCCTCCGCCACGTCAGAAGGCAGCGAATTGGAGATATCCTCATCCGTCACATAGCCGTTGTTCTTCTTGGCGATAAGCAACAGCGCCTTAAAGGCATTCTTGAGAGTGTTGTCATCGGGGAAGAATTCCTGCAGCTGCTGCGCCGTCACCTTCGGATTAAACACCGTCTTACGGCGCTTCTTTTCCTTGGGGGCAGCGGAAACTTTCTCCTCAGCCTTGGGCTCAGGCGCGGGAGTCGGTGTTTTCTCCTCAGTCGCTTTGCTCTCAGCAGGCTTCTGCTTCTTTTCCGGAGCAGGTTTCACCTCAACCTTGGCGGGGGCCGCCTTCTTCGCGGGAGCTGCCTTCGTCTCCGCCTTGGCGGGGGCCGCCTTCTTCGCGGGAGCGGGCTTAGCAGCA
>JAKSOV010000015.1 GCA_024405415.1 Akkermansia sp.
CCGCCGAACTTGATAAATAGTACCTAGTACATAGTACCTAGTAAATCCCGACAACCTGCTCATTTGTCGAACTGCCGTATGGGACGGCAGCGATTTCTTATCCTCGTCATGCCGCGCTTTCGGCTTGCGGTAACGAGGTGCGGGTGATACAATCCGCGCGTTATGTTCTACATTACAACCGCCATTGATTACACCAACGGAGCGCCCCACATCGGGCATGCATACGAAAAAGTCCTTGCGGACGTGCTGGCTCGTTGGCATCGAATGTGCGGGGAGGATGTGTACTTCCTCACCGGTGTAGACCAGCACGGCCAGAAGGTGCAGCAAAAGGCCGAGGCCGCGGGCGTGGAGCCCGAGGAGTACGCCAACGCCGTGATGCAGAAGTTCATCGCCCTTTGGGACCGCCTCGGCCTGAACTACGATGGCTGGGCCGCTACCTCCGACAAGCGCCACGTGGCCTGCGTCCAAAAGATTCTCACCAACCTCAAGGAGAAGGGTTGCCTTTACAAGAAGGCTTACAAGGGTTTCTATTCCGTCCGTCAGGAGCAGTTCCTCACCGAGAAGGAACGCAACGAGGACGGCGTGTTCGGCCCCGAGTGGGGCGAGGTGATTGAGCTGGAGGAGGAGAACTGGTACTTCAACCTCAGTCAGCACATCGCATGGCTGCGCGAGTTCATCACCACGCACCCTGACAGCGTGACGCCTGAGTTCCGCCGCCAGAATCTCCTCAACGCCATCGAGCGTGCGGAAGGTGTCGATCTTTGCATCTCCCGCCCGAAGAACCGCCTCTCCTGGGGCATTCCGCTGCCCTTTGACCCGGACTTCGTGACCTATGTCTGGTTCGATGCGCTGGTGAACTATATCTCCTTCGCGGGCTATCTCTCCGACGGCGACCCGACGCTGCCTGAGTTCAGCAAGCTGTGGCCCGCTGCCTGTGAGGTCATCGGCAAGGATATTCTGGTGCCCGCTCACGGCGTGTACTGGTACTGCATGCTGCACGCCATGGGCTTCTCCGATGAGGAAATGCCCAAGCTGCTGGTGCACGGCTGGCTCAACATCAAGGGCGAGAAAATGTCCAAGTCCCTCGGCAACATCGTGGACCCGAACGACCTCTGCGACGCCTTCGGCGCAGAGGCCCTGCGCTACTACTTGGTGCGCGACACCAAGACGGGCTACGACAGCGACTACGACCCCGAGCGCCTCAAGATGATTTACAACACCGAGCTCGCCAACGACCTCGGCAACCTCTGCAACCGCTCGCTCAACATGTGCAAGAGCTACTGCGGCAGCGTGGTGCACCACGGCGAGGGCGATGACGAGCTCTCCGCCGCCCTGCGCACGAGCCTCGCCGAGACGGAGGCAACCTTCGCCTCCTGCATGAACGCCTACAACACGGCGGATGCCCTCGGCGCGCTCAACACGCACATCAAGCAGTGCAACGCCTATATCGAGCAGACCAAGCCTTTCATGATGGCCAAGGATGAGACGCAGACCAATGAGCTGCACCGTGTGCTCTTCCACCTGCTGGAGAGCTGCGCGCACATCGCTTATCTGCTGAGCTGCGTGTTGCCGCAGGCCTCTGCCCGCATGCTGGAGCAGCTGCAGGTGAACGCCGCCGCGCTCACGCCGCAGACGCTCGCCTGGGGCCTTCTGCCCGACGGCCACACCGTGCAGGCCCCCACGCCCGTGTTCCCCCGCATCATGTCGGAGGAAGAGAAGGCGAAGGCCGCCGAACGCGCCGCCAAGGCCGCTGCCAAAGCCGCCCGCAAGGCCGCTCAGCAGGGCTGAGCCGGAAAATGATTTGAGAACAGCGCCCGCCGAGTGACCTCGGCGGGCGTTTTTTTAGCCGCTAAATCTTGTGGGGGGAGGGGCAGGAACGGCGGATGAAAAGCGGTGCGGATTTGCCGCATGAAACGCGGAAAGCAGCGTGCTTTTTGCGCAGAGACGGAAAAGTTAGTTGAAAAGCATCAAACACAATATGTGGTGTACTGCTTTTAAAAATGCAACTATATTTAGTGGAAAGAAATTCGCATGCAGGTCTAAATTTTTGCTTGCAAAGGGTAGGGGGGCATGCTACATTGGCGCCGTTCCCGCTCGTGGCAACGCGCAGGCGGGAGGCAGTGCCCCGAGACGGCACTCTGACGGGTGGTTAATATGCCCCCTGTGAGGGAGTCGGACGGAGCATTGCTCAAGACTCTTTCTACAACGAAAACACACTCACTGACAGTCATGCCGGAAATCATCAAACGCAACGGAAAACGCGAGCGCTTCGAGGCCTACAAGGTGCAACAGGCCATCGAGAAGGCTTATCATGCCTCCCACGAGGAGTACAATCCCCTCGTCTACGCCAACGTGCTGGATGCCCTCCAGAAGGAGGAGTACCTGCCCGTGGAGAAGGTGCAAGATATTATCGAAAAGGAGCTGATGCGCGAAGGCTCGTTCGAGACGGCTCGCAATTTCATTAAGTACCGCTTCCTCCACAAGTTGCAGCGCGAGCAGATCGGCGGCATGTACCAGGGCAACACTTGGGTGGACTGCAAGCAGACGATTGAAGAGTACATCGGCAACACCGACTGGCGCATCAAGGCCAACTCCAACACCACGTACTCCAATGCCGGCCTCGTGAACAATACGGCGGGCAAGGTCATCGCCAACTACTGGCTCGACCAGGTGTACACCCCCGAGGAAGGCGCCGCCCACCGCAACGGCGACTACCACATTCACGACCTCGACTGCCTCACGGGTTACTGCGCGGGCTGGAGCCTCCGCAACCTCCTCAACGAAGGCTTTAACGGCGTGCGCTCCCGCGTGAACAGCCGCCCGCCCAAGCACTTCCGCGAGGCGCTGGGCCAGATGGCCAACTTCCTCGGCATTCTCCAGTCCGAGTGGGCCGGCGCTCAGGCTTTCTCCTCCTTCGACACCTACCTCTCCCCCTACCTCTTCCGCGACCAGCTCTCCTTCGATGACGTGAAGAAGGCGCTGCGCAGCTTCGTGTACAACCTGAACGTGCCGAGCCGTTGGGGCCAGAGCCCCTTCACCAACGTGACCATCGACTGGACGGTGCCCCGCGACCTTCGCGAGCAGGAGCCCTTCAGCGGCGGTATGCACATCTTCACCGACCTGCATGACGAGAAGCTCGCCGCCCTTGCCCGCGAGCGTGGTTGCGATGAACTGACCGACCTGCGCTACAAGCACTTCCAGCCCGAGATGAAGGTCATCCAGAAGGCTTTCTATGAGGTGCTGACGGACGGCGACAGCACGGGGCAGCCCTTCACCTTCCCCATCCCCACCGTGAACATCACGGAGGACTTCGACTGGGATGACGAGAACGTGCCGCTGCTCTTTGAGAACGCTGCCAAGATCGGTTCCTCCTACTTCCAGAACTTCATCGGTTCCCAGTACAAGTTCGACGAGAACGGCAACAAGATTATCGATGAAGAAGCCTACAAGCCCGATGCCGTGCGCTCCATGTGCTGCCGTTTGCAGCTCGACCTGCGCGAACTCCTTAAGCGCGGCGGCGGTCTCTTCGGCTCTGCGGAAATGACGGGTTCCATCGGCGTGGTGACCATCAACATGGCGCGCCTCGGCTACCTGTACAAGGGCAACCGCAACCTCCTGTTCAGCAAGCTCGGTGAGCTCATGGATCTCGCCAAGAGCACGCTGGAGAAGAAGCGCGTGTTCATCAACAAGCTCTACGAGCGCGGCCTGTATCCCTACACCAAGCGCTACCTGCCGCACCTTCGCAACCACTTCTCCACCATCGGCCTCAACGGCGTGAACGAAATGCTTCGCAACTTCTCGGGCGACACGCTCAATACCGCCAACCCCGAGGGTATCGCCTTTGCCGAGGACGTGCTGCACTTCATGCGCGAGCGCATCCGCGGCTATCAGGAGGAGACGGGCAACCTCTACAATCTTGAGGCTACCCCCGCCGAAGGCACCACGCACCGCTTCGCCCGCGAGGACCTCAAGCGCTACCCGGACATCATCCAGTCCGGCACGCCCGGTCACCGCTACTACACGAACAGCTCTCAGCTGCCCGCGGGCTACACGCACGACCTCTTCAAGGCCCTCAAGATGCAGGACAAGCTCCAGTGCTGCTACACGGGCGGTACCGTGTTCCACATGTACATGAGCGAGGCTATCTCCTCCCCCGAGGCCTGCCGCGACATCGTGCGCAAGGTGCTGACGAACTTCAAGATGCCCTACATCACGGTGACGCCGCTCTTCTCCGTCTGCGAGAAGCACGGCTACCTCAAGGGCCGTCACGACTTCTGCCCGCTTTGCGACGAAGAACTCATCGCCAAGGCCCGCAAGGAAGAGCAGCCCCAGCTGCCGCTCTTCTGAAGAACGAATCTCACACCGACCAACACTAACCCCAAATAGAAAATATGTCCGAACCCGAAATCAAAGGCGTCGTCAAGACCGATGAAGAGCTCCTCGCTGAACATCAGGACGAGCGCACCCGCTGCACCGTCTACACCCGCGTGATGGGCTACCACCGCCCCGTGGAGACCTTCAACGCCGGCAAGCAAGGAGAATTCGAGGAGCGCCAGCACTTCGACGAGCCCTGCTCCTGCGGCTGCGACCAGATCCTCAAGTAAGAAGTACAAAGTACAATGTACAATGTACAAAGTGTAGAAGTGTGCGCGGCTTTGCCGCGCCGCTGAGACAAGCAGGTCTGACAGAATGTCAGACCTGCTTTTTCTCCCCGCAGCGTAGCTGCGCGAATTTCCCAAATAGTACATAGTACCTAGTAAATAGTAAATCTCGTGGTTCACCCCGCCGACATCACCCCGCTTACCTTCTTGGACTACCCGAAGAAGGCAGCCGCCATCTTCTGGTACACGGGGTGTAACCTGCGCTGCCCCTATTGCTACAACCCCGAGCTGGTGCTGGGGAAGGGCGGCGGCATGGATGAAATGGAGTTCCTGCGCGAGCGCGCAGGCTTTTTGGATGCCGTGGTGCTCTCGGGCGGAGAGTCCACGCTCAACCCCGATATCGAGGAGCTGTGCCGTCAAATCAAAGAGCTGGGGATGCTCATCAAAATCGACACCAACGGCAGCAACCCCGATGTCATCTGCCGCTTGGCAGAGCAGGGGCTCATTGACTATGTGGCGCTCGACAACAAGATGCCCAGCAACCGCACATGGCGCCTTCCCGGCGGGCACATGCTTTACGACCGATTCTGCGAAACGCTGAAAGCCCTGCTGCGCTACAAGCTGCCGCACGAGGTTCGCACGACCGTGCACCCCGGGCTGCTCGATGAAGCCGACATCCTGCGCATGATTCGCGAGGCCCACAAAAACGGCTACAATCAAAACTACTACCTGCAATTCTTCTTCACGGACGGCGAGGTGAAAACCCTCGGCAACCTGCCGAAGCCCACCCGCCGCTACGACCGCGGTCTGCTCGATGACATGAGCCCGCTCAAAATCGTGTACCGCAACTTCCCCGAGGACAGATACAAAAATTGAGGATTTGGGATTTGTGATTTTAGATTTTTGATTTTTGATTTTTGATTTGGAAATTTGCGCGGCTGAGCCGCGGGAAAAGAAAAACGGTCTGACCTTGCGGTCAGACCGTTTTGGTTTTTCCGTTAGGATAAGCTGTGGTTACACCAAGTGCTTAATGAGTTCCTCCTTGTCGCCGGCGAGCATATCGATGACGGGAATCTCAATCATGGTGTAGCAACCGGGCTGCTGCTTGAGGGAGGCGCGGGCCACGTTGACGAGCACCTGAGCCGTGAGAGCGGGGTTGTTAATCTTCATGTTGAACTCAAAGAGCTGGTTGTGCGTCTTGCCGCTCACACCCTTGCGGGTGAGGTTCACACCATGACCGACATCGTTGAGGGCGTCCACGCTGTCCACGGCAAAGACGTGCGTCTCGTCGGAGGCGAAGTAGGGGTCAGCCTTGATAGCGGCGGTCACCTCAGCGAGGTCGGCGCCGTCCTCCAGCTCCACGTAAACCATGCGGCGGTGGATACCTTCACCCACGGGGATGGTCATGGAGAGCGCATCCTTCACGCCCGCCTTGGAGCGCACGCAGACGCTGTGGCCCATGGAGCGGCCGGGGCCGAAGTTGGTGTAGGAGAGGCCCTTGGGGGCAAGGCTCTCGATGAGGGTGCGGACGACGGAATCCGAACCGGGGTCCCAACCGGCGGAGATGATGGCCACGGTGCCGTGCTCCTTGGCAACGGGCATGAGCGCGGCGCGGTAATCGAGGATGGAGGTGTGGATGTCAAAGGAATCCACAGTGTTGATGCCCATGGCAAGGCACTTCACGGCGTGCTCCTCGCAGGAGCGGGTGGGGGTGGCGAGAATGGCTACGTCCACCTTGCCCAGCTCGGCAATGTCGGTCACCACGGGGTAGGGGGCCAGCTCGGGGTAGCCCTCTTTGGAGGCCGTGCGGCGGACGATGCCGACACATTCCATATCCGGGGAAGCCTCGATGGCCTCCAGCGTGTACTTTCCGATATTACCGTAACCGACGATGGCTGCTTTGATTTTCTTCATAGTAAACGAGAATTGCTGCGGCGCCGATGATAGCACGCAGAGTTGAATTTGGCAAGGAAAAGGGAAAAACGGCGCAAAAAGAAAAAAAAGCTGGAAATCAGCTCGCCGGCCGCTATAATGGGGAGAAACAACCATCTTCATCTTCCAGCCGATATGATTACAAAGCAGCTCTCAATCCTCAATAAGCTCGGAATTCACGCTCGCCCCGCCGCCCAGTTTGTGCGCGTGGCCAGCCGTTTCCAGTCCGACGTCACCGTCGTGAAGGATGACGAAGCCGTGGACGGCAAGAGCATTATGGGTATCATGATGTTGGCCGTCGGCTGGGGGGCTACCATTACGGTGAAAGCGGACGGTCCCGACGAGGCGGAGACCATGGCTGCGATTGAGGAACTGATTCAAAGCAAGTTCGGGGAGGATTAAGAGCCCCGCAGAGCCACCCCTCTTCTGCCCCATGACCGAAACGTTTGAACGCCGACTCACCGGGCAACCCGTCTCCCCCGGCATTGCTATGGGCGTGCTGCGAGTGGAGGCCCGCGGCTGCCAAGCTCCGGTGACCCGCAGTATCTCTGCCGCTGCGGTGGAGGGCGAATGGCGCCGTTTTGAGGCCGCACTCACCCGCACGGAGGAGGAAATCCATGCCCTCAAGGAGCGTGTGGAGCGCCTGTCGGGCGAGAAGGAAGCCGCCATTTTTGATGCGCACCTCCTTTTCCTGCGCGATCGCACCATTCTGGCCAAGTTACAGCGCGAGATGCCGCTGCGCCTCCAGAATATCGAGGCGGTGTACTATGCCGTGGTGCAGAACTTCATGGAGGTGATGCGCCGTGTGGATGACGCTTATCTGCGCTCCCGTGTAGCGGATATCGGCGACGTGCTTCAACGCGTGCTCAAGAATATGGCTCCGGCTGAGAAGCCCGAGGCGCAGGAGGCGCCGAGCGGGGAGCCTTGCGTGCTCGCCGCATTTGACCTCGCCCCCAGCGACACGGCCGACCTCGACACGGACAGCGTGCTCGGCTTTGTCACGGAGATGGGTTCCGCCGTCTCTCACACCGCCATTCTTGCCCGATCGCTCGGGCTGCCCGCCGTTGTCGGCGTGCCTCACCTCGTCATCGACTCCCGTGTGGGGCAGTTCGCTATCTTGGACGGCTTTAACGGCGAGCTGATTCTCAACCCCACCAAGGAGACGCTGGAGCATTACCGCGCTCTGCAGGCCGAAAAGAAAAAGGCCTACGAGACGTTGGTGGGCATGAATAATTTGCCGGCGGAGACGCGCGACGGCCACCGCATCCGCCTCGCGGCCAACGTGGAGTTCGTGCATGAATTCGGCGCCATTCAGCGCAGCGGGGCAGAGGGTGTGGGCCTCTTCCGCACCGAGTTTTTCCTGTTGGACGGCAGCACGCTGCCCGATGAGGAGGAGCAGTACGCCCACTACCGCGCTCTCGTGGAGAGCTGCTCCCCGCACGAGGTGATTTTCCGCACGTTGGATTCGGGCGGCGACAAGCTCCCCTTTGAGGAATCCGAGGAGCAGGAGGCGAACCCCTTCCTCGGCTGGCGCGGCATTCGCGTCTCGCTGAGCCGCCCCGCCATTTTCAAAGAGCAACTGCGCGCTATTCTCCGCGCCTCCGCCCACGGCAAAGTGGGTGTCATGTTCCCCATGGTGTCGGGGCTGACGGAGGTGAAGGATGCCCTGCTGTTGCTGGATGAATGCCGCGCGGAGCTCCGCAAGCGCGGGCAGGCCTATGACCCCAAGATGCGCGTCGGCATCATGATTGAGGTGCCGAGTGCCGCCATGATGGCCGATGTGCTCGCCCGCTATGTGGACTTCTTCTCCATCGGCACGAACGACCTCACGCAATACACCATCGCCGTGGACCGCGTGAACTACCGCGTCTCGGGCATGTTCCGCCCCACGCATCCGGGTGTGATTCGCCTCATGCGGCACACGATTGAGGCGGGTATCCCCACCGCTATCTGCGGCGAGATGGGGGCGGATATCACTCTCATCCCCCTGCTGGTGGGGCTGGGGGCCAAGGAACTTTCCTGCGGCACGCACTTGTTGCCGCTCGTGCGCTTCGCCATCCGCCACCTCAACTACGCGGAATGCCGCGCCATGGCGGAGCAGGCCCTGCAAGCCGAAGACAGCCGCACTATCCGTGCCCTCTCCAAGGCCATCGCCCTGCGCTCCTATCCGAACCTCTTTGATTGATAGCAGCGGCGCGACAAATCCTCATTTGTCTAATCTCCCCGTGCTTCCGTTTCTCTGTTTCGCCTTGTCATATCCTGCTTGCCTTTCTGTGGGGGAAAGCGTACAATGAGCGGAGCTATGAAGAAACGTCGCGTCGTCATCCTCGGTTCCACCGGCAGCATCGGTACGAGCGCCCTCAAGGTCGCCCGCGATATTCCCGATCGCATGGAGGTGGTGGCCCTCGCTGCCCACAGCAGCGCGGATAAGCTGGCTGAGCAGGCTCGCGAATTCGGCGTGAAGCATGTCTGCCTGTTCGAGGAGAGCAAGGCTGCTGAGCTGAAAAAACAGCTCCCGACGGATGTTAACGTGTACACCGGTCTTGACGGTCTGTGTGCCTTAGCTACTTTGGCGGAGGCGGACATGGTGCTTGTCTCCATCATCGGCACGGCGGGGCTGAAGCCCACGCTGGAGGCCATCGAGGCGGGCAAGGACCTTGCCATTGCCTCCAAGGAAATCCTTGTGATGGCGGGCGAGGTTGTCATGAACCGAGCTGCGGCCAAGGGCATCAACGTGCTGCCCGTGGACAGTGAGCACAACGCCATCTACCAGTGCCTGCAAGGCAACCACGGCGGAGCCGAACAGGTGAGCCGCCTTATTCTCACCGCCAGCGGCGGCCCCTTCCGCACCCTGCCCAAGGAGGAGCTGGCGAATGTCACGCTGGCTCAAGCTCTCAAGCATCCCACGTGGAAGATGGGGCAGAAGATTACCATCGACAGCGCCACTCTCTTCAACAAGGGTTTGGAGATGATTGAGGCCCGTTGGCTCTTCAACATCCCCATGGAGCGCGTGGACGTCATCGTGCATCCGCAGAGCATCGTGCATTCGCTGGTGGAGTACCGCGACGGCTCCATCCTCGCGCAGCTGAGCAGCAGCGACATGTGCTTCCCCATCCAGTACGCCGTCACTTGGCCCGACCGCGTGGTGAACAGCCTGCCGCACCTCAACCTTGCGGAAATGGCGCAACTGAAGTTCGAGGCCCCGCGTTGGGATGATTTCCCCGCGCTGAATCTGGCCCGTCAGGCCGGGCTTACGGGCGGCACCATGCCCGCTATGTTCAATGCCGCCAACGAGGTCGCCGTGCAGGCCTTCGTGGACGGCAAACTGAGCTTCCCCGGTATCTGGGAGACGGTGGAAAAGGTCCTTTCCGCCTCCCGCCCCCGCGACTACAAGGGGTCACTTGCCCTCATTCTGGAGGACGATGCATGGGCTCGCGAGGAAGCGCACCGCCTCATCGCTCGCTGATTTTGAAATCCGTAAATCCCGTGGCTTGGTCCACCCGCAGGGGAACGACCGAAAGCGCGAGCCCGGGGGAGAGCACGCGGGCATCCGTAGCACTCCAGCGGGAGGCGTGGCGCTCGTAGAACCAGTGAGCGTTGTCAGGGAAGTCTGCCGCGCTGATAAAACCTTTGATGTTGAGCTGCGGCAGCTCGATGGCAATACCCTGCGCCCAACAGGCGGTGATGACGGCCTGCCACACGCGCGGGTGCTCCGCCTCGCATTGTTGCTGCATGTAGAGGGTGAGCATCTGCTGCTGCGCCTCATTTTCCGCTGCTGCGGAGTTGCGCTCTGTCTCGGATATATGTTCGGCCACGGAGGCGAGCGCGGCGGGCTTGGGCAGGGGCGGTTGGTCGGCCCCGAGGATCAGGCGGGAGAAGGCGCGGTGTACCACCAAGTCCGCATAGCGGCGAATGGGGCTGGTGAAGTGGCAGTAATCGCCCTTGGCCAGCCCGAAGTGACCGAGGGCCTTGGGGCTGTAGCGGGCACGCATGAGGCAGCGCAGCAGGGCAACCTTGAGCTGCTGCTCATCCGCATGGCCCTTGATTTGTTCTAACACGCGGTTCAGCTCTTCACGCGAGGCCAAGGTGCCTGCGGGGATGCCGTAGCTCTTGAGTTGCAGGGCAAAGCTGTGCAGCTTGGCGGCATCGGGTGCCTCATGCACGCGATAGAGGGCGGGCAGGGCCTCGCCGTTGAGCGCCTGTGCCACCGCCTCGTTGGCGGCGAGCATGAACTCCTCGATGAGTTGGTGGGCGATGTCGCTTTCGTTGAACTCTACATCCACGGGCGTGCCGTGCTCATCGGTGATGAGGCGCAGCTCGGGCATGTCGAGATCGAGCGCACCCGCCTCGAAGCGGCGTCGGCGGAGCAGAGCGGCAAGTTGGTGTGCTTCGTGCAGCATGGCGTCGCACTCCGCATCCCCCGTTGTCCCGCGTTCCTCCAACACGGCGAGTGCCTGAGCATAGGTGAGACGACGGCGGGAGCGGATGACCGAGTCGCGGAACTCGGCGCGGAACACTTTACCGCTGCGGTTAATGTGCATGAGGCAGAGCCGTGTGAGGCGGTCCTCACCCTCGCGCAGGGAGCACAGCCCGTCACAGAGCTTGGGCGGCAGCATGGGCAGCACGCGGTCGGGCAGGTAGGTGGAATTGCCGCGCCGCAGCGCCTCCGCATCCAGCGCGGAACCGGGGCGCACATAGTGGCTCACGTCCGCAATGTGTACAGCCAACACCCAGCCGTTCTTTTCTCGCGTCAGGGAGATGGCGTCATCATAGTCTCGGGCGGTCTCGGGGTCGATGGTGAGCACACAGCGGTCGCGCCAGTCGTCGCGCCTTGCGCATTCGGCTTCGCTCACCGCATCGGGCAGGCGGCGCACCTCGTCGAGCACCGCTTCGGGGAATCGCTCGGGCAGCTCGTACTTGCGCATCACGGTGGTGATTTGCACGTTGGCGTCCTCGGGCCAGCCAAGCACCTCGACAATGCGGCCCGTAGCCTCCATCTTGCCGATGGGGCGGGAGAGGGGTTCTACCACCACCGTCATGAAGGGCAGTACATCGGGCGGCGGAGGCTCCGCCAAGCGGATGCGGGCAGGGGAGGTCTTGCCGTCTCCCGCCACGCTGCCGTAGCGGGCATCGCTCACATAGGAGCCGATCCACACATTGTGCCCGCGGGCCATCACCTCCTCCACGCGGGCGGAGAGGGTGCAGTCGCTCAGGTCATGTGCGCGGCGCGGGCTGCGACCGCGGCGGAAGGGGGTGCGGCGTTGCAGCCGAATGCTCGCGCGCACGATGTCGCCGTCCATGGCATCCCTGCCGCGCCCCTCCTGCACGGGGATGACGGCATCCTCCCGGTCAGGGCAAAGTTTTTCGATTTCCCGCTGCCCCGCCTCATCGGGCAGGAAGAGCAGCTTACCGGATTTTGCGCGGATGATGCGCCCCGTGAGCGCGCCGTCCTTGGGCTTGCGCAGGGCGTAGCGGTTGCCGGAGAGCCGCGTGAGCTGCCCGCGTTCGCAGAGCTGCTGCACCAGCGTTTTCAGCTCGCGCCGCCCTTGTGCGCTGCGGATGCCGAGCGCCGCCGCCACCTCATCGGGTGTCGACGGTGTGTAGGCGGGCGAATAGAGATAATCGCGCAGCAGCTCCTCGTTCAAGGGCATGGAAATCAGTTCTCGCTCGCTTCTTCGGCGTTTTCCTCTGCGGATTCCTCCTCAGAGGATTCCTCGCCCGCTTCTTCCGTGAGGTGTCCCTTCAGGAAGTCGTAGAGGTAGCCCGCGGAGAGCAGCTCCGTTGTGACAGCGGGCTTCTCATCGGGCATGTAGAGAGCGTTCACGGGCACATTGCTGCGCTTGAGCTTCTTCATCTCCTTGGCGATGTCCGCGTTGGGCTTCGTCATGTCGGCGCGCATGAGCACGACGTCGTGCTCCTTCACCAAGCCGTAGACCTCCTCGCTGTAGGCCAACTTCTTGTTGGACTGGCAGGTGGCGCACCACGTCGCCGTGAAGTCCACATAGACGGGCTTGCCCTCTTCCAGAGCCTCCTGCATGGCGGCGGGGCTCCATGCCACCCACTGCGGGTGGTCATCGCTCTTGGGCATGCTGCCGAGAACACCGAGAATCAGGAGCAGCAGAGCCACGATGAGCCCCGTGATGCGCTCTTTCTTGCTGCGGTACATGGGGCACCAGCGGCCGTAGACCCAGAAGGCGGCGGCGATGACAACCATGCTCACCATGACCCACGGGGCATCCGCGTGGTCGATGAAGGCGAGGTACACCAGCAGGAACCACGCCGCTGCGGCGAACATGAGGAAGGAGAGAGCTTGTTTCAGCGATTCCATCCACGCGCCGGGGGCTGGTAACTTTTCGACCAAGGCGGGGAAGCAGCCGAGGATGATGTAGGGCAGGGAGAGACCCAACGCCATGAAGGTGAGCGCCAGCGTCATCCAACCGGCGGGCTGCGCCATGGCGGCGGGCAGGGCAGCGCCGAGGAAGGGCGCAGAGCAGGGCGTGGCCACCACGGTGATGAGCAGGCCCTGGAAGAACGAGCCGACGAGACCGCCCTTGCTCTGGAGCCCCTGACCCGCGCCCGTGGCGGCGATGCCGATTTCAAAGATGCCGAACATGCTCATGCCGAGGATGAGCAACAGCAGGGTGATGCCGTACACCACCCACGCGTTCTGCATCCACGCCGCCCAACTGCGGGTGGCGGGGTCCGTGAAGAGAGCAATCAGCCCCGCAATCACCCAGAAGGAGACGAGGATGCCCGCCACGAAGGTGAGCGCGTGGGCGATAATTTTGCGGCGTTCGCCGCCGCCGAGCTGTACGAAGCTCATCACCTTGAGCCCGATGACGGGGAACACGCAGGGCATGAGATTCAGGATGAGACCGCCGAGGAAGAGAGAGAGACAGACCATGAGCATGCCCTCGCCCGCTGCGGCGGGGGCTTCGGGAGCGAACTCCACGGAAATCTCCTGACCCGCGCCGCTGTCCCCGATGCGGAGCGCGCCGCTGAGCTTGGTGAGGGGGGCGCCCACGCTGTCGGGGTCGGCCACGGGGTACAGGGTGTCCGTGCCGTCATTGCGCTTGAGCGTCAGCGTGCCGTTCTCCCACACCTGCGGGGCGGTGGGGTCGATGCTGTTGTCATCGGAGAAGAAGTAGACGGGTCCTTCCGTGGGCGCACCCTTGCCCGTGAAGGTGAGTTTCACCGTATCGCCGTCCTGCGTGGCGGTGACGGTGAGCTCCTGCGTATCGAGTGCAAGGGGTCGCTGCCAAGCGGCGTTGGCCGCTCCGTCCCCCGCAGCGAGATGCAGGGCGGTGGTCACCGTCTGCTCGGGCAGACAGCCCTCGCCGGAGCAGAGCTGGGCAGTGGCGGTGATGGTGAAGTCGGCTTCCGCAGGGGCGTTGTCCTGCGGGGTGATAACCCACGTGATGGTGGGGTGCGTGTGGATGTAGGCAACGCCCGTCACGCCTTCCTCGCGTTCGGGCATGCTCCACACGGGTTCGGAGATCTCAAAACCTTCGGGGGCCTGCAGCTCCGCGGTCATGGCCTGGCCCACGGTGCCGGGGTTGCGGTAGTAGGCATGCCAGGGCTCGGGAATGCTCACGCGCAGGGAGATGCAGAAGGATTCTCCTTTCTTGTAGGATGTGACGTTGGCATCCGAGCTCAGCTCCATCGTCGGCGTCTCCGCGGCGGCGGAGTCCGTGGGCAGGGGCATCAAATCAAATTGCGCGGTGCAGGGAAGCACCGACAGCAGCAATGCGGGGAGGAGACAACGCAGCATTTTCATCGTATCTGCATTGTAACATGCCGCGCGCGCGCCCGCAAGCGAATAGTCGCTGTTTTATCAGCCTGTTCGATGCGGAAAAGTTGAAAATGGAAAATGATGCCTGCCTGTTTTTCTTCTGTACACCCTCTGACGTTTGTGCTAGGCTTTACGCACCATGAAGTTTTGGAAAGCAATGGCAATGACGGCGCTGCTCGGCAGCGCTACGGCGTTCGGCGGCACGGAGGCTGTGCTGAATCTGCAAGCACCTGAGGCGGGCAAGGCGGTCAGCTTCGGCTTCGGCGGGGAGAATAATGCGGAGTTCCTGCTGGACGGCAAGGCTTTTCAAATTCGCTCGGGCGAAATGCACCCGCAGCGTATTCCCCGCAGCTATTGGCGCAATCGCATTCAGGCAGCTAAGGCCATGGGGCTCAACACCATTGCTTTTTACGTGTTCTGGAACGGGTTGGAACAGGCGGACGGTAGCTGGGATTTCTCCGGTATGAATGATATCGCCGCCTTTATCGACCTTTGCGCCGAGGAGGGCATGTGGGTGCTTTTCCGCCCCGGTCCCTTTGTGTGCGGTGAGTGGGATATGGGCGGTCTGCCCGCCTACCTCATCAAAGACGGCCCTGCCGAGTTGCGCAACACGCGCAATGCGGCCTACATGAAGGCGCAGGCCCGTTATCTGGACAAGATGGCCGAAATCGCTATCCCCCGCTTGGCGGAGAAGGGCGGCAATATCCTGATGATTCAGCTGGAGAACGAGTACGGCAGCTACTGCTCCGACCACGATGAAAAAGCCTACATGGAGTGGCTCAAGACCTATTGGGAGGGCAAGGGCGCCTCGACCTTCTATGTGTCGGAGGGCAGCTCGGACGGCCACCTGCGCTTCACGCCCGAGGGCGTCGCCGTGGGCCTTGACCCTGCGGAGCCGTGGACGAACCTCTCTCCCGCCCGCCGAGTGGCGAACGGCAAGGCCCCCGTGTTCTCGAGCGAAACCTACCCCGGCTGGCTGCGCCATTGGGGGGAGGGCAACTGGGAGCCCACCCGCAAAACCCTTGAGTCCGTCAAGTGGTATATGGAAACGGGCTTCTCCTTCAATCTTTTCGTGCTGCACGGCGGTACGAGCTTCGGCTTGACGGCCGGCGCAAACAGCAGCGGTAACGGCGATCGTTTCCAGCCCGATATGACGAGCTATGACTACGGTTCGCCTATCGGCGAGCACGGCAACCTGACGCGCGAGTATTTTGAATACCGCGATATCATCAAGAGCGCTCTCCCGGCTGAGGCCACCGTGCCCGAGCCTCCCGCCGTGCCCGAGAGCATCGAGATTCCCTCGTTTACGCCCAAGATGGTCTGCCGCATGCACAATCTGCGCATGAAACAGAGCATGAAGCGCTATGATACCCCGCCCACGGCCGAGTTTTTGGGGCAGAATCAGGGTATTATCGTCTACACCCTGTCTCTGCCCGCCGGCCCTGCCGCCACGCTGGAGTGCCACGCTAGCGACTTTGCGCAGGTCTATGTAGGCGAGAAGATGCTGGCAACGCTGGACCGCCGCCTCGGGCAGACGACTGTGGAGGTGCCCGCCCGCGAGAAACCGACTTTCTGCTGCATCGTGGTCGATACCTTCGGACACGTGAACTTCACGAGCTTCACGGAGCGCGATTGCAAGGGCATCATCGGCGATGTGCTGCTGGCCGGCCGCCCTCTGCGGGGCTGGAAGGTCAAGCAGCTGGCTCTGGATAAGGAGCCGCGCGTCTCAGACCGCCCGTGGAAGGCCCCTGTCATCGGCGCGCTCTTCCGCGCAGAGATGGAGCTGAAGGAGGCCAAGGATACCTTCCTCGATATGTCGCAGTGGGACAAGGGCTATGTGTGGGTGAACGGTCATCTGCTGGGGCGCTATTGGAAGGAGGGCCCGCAGCTGCGCCTCTATTGCCCTGCTGATTTCCTGAAGGCGGGCAATAATAAGGTGACGGTTCTGGATATCAACCGAGTGGACCCCGCCCCCATCCGCGGTTGCACCGAGCGCAACACCGAGGTGGACAAACACACCGAGAGCCTCAACAACCAGTGGTAAGGGACGCGTGCCCTGCTACTGAGCAAAAGCAAACAGGCCCGATGCAGCAGCATCGGGCCTGTTCGGTTGAGGGGCGAAGGCCCTCGGTTATTCCTCCTGCTTATTCTTCCAAAAAGGACGGGCCAGCAGGACGGCGTAGGCCGCATCCGCAATGCCGATGCCGATGAAGAGCATCTTTGCCTGCGCAATCTCCATGCCCATGCCGTAGTACACAAAGAGAACGGCCAGCACGAGGAAGAGCAGGATACGCAGCAACAGAATGGCCGTGCGGGTGCGGGACATGGTATCTTTCCGAGGTTACTTGGTAAGCGAAATCAGCTCCATCTCGAAGATGAGCGTGGAGTTCGGGCCGATGCTGCCGGGGCCGTTGGCACCGTAAGCCAGATTGGCGGGGATGGTCACCTTCCACTTGGCGCCGACGGGCATGAGCTTGAGCGCCTCCGTGAAGCCGGGGATAACCTGGCGGATGTTGAACTTAACGGGCTTCTTGCTGGCATCGAACACGGTGCCGTCGATAAGTGAGCCCTTGTACATCACCTCCGCCGTGGGGGATTCGCCGTGCTTAGCAACATCGTAGCTCTCGCCGTTGCCGGGGGTGATAACTTCGTATTGAAGGCCGCTGGCGGTGGTGGTCACGCCTTCTTTCTTGCCGTTTTCGGCCATGTAAATCTGACCGGCCTCGAGGTTGGCCTTGCCCTTGCTGTCGGCACGCTCCTGAAGCATCATGATAAAGTTCCTCTGGTGTTCTTCCACCTTCTCGTTGAGGAAGGCGGGGTCCACCTTCTGCTGCAGGGCATCGAGAAGCCCCTTGCCGATGCATTCGGACACAAGGTCCTCCGCCTCCACACCGGGGAGCATCTGGGGCAGCACGCGGCTGAGATTCTGACCGATGAGGTAGGACATCACTTTCTTCGTTTCGTCTGACATGCCGCTATCTTACCTGTTTTCTCCTTTGTTAGCAAGCGCAGAAGCGGTCATAAAGGTTGCCATTCCTCCCACGGTATGGTAGATTAAGCGCATGCAGGTTCCATTTTCTCTCATCTCGCTCGGTTGCGCCAAGAATCAGGTCGATTCGGAAATCATGATCGGCCACATGAAGGCGGCCGGCTTTGACTTCCGTGAGCAGAGCGGGGCGGCGAAAATTCTCATCATCAACACCTGCGCCTTCATTGACCCCGCTAAGCAGGAGGCCATCGACACCATCTTTGCCGCCGCTCGCGCTCGCGAGGAGGGCGAGGCCCCGGCGGACCAGCTCATCATCGTAGCGGGCTGTCTCTCCCAGCGCTATGCCAAGGACCTGGTGAAGCTCATGCCCGAGGTCTGCTGCTTTGTCGGTGTGGACATGATTTGCCGCATCGCGGAAATCGCACAAGCCTGCCTTGACGGCACCAACGAGAAGATTTACTCGACCAAGGTTTCTTCCTTCCTGCCGGATACGGGGCTTGCCCGCTATCGCCTCTCCCCCGCGCATTACGCCTATGTGAAAATCGCCGAGGGCTGCAACCACGCCTGTGCCTACTGCGTCATCCCGCGCATCCGCGGCGGTCACCGCAGCCGCCCGCAGGCCAACATCGTGCGCGAGGTGCGTGAGCTGGTGGCGCAGGGGGTGAAGGAAATTAACCTCATCGCGCAGGATACGACCTACTACGGCATGGATCGTTGGGAGAAGCGCGCCACCAAGACCAGCGGTGTGGATTCCTCCCGCGGAGAGTCGCTCGCCTCGCTGCTGCGCGAGCTGAATGCCATTCCCGGTGAATTCTGGATTCGCGTGCTCTACACGCATCCCGCGCATTGGAGCCGCGAGTTGATAGATACTTTTGCCACCTGTGACAAGGTGGTGAAGTATGTGGACATCCCCCTGCAACATGTTGCTGACCATATTCTCGACGAACAGCGCCGCAAGACGGATGGCGACACCATCCGCCGTCTCATCCGCGATCTGCGCGCCGCCGTCCCCGGTATCGGCATCCGCACCACCTTCATCAGCGGTCTGCCCGGAGAGACGGAGGAGGACCACCTCGAGCTGAAAGAATTTGTGAGTGAGTTCCGCTTCGAGCGCGCTGGCGTGTTCCCCTATTCTAAGGGGGAGGGGTCCCTCGCCGCCAGGATGCCGCACCAAGTGCATGCCGCGACGATGAAACGCCGCGCCAATGAAATCTCCATGCTCATGGCAGGCATTGCCGATGAGCTGGGGCAGGAAGCCGTCGGCACCACGATGCGGGTGCTCGTCGATGCTCCCGGTCTGGCCCGCGGCGCATGGGATGCACCCGATGTGGATGCCTGCATTCACGTGGACCCCGCGCTCCCCGTCGGCGAGTTTGCCGATGTGGAGATTGCGGATGCCATCGCCTACGAGCTCTTTGCCGAGGGGGCGGAGGAGCTGCCGGGCGAGGAGCTGTGATTTGTTCTTGAATGTGAGCGTCCTTTGTAGTAGAAACGACGATAGTATGGATGCTCATGCGGCACAGTGGATCGGGCGGCGCCCGCGACAGGAAGATGCGTACGGCGTGCGTCATTTTCCCGAGGGCTCGCTGGCGGTCGTTTGCGACGGCATGGGCGGGCACAGCTTGGGTGCGGCTGCCGCGAAGACCGCGGCAGAGGCGTTTGTGGAGAGTTTTGCCGATTCCGCGGCTGCTGCGGTGCCCCTCGGCCTGACGGAACGTATGCATGCTGCGCTTGATGCGGCCAATGAGGCTGTCGGGCAGCTGTATGAGGGGACGAACGAGTACGGCGGTACCACGTTGTTGGCCGTGTACGTCTCCTGCGGCGTGCTGCGCTGGGTGAGCGTGGGGGATTCCTGCCTCTATCTCTGGCGGCGGGATTCCCTGCGCCGTCTCAACGAGGACCATTCCATGCGCGCGGTGTATGAGAAGTTCGTCGGCCCCGGCGGCATGACCCTGAAAGAGGCTCACGAGGGCGGCCATGTGCTGCGCAGTGCTGTCACGGGGGAGGAAATCCCATTGGTGGATGCGCATGAAAAGCCATTCCCCCTGCTGCCGGGTGACCGCATCATTCTCAGCACGGACGGTTTGGACACCGTGCTGGAGCAGGGGGTGCTGCCTGTTGCCGTGCGCCGTCTGCTGGCTAAGCGGGACGGTAGTTTGGCGGCCGAGTTGGTGGAGGCCTGCCGCGCAGCGGCGGATGAGGCGGCGGATAATGTGACGGTCGTCACCCTCGATGCCTGAGCCTTTTTCTGTCGGATATTGAAGCGGTGGGGCGATGGAGGTATCTCACCTCCGTATGAATACTGAACGCTGCACTCTACTTGCCGAGGACGGTCGCTACACGCTGCCGCCACTTCCTTTCGCGTATGATGCGCTCGAGCCTGTGCTGGACGCCGAGACGCTGCATCTGCACCATGACTGCCACCACCAAGCCTATGTGGACGGGGCCAACAAGGCCGCCGACACCCTGCAAGGCATTGCCGCCGGCAAGCTGCCCGAGACGCTGACCATGGCCGCTACCAACGATTTGGCCTTCAATCTCAGCGGGCACATGCTCCACAGCCTCTACTGGCAGAGCCTCTGCCCGGATGGGCAGGATACCTTGCCCGAGGGTGCCTTTGACGAGGCTGTGAAAGCTGCCTTCGGCTCGTTCGAGGGGCTGAAAAAGGTGTTCCGCACCGTGGCGCTGGGCATGCAGGGCAGCGGCTGGGCCGTGCTGGGCGTGGATAAGGCGAGCCGTCGCTTGGTGGTGCTCGGCGTGGCGAAACATCAGGATGCCCTGTTGCCCCTGTTCCGCCCGCTGCTGGCCTTGGATGTGTGGGAACATGCTTACTATCTGCGTTACCGCAATAAGCGCGCCGCTTACGTGGAGTCCCTGCTGCCCCACCTGAATTGGAAGGTTGCCGCCGAGCGTTTTGAACACAAAAGTTCCTGCTGCCATGGCTGAGACGAGCGGCGAGAATAACAAACTGTGCCGTGTGATGGTGAACCCCTGGGTGACGGGGGTGCTTGCGGTGGCGGAGCTGGTGCTCGGCTTCCTGCTGCTGAGCTTTCCCTTCGTGCTGGGCGCTTCCGCGGTCTGGGTCTGCGGCTTCGTTTTGTTCGCGGCGGGCTTGGTGCGTGTGGTTCAGTGCCTGATACGCGCCGAAAATCGCTGGTGGAACCTGCTGGCTGCGCTGGTCTACCTCTGCTTAGGCTGGATGATGCTGCGGCTCCCCGTGCTCTCGCTGGAGGTGGCCACCCTCGGCATCGGTATCGCGCTGACGGTAGCGGGCGTGTTGCGCCTGCTGATGGCCGCTGTGCTGCATAGCCGATCGGGCACTTTGTGGCGCGTGTTCAACGGCCTGATATCGCTGGTGCTGGGTTTGCTGGTCATCTGGGGGTGGCCCGGCTCCTCCTTCTGGGTGCTCGGCTCCATCCTCGCCGTAGAGATGATTTTCTCCGGCTGGACGCTCTTGTTCCTCGCCTTAGCTCCCCATACAACAAAAACGGTCTGACCTGTAGGTCAGACCGTTTTTTCAAAAAGTACTTCGTCGGGAGTACCTAGTCAATTACTTTAGCCCTTGAGGGAGGCGGAAGCCTTGAAAGTCACCGCGGTGGAGGCGGGAATCTGCACGGCTTCACCCGTGCGGGGGTTGCGGCCCATGCGGGCGGGGCGCTTCTTGGTCTCGAAAGTGCCGAAACCGACGAGCTGCACCTTCTCCGTGGCAACGGCCTTGGTGATGGCGGTAAGGGTGGCGTTGAGAGCGGCGGCAGCGCACTTGGTGGTGGCCTCTTCGCCGAGCTCCTTGCGGATAGCATCGATAAGCTGAGTCTTGTTCATAATCAGATGTTCACGCGGGGATGACCGCGTGGATGCATTATAGCAATCCGTTCGCCCCCAGGGCAAGCCTTTATTGTGTCTTTTTCTATCTGATTGAGTGACTTGCGAAGGCAGGGACGAGCGACAAATCCTCATTTGTCGTTCTTCTCCTTCTTCAGCCCTTTCACCCATGCGGAGATGGCTTCGGCAAAGCTATCTTTCTGAATGTCGCGCAGGGAGATGCTGCCGAGGAAGGTCGCCTTCGGCATGAGGGCGCGGGCGTGGCGCTCGCAGTTGGCCATGCCGCCGCCGCCGTGGGTTTGGAAGAAGGCCACCTTCTTGCCGCTCAGGTCGTTCTGAGCGAGGAAGGTCGCCACGGGCGGGGCAATGGTGCTCCACCAATTCGGCGAGCCGACGAAGATGGTATCGTACGCCGTCATATCCACTCCCGTGTTCTCGGGGATGAGGGCGGGGCGCACTCCGGCTCGGATGTCTTCCTTTGCCTTCTGTACGCAGGTATCGTAATCCTCGGGGTAGGGGGTGACGGGGCGAATTTCCAGCAGGGTGCCGCCCGTGCAGCGCTGAATCTCCTCCGCCGCGTGGCGGGTGGTGCCGCCCCAAGAGTAGTAGGCGATGAGCACGCGCTGCGGTTGAAGGTCGGCGGCGGTTTCTGTCTTGCTTGTGTTGCCGTGCATGGTGGCATCGGCATACATCCATGCGGCAACGGCCAGCAGGATAGCGGGAATGATGAATAGTAACATTTTCATGGCGATGTCGTGGCAAAACGGTCTGACACATGCGTCAGACCGTTTTGTTCAATTTTACGCCGTCGGACGTGATTGTACTTCAGGCGAGCAGCGCCTTGATGCGGCGGCAGACCTCCTCGACATTGGCACGGCTGTTGAAGGCCGAGATACGGAAGAAGCCCTCGCCGTGCGCACCGAAGCCCGCACCGGGGGTGATGACCACGAGCGCCTCCTCGAGCATCTTGTCGAAGAACTCCCAGCTGCCCATGCCGTTGGGCGTCTGCACCCACACATAGGGGGCATTGGCACCGCCCCAGACATTGAGCCCCGCCTCGCGGCAAGCCTCGCTGAGGAGCTTGGCGTTGGTGAGGTAGTGGTCGATGAGGGCGCGCGTCTGCGCCTGGCCTTCGGGGGAGAAGAGAGCCTCCGCACCGCGCTGCACGATGTAGCTCGCGCCGTTGAACTTGGTGGTGTGGCGGCGGCTCCAGAGCTTGGAGACGGGCACGTTATTGCCCTTGGCGTCCTTGGCCGTGAGCTCGGCGGGGATGACGATGTAGCCGCAGCGCACGCCCGTGAAACCGCCCTGCTTGGAGAAGGAGCGGAACTCGATGGCGCACTTGCGCGCCCCGGGGATGGCGAAGATGGAGGTGGGGGTGCTGCCGTCCGTCACGAAGGCCTCATACGCGCCGTCGTAAAGGAGGATGGTGTCGTTGGCCAGCGCATAGTCAACCCACTTCTTGAGCTGGTCGTAGTTGGCCACGGCGCCCGTGGGGTTGTTCGGGAAGCAGAGGTAGGCAATGTCCACGTGCTGCGTGGGCACATCGGGCACAAAGCCGTTCTCGGGCGTGCAGGGCAGGTAGACAAGGCCCTCGTAGGAGCCGTCCTCGCGGGCATCGCCCGTGTTGCCGTTCATCACGTTGGTGTCCACATACACGGGGTACACGGGGTCGGGCACGGCAATCACGTTGTTGTGGCCGAAGATATCAAGGATGTTGCCCGTGTCGCACTTGGCGCCGTCGGAGACATAGATTTCATCCGCGCTCACCTGCACTCCTCGCTCCTGATAGGACACCTTGGCGATGGCCTCGCGCAGCCAGGCGTAGCCCTGCTCAGGGCCGTAGCCGTGGAAGGTCTCGGCCTTGGCTTGGTCGTCGACCGCCTTGTGCATGGCCTCGATGGAGGCCATCGGCAAGGGTTCGGTCACATCGCCGATGCCGCAGCGGATGATGTTGGGGGCTTTATCGGGGTTGGCAGCGGCGAACGCTGCCACGCGGCGGCCGATTTCGGGGAAGAGATAACCGGCCTGAAGCTTGAGAAAGTTATCGTTGAGGTATGCCATATGCAGAAATGTTACTCCGCAAGATGAAAAAATCAAGTGCAGAGTGCGTGTGCATATCGGCTAAATTGCGCGTGTGTCTTGCGGGCTGAATTGTCGAGCGAATGGGGGGCTCAGGCAGGGGCAGGGGGATGAACGCGGCATTCCGCGGAGAGCCCGAAAAAGAAAAAAAAGTGTTCCGTTTTCGGCAACTTCGGTTTATATTACAACCGATACCTTACTCATGCCCGACCTCGGGCAAGCGGCAGGGGAGGAGTCAAAAAACGTAAATTAGAAAACGCATACAGTCTAATAATTCTCTCTAATTGCTTTATTCTCAATAGCAAATCTTATTTTCTCCCTGTCGCCGTGTTACTTTTGTTAGAAAAGTTATTTTGACACGCAGCGGCAAGAGCCGGATAATAGAATCACAACAAAACCCTATGTCTGTTACACTATACGAAAGAGTTGTGATTCCGGATCACTACAGCCCGGAACGAAATCCCGAGGTTCCCTTCGGCCCGGAGGATACTTTTACGCTGACTCACGCCGCCAAGGTGAACATTGAGTTGAAGGTGGATGACTTCGGCACCTTGTATGTAGAGCCCGTGCCCGGCAGCAACAACGCCACCCCCGCCTTCAGTGTGGAGGCTGAGCTCCAGGAGGGCGATTGGGGCATTAAACAGCAGCCCGACCGCTGGCAGCACAGCGTGCCGAAGGATATGCAGCCCGGCACCTATCGCTTGAGAGGTTCGCTGTACAACAAGGAATCCGGGGCGGGCAGTTATATCTACTTTGCCGTGCGCATCACGGAGCTGAGCCCCATCCCGCCCAAGCCCACGCCCAAGACCTGCCCCGCAAAGAGCAAGTGTTCTCAGGGCTCGGGCGGGGACGAGGACCTTTTCCTGCTGCCGGAACTCCTCATCGGTAGCGGCAAGGATAAGTGCCCGGACTCCGCCGAGCTCTCCGCCGCCTCCGGCAACGGGATGGGCCGAGCTATGTCAGCCGACCCTCGCACGGGAGAAACAGCCGTACCCCTGGCCATGAGTCTCAGGAGCATCCGCAACCACACGGCTACACTCACGGAGACGGCGGTCTGCATCGACATCGGCGAGGAAGAGCCGCTGACTTTCGCCCTCACTCCGGGCAGCGCGGACGCTGCGCCCACAGGCCACACCCTCAACAGCGGCAGCCGTGTGCAGCTGCAAGGGGCGGACGGCACGCCCTGTCCCGCCGGCGGGGAGACACCTCCTGCGCGTCTCCTGCTGGCGGAATCGAATGGGCGGCGGCTCCTCTTCGCCGCCGAGAGCGGGAGGCTCCTCGCCGTCATTGCCGCGGATGACAGCGTGCAGAATATGGAGGAGCAGGGCACCGTTACGTGTTACGATGCAGAGGGCTACCTCAGCGCCGTCTACTCGGCGGAGGCCGGCTTGCAGCGCTTCACCCGCTGTGCGGATGGTACCCTGCTCACGGAGTGGTTTGCCGCGGCGGATGTCGCGCCCCTGCCCGAGGGCGGTTTTGAGACCACGGCTCCGCCGTATCAAAGCGCGGAATATCGCCGCACGCGCCGTGCGGACGGCTTGGAAACCACCATCATCACGCGGCAGCAGGCCGACCTGCCCGCCACCACCACCGTGCGGCGCGAGCGAGAGGGCTATGTGGCCGTCACGCGGGGCAGCGGGGCAGAGGCCGTTACCCGCGTTTACGAAACCTACGACTTCACGGGCGATACCACGGGCACCATCGAAAGCGTTTACGCCGGGGAACCCGCGGCAGACGGCAGCACGGAGGCTCTCACCGTTCTCTCCCGCACCCTGAGCGTGAACCGCATGGATGCGGGCGGCCCCATGTTGCTGCGGCGCACGACGGACTTCGGCGGCGAGAACGAGCAGACGACCTACTACAGCTACGACAGCGCCACCTCTCGTCTCGCACGCATCAACCGCCCGGACGGTAGCTACACCCGCTACGCCTACGATGCCCTCGGCCGCACCACGTTAGAGGCAAGCCCCACGGCCGATGGCGGGGAGGAAATCACGGAAACAAGCTACCACAGCGGTGAGAGCGCCCGTTTTGCGGACCCTCGTCCCGCCGTCATCACCACCACACACAACGGCGTGCTCATCCGCCGCGAGGTGCATGAATACACCGACAGCCCCGCCGTAAACAGCGAGCGCATCACCACCACGGCTGCCGGTGCCCTGCAAGCCCGGACCCGCTACACCGAGTATTACGGCGCTTCGCCCGACTATCCCTACGCCGCAGGCAAGCTCAAACATACCACAGACGAGAGCGGTGCGCAGACGGACTACGTGTATACCCCTACGGCGGAGCACGGCGCTGCGCACAAGCTCACCATCACCACGTGCGGCGCGGACGGTGCGCTGGTCGCAGGGCATAGCCGGCGCACGGAGCGCTACATCGCCGCGGATGACACCACCACCTTTGAGCAGGAGAGCATTTGGAGCGGCTCCCAGTGGCTGCTGCTCTCAACCGTCGCGCACGAGTATGATGCTCAGCAGCGCCTTATCCGCAGCACACAGGGCAACGGGCGCCGCCGTGAGACAGCGTGGATGTGCTGCGGCAAGCTCTCCGAGACGGATGAAAACGGTATTCGCACCGACTACGCTTACAACAGCGCGCAGCAGCTTATCGAAGAGAGCCGCTCCGCCGTCTACCATGGGGACACCTGTATCACCCCCGAAAGCATCACCGAATACGAGCGCGACGCGCAGGGTCGCACCGTGGGCATCACCCGCCGCATCGGCGCCATGACGTCCGTCGAGCGCACGGAATACGACGGTCTGGGCCGCGTCGTCGCGCAGACGGATGCCCTCGGCCGCCGCCGCACCACGGCCTACTCCGCCGACGGTCTGAGCATCACCCAAACCGCCCCCTCCGGCGCCGAGAGCACCACCACGCGCCATAAGGACGGTCGCTCCGCCTCCCTCAGCGGCAGCGCTCAGCGCGCCGTGCAGTACAGCTATGATATGACGCCGAACCACTGCCGACGCACGACGGTAAGCACGGCGGCGGGCACCTTGCTCTCGCAGACCGTGGAGGATGGCTTCGGCCGCACGATTGAGGAAAGCGTTCCTTCTCCCGCAGGCAATCTCATCACCACGCGCAGTGAATACAACGAGCGCGGGCAGCTCATCCGCCGCACCCGCACGGACGGCAGCACCGAGCAGGCCCCCACGCTCTATGAGTACGACCGGGCAGGGCGACTCAGCCGGCAAATCACCGCTTTGAGCGGCGAACCCACGCCTGAAAACTCGGTGATTGTCGAATACGCCTATACCGCAGAACCCGCCGACGGCGGGCTGGTCTATGCCGTCACCCGCACTACGCGCTACAACGCCGCCGGGGAAGCTCTCATAAGCATTCAAAAGGACCTTATCAGCGCCCTTGACCCCGCCGTGGAGAGCGAACACATCAGCACCGATGAGCGCGGTCATGAAACGCGCCGCCGCACGGAATATGCGGGCGGCAGCGCCCGCCTCACCCTCAGCGAGCAGCCCGGTTGCGCCGCCCCCGCCCGCAGCCTGAGCATCGACGGCTTTACCCTTGAGCAAACGGACGCCGCCGGCGTGACTTCTCGCGCCACTCGCCGCTACACCGAGAACGGCATGGAGCTCACTCAGACGGACGGCCGCGGCAACACAACCACGCAGGTGAGCGACATCGCGGGGCGTACCCTGCGCCTCACGGATGCCGCCGGAGCCACCACCACCACGACCTACGCCGCCGACAGCGATCACCCCGCCGCGGTGACGGATGCGCTCGGCAACACCGCGTGTTACCGCTATGATGAACGCGGGCGCAAGGTCGCCGAATGGGGCACAGCGATTCAACCCGCGCTCTATGCCTACGATGATGCCGACCGCCTCACCTCGCTGACCACCTTCCGAGACGCTCCGGCAACGAATGCGGACGGCTCGCCAAGCCAAAGCGCCACCGGCGCGGCGGCCGGGGACACGACTTCATGGACCTACGACGAAGCCACGGGGCAGGAGCTTGCAAAACGCTATGCCGACGGCAGCACCATTGCCAAGACCTACGACAGTTTCGGCAACCTCGCTACGGAGACCAACGCTCGCGGGCAGGTAGCCTGCTACACATACGATAGCTTCCGCAATCTGCTCCTCACCGTCACCTACAGCGACGGCACCACGCCCGAGCAATACAGCTACAACCACCTCGGGTGGCTCACCGCCGTCTCCGATTCTGCCGGCACCCGCAGTATCACCTATAACCGCTACGGCGAGGTTGAGACGGACAGCCTCCACGCGGGCGGGATGATGCACACCATCACCGAGCAGCGCGATGCCCTGGGCCGCAGCGCGGGCTACATCTATGCCAAAAACGGCATCCCCCAGCAGCAGACCACCGTCGGCTACGGTGCGGACGGCCGCGTCGCAAGCGCGGGCTTTATGCACGGCGGCGTGATGCACCACTTCGGCTACAGCTATGTCCCCGGCACTCACCTGCTGTACAGCCTCACGCACCCGAACGGCCTCACGCTCACGCAGAGCTATGACACCGCCCGCGACCTGCCTGCGCAGATGGACTACACCCGCGGGGCAGAGCAGGCACTCATCGTGCGACGCAGCTATACCTACGACCTCCTCGGCCGCCCCGCCGCCCGCAACCTCGCGCGCTACGGCACGCAGACGAGCGATACCTTCGGCTACAACACGCGTAGCGAGCTGACGAGCGCCCACGTCAACAATGCAGACTATGCATACGCTTATGACGCCATCGGCAACCGCACCGCCGCCACGGAAGCGGGTGCACGCACAGAATACAGCGCCAATAATCTGAATCAGTACACCGCAGAGAGCAGCTTCTGCCCGGAGTTCGATGCAGACGGCAACCAAACGCTCATCAGGACAAGCACAGGCATCTGGAACGTCACCTACAACGCCAAGAACCGCCCCGTCCGCTTCGAAAAGGCAGACGGCAGCATCGTGGTGGAATGCACCTACGACACCATGGGCCGCCGCGCCACCAAGAAGGTGACGACCAACGGTACGCTCACGGAGCACCGCCGCTACCTCTACCGCGGCTACCTCCAAATCTCCTGCTGCGATCTCACCCGCACCGAGACACCCGCTCTCTGGCATATTCTCTGGGACCCGACGCAGGAGACCGCCACTCGCCCGCTCGCCATTCAAAAGAACGGCACATGGTATACTTACGGCTGGGACCTCACGAAAAACATCTGCGAAACCTACCGCACCGACGGCCGTATCGACCTCGCCTACACCTACACCCCCTACGGCGAAGTCACTCCCGCCCACGCCTACGACCAACCCATCCGTTGGTCCTCCGAATACCATGATGTAGAACTCGGCCTCGTCTACTACAACTACCGCCACTATAACCCCTCCTCTGGCAGATGGACGGGGCGAGATGCTATCCCTCGGCCTTTTCTCTATGATTATGCATGGAATAATCCTCTGCAGTTTCATGATTATCTTGGACTGTTGAACCTGTCGCAAAATCAACCGGCTGTTCCAACCGCTCCTACTGCTCCTACTGTTGTTATGCTGCCGTCAGCCAAGACGGACGTGGATTGTAGCATATGCGAGAGCAAACTACCGGACATCCGCGATTATATACGCAATACATATAAAATTAATAATGGTAACAAGTGTATCATAAGACTTGCCTGCGAAGATCCCAATACATGGGATAATAAGAATATGGGCGCTTATTTCGCCAAATATGTTGATAACAGCAAAAATGGATACAGAGGCGGAAAAATCGCTCTTGCTTGTGGTGCATGTTCTGAAAATGTTAGCCGAAAACATTCCGGCGGTGCTATATCCTTATATGGATTTACGGATTATGCTAAACACGAAGCCTTACATGCGATTAATAATTGTAATGGAATTGAAAATGATACGATTGATGAAACACAGGCTTATGCCTTGTTCTCGGTGGTTCGGGGTGAGGCAAGCCGAAGGGCATACACTAATCTGCTTAGGGGGTATGTCAAATGGTCTGTGAATAATAGGAAAGCAGAATTCAGTGAAGAGCTATTTATTAAAACCTTGGAAGAATTAGGAAAAATATGAAAATGATGATTAGGATAAAAAAACAATTGCTATTGTTAAGCTTCATCTTGCCGGCGTTTTTCTGCTCATGTGAAACGGCCGATAGTAGAAATGCCGAAAAAATTAATGCTCACCAAGAGGAATATCGACAATGCGTGTATGACGAGAATTATGATTACGTTCATTATAGGATTGTTCATGTAAAATATAAAGAGGAAGGTATTTTAGAGGAATTTCCTGATTATCTGATTCAAGAAAATTCAGTTGAATTAACACCGGAAGAGGAAGCTGTTTTGCGCGAATGTTTTATCTTACTTTCTCTGTGGAATACTGATTCTCCGACTTGCCCATGTAGTTGGATATGGGATAATGAATATTGGATTATGTGCAGAGGTAAACGAATCCTGAGTATTGGACCACATGGGGAAAATGTGCCGATTGGTTTGAGATGTCATTTTTTCTGGCATGCTGCCAATCGTGAATTGCAAGACGCTTACAAACGAGCAAGAAAGAAAACAGTGCATAATTAAGACTTAGCTCATTCCGCTCCGACCATCAGTCGGGGCGGAATGCACATCTTCGCGCACAGTGTATTTTCATGTAACGACATCAGTAGGCTTGTTTTTTGGGAAACATAGAGATAGAATCAGAACAAAAGGTGAGAAGGAGAACCAATAAGTCGATGCTTAGCTCGCGGACACGATATCAGCGCCCGTATAGGCGAACTGCACACGGCTATTTCTCCGGGGTGAAACTCCTCAGCAATCGCATCGCCGCCGCGGAAGCGGGCGCACGCACAGAATATCAGAGCAATAGCCTGAACCGGTACAGTGCGGAAGGCAGCTTCTGCCCGGAGTTCGATGCAGACGGCAACCAAACGCTCATCAGGACAAGCACAGGCATCTGGAACGTCACCTACAACGCCAAGAACCGCCCCGTCCGCTTCGAAAAGGCAGACGGCAGCATCGTGGTGGAA
>JAKSOV010000016.1 GCA_024405415.1 Akkermansia sp.
GCGACAGCCGCACTCTATTCAAAAATAGTACATAGTAAATCTACAAATCCCCATTCGTCAACGCCCCCGCAACACAGCGCCCTGCCCGATGCAGACGCATGGGCAGGGCGAAAAGAGAGCGAAGCGAGGGGCGCTTTATTCCTCGGCGGCATCGTCCGTGGCATCATATTCCTCGGACTCGGTGTCGAAGTTTTCGTCCTCGTACTTCTTGAACTTCTTGACGCGCTGGTTAGCGGGCAGCGGAGCGAGCACCATGGTGACGGTGTTGCCGGCCAGTTTGGCAATCTGGTCCACCTGAGCCATAGTCTTGAGATCCTCAGCCACCTTGGCCATCATGTCCACACCCAGCTCCTTGTGGGCGTTCTCGCGAGCGCGGAAACGCAGCTGGAAGCGCACCTTGTGACCGTGGTCAAGGAACTGCTCGGAACGGGCCATCTTCACGTTGTAGTCGTTGACATCCGTGCCGACACGCAGCTTAACCTCCTTCATCTTTGTAACCTTGGCCTTGTTGTTTTTCTGCAACTTGGCCTGCATGTACTTGAATTTGCCGTAGTCGATAAGGCGGCAGACGGGCGGGTCTGCGTTGGGTGCGACTTCGACGAGGTCGAGTCCGATTTCCTTGGCCTTGGCCAAGGCATCGCGGGTTGCCATGACGCCGAGCTGGTCGCCCTTGGCGGTGACGACTCGGACTTTGGGCGCGCGGATGCGGTCGTTGACGCGAATCTGCGGGGTCTTGTTGCCCTGATCGCGCTTCTGGCGGTTAGCGGGCTTGTTCGGTTTGGGGGGGAGTGCCACGTTCGTTCGTGTGGTGTTGGTGTTGTTTCTTGGTCTTTTGCCCCCCGGGGCCGCTACCGATGCGGCCCGGGGAACGAAGTTGTATGTGTTACGCCTGTGCAGGTGCTGCGGGTTTAAGGGCGGGGGCGATGAGGCGCTTAGCGTTCTCCTCCGTCACGGCGGTGACGAATTCCTCCACCGTCATGGTGCCGATGACATCGAGATCGCGGTGGCGGATGCTCACCTTGCCTTCCTCGGCCTCGCGCTGGCCGACCACCACCATGTAGGGCACGCGGTCGAGGCGGGCGTTGCGAATCTTGGCGCCGATCTTGTCGGGGGCGTCATCCGTCTTGACGCGGATGCCGGCCTCGGCCAGCTGCTTGCGCACGTTCTCGGCGAAGTCGGCCACCTTGTCGGAGATGGGCAGCACGCGCACCTGCTCGGGGGCGAGCCATGTGGGGAACTTGCCGGCAAAGTGCTCGATGAGCAGGCCGGTGAAGCGCTCCATCGAGCCGAAGGGCGCGCGGTGAATCATGACGGGGCGGTGAGGCTTGTTGTCAGAGCCGGTGTACTCGAGCTCGAAGCGCTCGGGCAGGTTGTAGTCCACCTGCACGGTGCCGAGCTGCCAGTCACGGCCGATGACATCGCGCACGATGAAGTCAATCTTGGGACCGTAGAAGGCGGCCTCATTCTCGGCCTCGATGTAGTCAAAGCCGTTCTCGGAGAGCACCTCGCGCAGCGCGTTCTCCGCGAGCTTCCAGTTCTCGATGGTGCCGACGTACTTCGGGTCGTTGTACTCCTTGTCGCGCAGGGAGAGACGCACGCGGTAGTCGTTCATCTGCAGGGTGCCGAGGATGTGCTTGACGATGCCGATGCACTGCTGCACCTCCTGCTTAATCTGGTCGGGGCGGCAGAAGATGTGGGCGTCATCCTGCGTGAAGCCGCGGACACGCGTCATGCCGCCCAGCTCGCCGCTCTGCTCCCAGCGGTACACGGTGCCGAACTCGGCCAGGCGCACGGGCAGATCGCGGTAGGAGTGCGGGTCATTCGCATAGATGCGAATGTGGTGCGGGCAGTTCATGGGCTTGAGCATGAAGCCCGTGATGGTCTTGGTGTCCAGCGCGTTGAAGAGGTCCGCACAGGACGCGTTCTCGTCGCGCAGTTTCTTGAAGTCGTCCGGGTCGGGGATGGGCGGGAACTGGCTCTCTTTGTAGTGCTCCCAGTGGCCGGAGGTCATGTAGAGGTCCAGCTTGCCGATGTTGGGGGTGTACACCTGAGAGTAGCCGATGCGGTCGAGCTCCTCGGTGATGAACTCCTGCAGCTCGCGGCGAATGATGGCTCCCTTGGGCTTCCAGAGCACGAGGCCCTGCCCCACCATCTCGTCGATGGCGAAGAGGCCCATCTCGCGGCCGAGACGGCGGTGGTCGCGCTTCTTAGCCTCCTCCAGGCGGGCGAGATGCTCGTCCAGCTGGGTACGGTTGGGGAAGCAGGTGCCGTAGAGGCGCTGGAGACGAGGACCGTTGGCGTCGCCCTGGTAGTAGGCGGAGGCCACACTCATCATCTTGAAAGCCTTGCAGTTACCCGTGCGACCGACGTGGGGACCGGCGCAGAGATCGGTAAAGTCGCCGTTGCGGTAGATGGAGATTTCCTCCCCCTCGGGGATGCGGTTGAGGAGGTCCACCTTGTACTTGGAGGGGACGGAGCGGGGGCCGACGGAGCCGAGTTCACCGCTCTGCGCCATGGCCATGGCCTCATCGCGCGTCACGGTTGTGCGCTCAAAGGGCTGGTTTTCCTTGACGATTTTCTTCATCTCCGCCTCAATGGTCTCAAAATCGGCTGTGGAGATGTTGTGGTCAAGTTCAATATCGTAGTAGAAGCCGTTCTCGACGGCAGGTCCGGCGGCAAGCTGAGCTTCGGGCCACAGGCGGCAGATAGCCGCCGCGCAAACATGCGCGCAGGAGTGGCGGAGGCGCTCCAAATCGCTAGCCTGATTGCGTTCTTCCAGCGTTTTACGTTCTTTCTGTTCAGCCATAATTTGCTTCGTGAGTCTTTACTATCTCGCTTTTTCTGTTGTTTTTCAAGTCTAATCCGCGTTAGCGGTGAAAAAAGGGCCTCATATTGCCGAAAAGTCACACTTGTGTCTGCTTGCGCCGATACCCGGGAAACCCGCCCCGGAGCGCTCGCCGATGCGTGCGGACGGAGTTGAGGAGCGTCTTGAGGCGGCGGAAGGGGGACATCAGGCGGTACAGCAAACTCACGGGATACGGCGCGCGCTCGCAGGCGCAGTTATCGTCCGCCACGACCTCTCCGGAGATAGAGGAAACGCCCGCGGATTGGGCAAAAATTGTGGGGTATACAGCATAGACAGGCAGCATACCGCCCGCGGCAACGTAATCTCGGTAAAAGGTATCAATCGCGCGATAACGCGCCAACCACTCCCACACCTGCTCCTCTGTTGGCAGGCAGTTCAACAGGATGTCATAGGCAGGTGCGGAAACGATATAGGCATGCGTTGCCAGCACGCCGTCCACCTGCCAAAGGGAACTGGCCCCTTCCTCCGCCACGGGATGCCCGTGAGGTACCGGGCGATTGTACCCGAGGTAGAGCATATAGGCGCCGCGCAAATCCGCCAAGGCGCGGCTGATGAGCGTCGCCGCCGCCTCGAAAAGGTTCAGACGCGCGTCGTCCTCGAGAATCAGGACGTTTTTCCACCCCTTGTCGCGCGCCGTTTCGATAGCTCGGCGGTGAGAGACGGCGCAGCCGGCTGCCCCGGCCCAATTCGAGGCGCGTTCACCCGTGCGCTCCGTAAACCACGGAGCCTCGCCGTATCCGGGCAAGGCACGCCCCAAACAGGCGCTCTGCCGCTGCAACTTTTCCTGCGGCAAGGCTGCATTCACCTCGCGGAACTGCTCCATGCGTTGCATGCAGGTATCGAGATTGATAACCAGCATGCCGTCCACGGCATTCCATAGAGAGGAGGCAAGGTCCATTCGCGAGGCTCTGGCGGATGTTACTTACCGAGGCTACCGCGGATGCTCGTGGTAGAGCGGGTCGGCAGATTGCCGTGCGGGATGCGCGAGCTGGTGACGTACTGAATGCCTTTGGACTCGACAAAAGCTTTCTTTTCATCGCTCGTGCCGTCTCCGTTGACGAAGAAGATGTCGGGCTTCACCTCATCCAACAGCGGAGCGAAGTCCAGAATCTTGCCCGTGTCGGGTCCGATGTACACCTTTTTCACGAACTTAATCGCCTCGAGCATATACTTGCGCTCCTGCTCGTTGTACATCGTCTTGCGATTCTTGAGAATCTGCACCGTGGCGTCGGAACCGATGGAGACATACACGTCACCGTAGGTGGCGGCTTCCTCAAGGAAAGCGATGTGGCCGCTGTGCAGCACATCGAAACAGCCGGAAACAAAAACTTTCTTAGGCATGATCGTATAAATGGTAGGCTTAGCTGATTGCTCCGCTCTTGCGCAGGCGCTCCAGGTACTTGGGCTGCCACGCCACCTGTTCCTCCTTGCCGAAGGTGCGGCAGAAGGGCTCCACGGGGTACAGGTCCTCGCAGGACTCGAGAGCGGCTTCACGAGCCTCGGGCGTTTCGTAGAGATACACGGCATAGCCGCCGTGGCCGCCGCCGCAGTACTTATGGGCCAGACACTCACCGATTTCCGGCAGGGGGGCCTGGCCTTCCTCCAGCTGGAGCTGGTAGCTCATCTGCACGCCGATGGCAAGCACAGCGATATCCTGCTCCTTGATACCGAGGCGCGCCACGCTGGCAGCTTTGGCAATCTTGCGGAAGGGGCGCTCCAGACCGGCCAGACCGGGGGTGTTGTGCTTGATGCGGGTGTCGAAAATCGCCATACGACCGCGCAGGAACTCACCCGTATTCTTAAAATCCAGCACAGGCTTGTGGCCGCTCTTCCAGACACAGGCGCCTGTCTCGGCAATGACGGCGGGGTCCTGCCAACCGACACCGAGCCCCAGCTCGGAGCCGACGGGGTCCCAACCGTTGAGCACGCTCCAGCCGCCGCTGCCGCCCATGCCTGCACCCTTGCGGTACAGCCACTCACGCAGCGAAACGGTCGGGGAGACGGCGCAGTTCACAATGTAGGCCCCCTCAATGGAATACTCGGGCACATCGAGCCAGCCGCCCGCAAAATCCACGCGCAGCGGCACATGCTTGGGAGCCTTCAGGCGGTCAAGCATGGAGATGGAGGAATCCAGCCCGCACTCAGGGGCCGCTTTTTCAAGCACCACGAGTTCAATCCCCTTCTCCGCACAAAAGGCCTTCTTGGCATCAAGGTAGCGATCATCCGTCGTCACGGCCAGAATATCGGGCTTAGTCTGCTCCACGGCGGAACGGAAGGACAAATGCTCATCATCATCCGTCGAGAGGATGACCTCATCCACCGAATCCAGAGCACCGATAACAGCAGCCTTATCCGCATCATCCAACACGGACTTGCGATCATAGAGCTTCCACAGCAAGTCGGCAGGGGGGAACGAAACAATCAGATAATCGCCGAGCGCCTTGGCATCGGCAAAGAAGCGAATGTGACCGGCGTGCAGGACGTTAAACGCACCTGAAACGAATACTTTTTTCATGAGAGAGAATTAAAGAGAGAGGTCTTACTTCACCAGCCCGAGCCAGCGGAAGAAGAGGTAGGTTAAATCAATAGTCGGCATTTTCAGCGACGGTACCGCCAATTTGGGCAGGGTAGGCAACTTCTTATCCCCGGTGAGATAGGCGTGCGCCAAGGGGAGCACCAACAGCGAGATAGCCTGAACAGCCAGACCGCTCCACGGGCTCGGGGCCTTCACTGCCACGGGCGAGATGTATTTGGGGCGGGCGGGCCGCAGCACCATGCGCGTGAGCAGCGACCCGGCCAACGCAGCCGCACCGTAGCCTAAGGTGCGCCCGGAGAGATGCAAGGCGGACATACAATCCCCTGCCCCACGGCGGGCCGAGGCCACGGAGTCCAACACCTCTATGCGCGTAGCAGCCGTGCGCATCAGGATTTCGCGTTTCCTTTGAGAAGCAGCTTGAGACATTGCCAATCGTTTTTAAGTTCTTCGCGCGTGGCAGGAGCCAAAGGTTCACGACCCAGCGCCATGGCCCGCAACAGCAAAATCACCGCACCCATCACATTGGCCGACAGCACCATGAGGAGAGCCCCGGCCCATCCGGTGTGCGGTGCCAGCAACACCACGACCAGAGCGCAGGCCAACAGATACGAAACCAACAGCAGCACCACCGCCATCACCATGTAGGCACCACGGCGGCGCTGAAAGTCCAGATACTCCGCCAGCTCCACTTGAAAGAGCTCGGTCAGCGCCTGAGCATGATCCATCGTGCGGGCGAAAGCCGTGCGAGTTCCGGCCGCAGCAGAGGACGCGCCCGCAGTGACCGTGGGCTTATCCAACAGTTTGGTGATAAGGGACATCATAGCAGGGGAAAAGCAGCGGCGGGCGCACCGCCGCCGCACATCAGCTTACATCAGCGCTTGCCGATGCCGAGAAGGAGGCCGACGATCACGCCGACACCCAGAGCCCCCAGCACGGCGCCCGTGGGGTTCTCCTTCACGTATGCCTCACCGGCCTTATGGAGTTCCTTAGCGCGGTCGCAGGTCACATCCCAGCCTTCGTTAATCTGCTTGCGGGCTTCTTCCGTGTACTTGTTCACCTGCTCCATGTGCTCGGCAGCGGCGCGAACAACCTTTTCGTACTGCTCGCCGGCAAACTCGCGGGCGGCATTGAGGCGTTCCACGGCATCTGCGGTGGGGGAGGGGGCGGGAGCCGGAGCGGGCACGACATTCTTCTCTTCCGTTTCCATAGTCTTGGTTCAGCTAAATGTTGATATCGTTTGCGGAACGCGCAAGGTCCCGCCTATACGCAAATCATATAAACACAGACCGCAGAAAAATGCAAGCTAACTTAAATAAAATATTGAAAAACTTTCAACGGTCCGCTACGGGCGCTGCCTCAGGGAAAGCGGCGGGGAAGAACGCACGGGCGCGGCTCTCGGCGGCGCGGATACCCTCCTGCGTGGGGCGCACCCCGGCCTCCCCATCAAAATTGACGGCGCGGCGGAAGATACTCGGGTCGTTGCCGAACACCATGTAGCGGTGAACGAGATAAGGGTCTTCCTCCGTCGTCACCTTGGCGGGGAGCACGGTGAAAGCGGCGCGATATTCGGAGGCGCGCAAGGCCTCCAGCATGGGCGGCGTATTGTAACCGCCCGGGTAGCAGTATGTGCTGCAATTACCGACCATGGCGCGCAGCACACCCTGCGAGGCGATGATTTCGCTCTGCACCTGCTGTGCGTAGGCCTCCGGGTTGCGATCATAGCGCCGCCAGCTCTTGGGGTAGAGGTGGTTGGTGGAGTGGCTGCCGATGGTAGCGCCCTGCCCCGCCATCTCGGCGAGCTGAGCTTTGGTCAGAGAATCCCCCTGCACCTGAATGTAGCGGGTATAGAGGAAAAGCGTAAACGGATAGCCATAGGCCCGCAGCACGGGATAGGCATCCGTGTATACGCTCTTCCAACCATCATCAAGAGTGATGAGCACACAGCGCTCAGGCAGCAGACGTTCCCCGCGCAACCATTGCAGGAAATCCTCCATCGTGATGACGGATAGTCCCGCATCGCGGATATACTGCATCTGGCAGCAGAACTCAGAAGTGCGCATGCGCATCTCCGACACACGTTTCGTGTTGCTGAAATTGTGGTACCCGAGCACCGCCACGCGCGTCTGCTCTCGGGGAACCAAAGGAGCGGTGAAGCGTGCAGTCTCCCAATCTCCGCTGCCGTGGCGGACGAGGTTCGGCGCAGCGCCGAAGGCCGACGAAACCTCCTCATCGGGGTCCTCGGCCTCATCATCATCCGCCAGACTATCCAGCAGGGACTTCAGCGGTGCACGGTCCGTTTGATCATCTTCCGCCTCCGGCGCGACCTGCCCCGAGAGCACGGCAAGGATACGAGTCGTCTCGCTCTCCTTGCCGAAATTGACCGCGCGGGCAAAATCCGCGTCACTATGCACCATGGTGCGGGGCAAACGGAAGGCGGGTGTGCTGCGCGTCACCTTGCCGGCGGCTCGGCTGAAAGCCGCGCGGAAACCATACGCCGGCAACGCACTCACGAGCGCGGGTTGCGCCTCGCCTCCGGGGTAAGCAAAAAGCTCACAGGAGCCGAAAAGGCAACGCAGGCTCTCGGCGAAGTCTCCCAATTCCCGCTGTGCCAGTTGGGCGCTCTCCCCGTTCTGAGAGGCAAGCAGCCACTCATAATCTGCGGGGCGCGTGGCCGTCGCACTGCCGATACTTGCGCCCTCGGTCTGCATACCGCGCAGCACATCCGGGGCGAGACGCCCCGTCGTCGAGCCGAGGTTGCGCTCATCCGCAAAAAGGAGGAAGGGGATGCGCCGCTCCTGCAGCAAGGGGAAAATCTCTTGTTCAAAGGCCGCATCGGCCTCATCAAAGCTCAATAAGACCGCGTGGGGCGGCAAGCTCTCCTGCCCCGCACGCCATGAAAGGAAGCGCTCGGCCGAGATAGGCGTCAATCCGCAGCGTTGCAGGTAGTCCAAATGGCGCGCGAACATTTCGGCTGTCAATCCGCCATGCTCGCCCGCTGCGGCGATGCGGTCATAGCCGATGACGCTCACAATACTGCGCTGCTGTTCAGACGTGGTCGGGCTCTTCTCAGGAGCGGGCTCGGGCATCTGTGCCACCGCTACGGCGGCACAGCAAAGGGAAAGCAAAAAGGCCCATGCTCGCTTCATGTGCGCGCACCATAGCACAAAAACGCCTTTTTGCAAGCCCAAACGAGCAAGAAAAAGGCGTTTTAGGGAGCAACCGGTGAAAAGAATCACCGCCCGGGGACCATCTCGAAGGTGAAGCCCTTCAGGTACTCCGTTTCGGGGATGTTGAGGAGCACGGGGTGATCGGGGCTTTGGCCGTGGCTGCGGATGAGGCGCAGGGTGCTGTGGCCGTCCACGGCGGCGGAGGCAATCGTGTCTCGGAAAATGGCGGTGCTGGCGTGGTGCGAGCAGCAGAAGGAGGACAGAATACCGCCCACGGGGAGCATCTGCATGGCGCGCAGGTGAATCTCCTTGTAGCCGCGCAGCGCGCCGTCGAGGCTCTTTTTGTTGCGGGTGAAGCTCGGCGGGTCGAGGATAATCATATCCCACTTTGGGTCCGCGCCGCCGTTGCGCACGGCATCGGCCTCGCGCTTGAGGAAATCAAATGCGTTCTCGCAGATGCCCTCCACCTGCACACCGTTCAGCTCGGCATTGGAGCGAAGGGAGGCGATGGCGTCCTCGGAGATATCCACGGCGGTCACGCTGGCGGCACCGGCCTTGGCGCAGGCGAGAGCGAAACCACCCTGGTTGGTAAAGCAGTCCAACACACGGCGCCCCTTGGCGAACTTCGCCACGTCGGCGTAGTTCTGCATCTGGTCAAGGTAGAGGCCCGTCTTTTGGCCCGTAGCGAGGTCCACGAGGAACTTGATGCCGCGGCCCGTGCCCACAAAGGGTTCCGGCTGCTCTCCCACGGCCACATAGGTCTCCGGCTCAATACCCTCGGCGGCCAGCATGGGCGAGTCGTTGCGCACGATGATGGAGCGCGGCTTGAACAGGTCGTTGAGAATATCGCGGATGAGGCCGAGGCGCAGGTACATGGCGATGGTGAGGGTCTGCACCACGAGCACATCCTTGTACTTATCCACGATGAGGCCGGGCAGACCATCGCTCTCGCTCCACACCACGCGCATCATCTCCTCGCCGGCCAAGTAGCGCTCGCGCAACATCATGGCCTGCGAGATGCGGCGGGCAAAGAAATCGCGATCGAGATCCTGCTTGCGGCGGGAAAAGCGGCGCGCGACAATCTGCGAGTGCGGGTTGTACATGGCAGAGCCGAGATAGTGGTCGCGCTGGTCCTTGAGCAACACGACATCACCGGGCTGCGGGTTGCCGAACACCGTTCGCACCTCCGTGCCGTACACCCAATCATGCCCGTGGAAAATACGCGCCTTGGGCGCAATGATAAGACCTGCCATAACGGGCACCATCTTACCCGAGAGGCTGCGCTCTGTCAAGGTCGGGAGCGGCTGTTTAGGCCGTCATCGCGCGGAATACCTGCCAAGCATAGCCCAGCACATCCGCAAAGAGGTCAATGATTTCCTTGGTACAGAACTGCAAATCCGCCCAGTAGCCCGGCAAGGAGAGCACGCCGAAGCTCCACAGCACCGCCAGCAGGGCCAGAATGTTCATGAGCAGCACCAACAACAGGGAGAACATCACGCCGTTGCTGAGCATATCGGGCTGCTCGCGCGGGATAATCCACACCGTCCAATACAGATGGAAGGCCCACCAGAAGCCGAAGCCCGCGTAAAACCACGGAGCAAAAGCCTCAAAGGGGTACACCCAATTCACCAGCCAGAGCACGCCTAACCAGCAGAGCATCCAAAGCGGCACGAAGTAGGGCGAAAGAGCAATGAACAGGTTGTCCGCATCCGTCTCGACATACCCGCCGTTGCAGTCGATGCTGATATTCTGCAAATGTCCGCCGCACATCTTGGCGGCTATGGCGTGTGTCAGCTCGTGGCCCAGCACATAGGCATACACCAGCAGGTTGTCCGCAATGACGGAAAACTTGAGCGCCGCCATCACCAAGGCGCCCATGAGGGAGAACCACACGGGTTCACTCAGCCAAAAGGTAAAGCTCTCCATGGTCGGCGCGGCGTGATAGAGCTGCACCAGCAGGGCAAACACCAACACCACGGACAGGGGCAACAGCACACCTACCGCGAGCATCAGGCGCAGAACCTTAGGCCAGCCGTGAATGGGTTCCCACCCCTCGTCCGACTCCGCAGCTCGCAGCCACTCCGCCGTCTCGGCGGATTGCAGGTATTCCACGCGCAGGTGCATGCGCCGCCACATGGTGAGAGAGGGGTTCACGTAGTGTTCCACCTCCTCGGGGTGCTCCAAAGGCACGCGCCAGTCCCCGTGCTCGCGCTCGGGGAGACGGCGCTTGCGGGGGCTGAGGTTGAGCTTGCCTTGGCGTTTGCGGGGCATGGGAGGGGGAAAGAGAAAATCAGACTGCCTGCGCAGGGCGGATATCCTGAATGGAGACGGAGAGAGAGGAACGCCCGCGCCACACGTTGCGGTCGATGGTAAAGGCGATATCCCACGGCGGGTCGGGCAGCCGCAGGTTGCCGCCGTTGAAATACATGGCGTCGCACTCGCAGTTGCCCTGCCGCAGGAAGAGGCGCAGGTGGTTGCCCTGCAGGTGGCGCGGAGCATCGGTGAGCATCACGCCGCGGCTCATGAAAACGGGCTGCGGGTTGGAGTTACCGAAGGGCTCCAACAGCTCATAGCTGTCAAGCAGATCAAGCGTCAGGTCGCGGAAGTCCACCTCGGCATCCACCTCCAACACGGGCTTAAGCTGCTCGGCCGTGGTGTTATCGCGCACGAAGCGGTCGAAGGCGGCGCGGAAGGCATCTATCATCTCCTCGCGGATGACGAGACCGGCGGCCATGTCGTGACCGCCGCCGGACACAAGCGTGTCCGCGCAGCTGTGGATAGCCTGCACCAGCGACACTCCGGGGATGGAGCGACCGCTGCCCTTGCCCAGCCCGTTCTCATCCAGCGAGATGATGAAGGTGGGCTTGTGATAGCGGCGCATGAGCAGGGAGGCCACAATGCCGACCACGCCGGGGTGCCAAGTGCGGGAGCCGAGCACAATCACGTGGTCGCGCGCAGGGTCAAAGTGCTGCCTGAGCATGTCCAGCGCCTCGTTGCGGATTTTCTCCTCCTCCAGCTGGCGGGCGCGGTTGTGCTGCTCCAAGCGCTGTGCGAGGGCATCGGCCTGCGCGCTGTCGGTCGCCATGAGGAGATTGAGCGCATCCATGGGGCTGTCCATGCGCCCCGCAGCGTTCAGGCGCGGACCGATGCGGAAGGAAATATGCCCCGCGGTGGGTTTGCGGTTCAGCTCCGTCACACGGTTGAGCGCCTGCAAACCGATATTCCCCCCCTGCTCCATAATCCTCAGTCCATGGCGGGTGAGCAAACGGTTTTCCTCCACCAGCGGCACAATATCCGCCACCGTGGCAATCGCCACCACATCGAGATAGCGCTTGAGGTCAAAATTCATCAAACGGCGGCGCTTGAGCAAGGCGTGTGCCAGCTTAAACACCACGCCCGCGCTGCACAGGTAGGTGAGCGGGCTGCTGTCCTCCAGCTTGGCGTTCACCACGGCCACCGCATCGGGGCGGCCGAGGGCGCTGCCCTCGTGGTGGTCAAGAATCACCACATCAATGCCCATCTGCCGCAGCTTGGCCACTTCCTCCACGGAGGAGGTGCCGCAGTCCACGCAGATGATGAGTGCGGGCACCTCGCCGCACAGCTCAATGGCGTGCCGCACGCCCTCCTCGCTTAGGCCGTAGCCCTCGCGTGTGCGCACGGGTATAAACTTATCCGTTCGGATGCCGTAGGCGGTGAGGATGGCGTGCAGCAGCGTTACGGAACTCACGCCGTCCACGTCATAATCGCCGTAGATGCACACGTGCTCTCCGTTGTCTGCCGCGCGGAAGATGCGCTCAACGGCCGCATCCATCTCCCGCATGGCGAAAGGGTCGCCCAGGTCGGCTAACCGCGGTTGCAGGAACCGCATCGCCGCCTCGCGTCCGCAGATGCCTCTCTGAGATAGCAATCGCCGCACCAGCAAGGGCAAGCTGCGGTTAAGCTCTTCGCCGAAATCGACACCTCCGTCCGCCGGGCGTAATTCCCAACTGAACTTCGTACTACTCATGGCATCACTCTACCACACGGGGAGCGCGGGAGTCAAGGACAGACACGGAGCCGGATTTGTGATTTAGGATATGTGATTTGAGATTTTTGATTTGGAAAGAGTGGGCGGCTACCGCCGCAGGATGATGCAACCGCATCTGACGAGCCGTCAGATGCGGCTCTTTTTTCGAGCAACTTGTCACGACGTAGCCGCAGGCGAAGTCGGAAGCGAGACTCTATTTCTCAATCACAAATCAAAAATCTCCTATCAAATATCAGCCGTTTCGCTTCTGTCATCCCGCTTGCCATGCGGGCGGGGGCGTGGTAGAATAGGGGCATCAATATGGACGCGACTTTACTTTCCACGCTGGAGCAGGCCGTTGCTGACGGCAAGCTGCTCGCCGCTTCTCTGGAGAACATCAAGCTGCTCACGGGCGGCACGACCGACCCCGTCATCCCCGCCACCATCGCCGAGCTGGCCAACGCGGGCGATTTTGCCGAGCTGAACAACCGCTTCTATAAGACGCTGGCCTTCGGCACGGGCGGTCTGCGCGGCCGCACCATCGGCACCAAGGTAACCGCCACCGAACAGGGCAAGGGCGGCATCAACGGTCGCCCCGAGTTCCCCTGCGTGGGCACCGCCAGCATGAACTATTTTAACGTCGGTCGCGCCATGCGCGGGCTCATCACCTATGTGCGCCGCTTCGTGGAAGCCGAGGGCACAGGCCGCAAGCCCATGATTGTCATCGGCCACGACACGCGCCACTTCTCCCGCGATTTCGCGGAGCTCTGCGCCAAGATTGCCACGGAGTTGGGCTGCGACTGCGCGCTGTTTGACGGCCCCTGCTCCGTGCCCGAAGTGTCCTTTACCATCCGCGAGCTGCGCGCCGACACGGGTGTGATGCTCACCGCCTCCCACAACCCCAGCCACGACAACGGCTTCAAGGCCTACTTCAACGACGGCGCCCAGCTCATCGCCCCGCATGACAAGGCCGTCATCGCCGAGGTGAACGCCCTCTCCTCCGACACCTATACACCGCTGCCCGCCGAACAGCAGGGCACCCTGCGCGTGCTCGGCGCGGAGATGGATGAGATTTACATCAAGCGTCTGCGTCAGGTGGCTCTCCGCCCGGAGGTCTTCTCTCAGGCTTCCGCCAAGGTGGTGTACACCAACCTGCACGGCACGGGCAAGCGCTGCATCGTTCCCCTGCTCAAGCAGCTCGGCTGCAATGTGAGCACGGTGGCGGAGCAGGATATCCAGGACGGCCGTTTCCCGACCGTTGCCAGCCCGAACCCCGAGAACGCCCCTGCCCTCGACATGGCGGTGGCACAGGCCGATGCGGAGAACGCCGACCTCGTGATTGCCACGGACCCCGACTGCGACCGCATGGGCATTGCCGTCCGCAACAAGGCCACGGGCAAGATGGAGCTGCTGACGGGCAACCAGACGGGCTGCCTGCTCGCGTGGTACCGCTGCATGACGGTGAAGGAACTGGGCATCGTGAACGATGCCAACATCGACCACGCCGTCATGGTCAAGACCTTCGTCACCAGCCCCCTGCAAGACGAGATTGCAGCCAAGCACGGCATCGAGACGGTGAACGTGCTCACGGGCTTCAAGTACATCGCCGCCAAGCTCGGCAAGTATGAGAACGCCATCCCCGCCGAGCTGCGCGGCAACTACCGCGACCTCTCCGAGCAGGAGACGCGTGCGCTTCGTCTCGCCCACAGCAAGTACTTCGTGTTCGGCGGTGAGGAGAGCTACGGCTACCTCGCGCAGGATTTTGTCCGCGACAAGGACGCGAACGTCGCCGCCCTCTGTCTGGCGGAGATGAACGCCTACCTCGCCACCAAGGGCATGGGCCTGCTGGAGTGCCTGAACGCTATCTACGAGGAGTACGGCTTCTACAAGGAGCTGGGCAAGAGCCTCGTGATGGAAGGTGCCGACGGTGCCGCCAAGATTGCCGCGCTGACCAAGACCTACATCGAGAACCCGCCGACCGAGATGGACGGAGCCAAGGTCGTCGCCTTCCGCGATTTCTCCGCGGGCAATCTCACCGATGCCGAGGGCGACCCCATCCCCGCCGAGAAGATGCTCTTCGCCGACCTCGAGGACGGCCGCAGCTTCGCCGTGCGCCCCAGCGGCACCGAGCCCAAGATTAAGTACTACCTCTTCGCCCACGGCAAGCCCGGCATGGACTTGGGCACAGCTAAAGCACAGGTCGAAGGGAGTATCGCGTCCCTTTGGGCGGCTCTCGAAGCGGATGCAAACGCTCGCATGAACTAAAAGAGGATGCAAACGGCGCTGTTCATCGGTTTGGGCGGGTTTATGGGTTCCGTGCTGCGCTACGGCGCGGGGGAGCTCATCAAGCGCGCCGCCGATGCAGCGGCGTTTCCGTGGCACACGCTCGCGATTAACCTCGCGGGCTGTCTGCTGCTGGGGTTGCTCAACGGGCTGTTCGAGAAACACGGCGCGTCCTTGCACCCCGACCTGCGCGCCGCGCTCACCATCGGGCTCTGCGGCGGCTTCACCACCTTCTCCACCTTCGCGGGGGAGAATATCGCCCTGCTCCGCCAAGGCTCCCTGCTGCCAGCCTTCCTCTACATGGCTTTTTCTCTCATCGGGGGATTGGCCCTCTTCTTCCTCGCCTTCCGCTTCACGCGCGGTATCTGATATGACGTCTCGCACTTGGCAACTCCGTTCTTCCGCATGGCAGATTCCCGATTCGGGTGCCATCATGGGCATTCTCAATGTCACGCCCGATTCATTCTCGGACGGCGGGGAGCACGCCACCTATGAGACCGCACTCGCCCACGCCGAACAGCTGCTCGCGGACGGCGCGCACATCCTCGATATCGGCGGAGAAAGCACCCGCCCGGGCTCTGCCGAGGTGAGCGAGGAGGAGGAAGCCGCGCGCGTCATCCCCGTCATCCGCGAGCTGCGCCGCCGTCACCCCGACACATTGCTTTCCGTGGACACGCGCCACGTCTCCGTCGCCACCGCCGCGCTGGAAGCGGGTGTCGACATCATCAACGACATCACGGGCTTAGCCTCCCCCGCCATGCGCGCGCTCTGCGCCGCGCACCCTTGCGGCATCATCCTCATGCACATGCAGGGCGAGCCGCGCACCATGCAGCTGGCCCCGCATTACGAGGATGTGGTGGCAGAAGTCCGCGCCTTCTTCGAGGAACGCGTGGCCGCCGCGGAGGCTGCGGGCATTGCCCCCGAGCGCATCTGCCTGGACCCCGGCATCGGCTTCGGCAAGACCACAGAGCACAACCTCGCCCTCATTGCCCATTTGGAAGAAACGCGCGTGCGCGATTTGCCGATGCTCATGGCGCTCTCCCGCAAGCGTTTCATGGGTGCCGTGCTCAACGGCGGCACCCCCGCCCCCGTCCGCAATGCCCTGCCCACCGTGGTGATGAGCCTCCTCTCCGCCGACCGCGGTGCCGACCTCCACCGCGTGCACGACGTCCGCGAGCTGCGCGAGGCGCTCACCCTCCGAGCGGCAACGTTGAGAGCGTAAGATTTCTCCTTTTATTTCTCCCATCTGCTTGTCACCGTCATATTCGGCGAGAGGCCGTGGGTTTGGGGCTCGTACATGAGCTGGGCTTGGGCGGGCGGGGCGACGGAGACGCCGGAGCGTTTGACGCGGGCGAAGTAGACCATGTTGAGCAGGTTGCGGCCGCCCCAGCGGGTGCAGAAGCCGCGCACGCGGTCGGCCAAAAATTCCTTGTTGTCGAAGGCCGCGCTCCACGGCACGAAGTCGATGCCCGCCGCCTGTGAGCGGATGGCGGGGTTGACGGCTTCCATGCAGGAGGGCAGAGAATCCTCCAACACGAGGTATTCCAGCTCGGGCGCGACCTTGGCGCAGGTGAGCGTCACGCGCACCACGTCACCCACGTTAAACTCCGTGGCGGGCTCCCACTTGCCTTCCGCATTCTTCTTTTCGTAGAGACGCGTCACCTGCAGCCCCTTTTCGGTGATGCCGGGGTACTCCGTGCGGGCGGGCTTGGCTTTCGCCACCACATTGACGTAGGTCGTGCCCTGCGCGGCAGTAAAGGTATCCGCCACGGCACCGAGCTTCTGCCCGCGCGTGGCGAGCGTCAGGCGGGTCACGCCGTTGCCGAGCTCCATCGTGCGACCATCCGCAAGGCGCACGGTCGCCTTGGTGTCACCCGCAGGCTGTGCGCCGAGGTATTCGCGCAGGGCGATGAGCGTCCACGCGCCCGTCCATGTGGAGGGGTGGCGGTAATCGCGACCGCGGCTGCGCATCCATGTCAGGAAGGCGGCGTGGTGCCCGTCGGGCGTGCCGTGCAGGGCGAGCAACAGGCGGGCGTCCTCTTGAATGCGCGTGGGCAGGCAGCAGTAGAAGGGGCGCGGCTGCGCGTCCTGCTCGGCGGGCGGCTGCACCGCATCGCGGAGCGCAGCCAGAAGCTCGTCCTTGTCGCCCAGCGCGCGCGCGACTTCGTAGCGCATCAGCGCGCCCCAATGCTCGTAGCGCTTCTCCTTCACGGCCTTGTCCTTTTCGGCACGGAGGTAGCCGCGCAGCTTGTCCATCTTGTCCTGCGGCACCTCGTAGGACTGCTCGGCGGCGTAGGTCAGGATGAGCGCGGCATGCGCAGAAGCCCAGAGACAGCTCTCGCGCCCGCCCTCCCAGTAGGAGAGCCCGCCGTCCTGCTGCCGGCGTTTGAAGATATCGCGGACACTCTTGCTGATATGCTTGTGCACCTCGGCGGCGGGAGTCTCCGCCATCTGCGGGCAGAAGGGGGCGAGGCGGTCATACATCAGCCACGGCAGCAGCCCCGTCGAGACCTGCTCCGTGCAGCCGTAGGGATAGCCGAGCACGAAGTCCGCGAAGCCCGCGAGATGCAGCAGCGGGTTAGCGGACAGCTCGAGGGTGAGCTCGCCGCGCTCGGACTCCGCGAGCTCGGGAGCGAGCATGGCGGCGGGCGAGAGCGACGGCAGCGTTCCCTGCCCCTCGGCGGCGAGCACGAGGTGGTGGTTTTCCTTCAGCAGCGGCGCGGGGAAGCGCACGGGGAACGTGCCCTCCACGGCATCGCTGCCCGCGGCGGCGCGCGCCGTCCAGCGCAGGGTCATCTCCCCTTCCTCCTGCGGGGAAACCGCAAAGTAGAGCGTGCCCGTCTGCTGCGCGGCGAGACGGATGCTCTGCGTCTCGCCCGTGCTGAGCTGCACCTGCCACGTGTCTTCCTTGTCCGTGGCGTTGGTGAGGGTCAGCGGCAACAGCAGGCGGTCGCCCGTGCTCATGAAGAGCGGCGTGCCCGCCGTGAGCATCACGGGCTGACGCACCTCGAAACTCGTGTCGGCGTTGCCGAAGCGGTCGCCCTCCGCATCCGCCGCCGTGCAGAAGAGGCGGTAGCGCGTCAGGGTATCGGGCACGCGGAAGGTGCAGGAGAAGCGTCCCTCCGCATCGCTTTCCGTCGCGGCGCTCCAGACGGCGACAGGGGTAAAGTTGCGGCGCACGGCGGGCTCGGGGGCACCCCCTTCGGCGGCTTCCGCCTCATCCGCCTCCCCCGCCAAACAGGCTTGAACGGGAGCAGGTGTAGCGACACACTCATCGGCGACGGCAACGTTAGCCGCCATCGGCGCGGCAGCCTTGGACGTCCGCATCCTCGCGCCGTTGCTGCGGTCATCCGCATCCATGCCGTAGCCGATTTCAAAGAGTCCGCGCCCGACCTCGGCAGCTTTCCAGTGCCCGTCCGCCGTCCATTCCCCCTGCCAGAAGCCCTCCCATTCCGAGGAATGGTGTTCAAAGGCCCAGCGAGCCTCATCCCGCCCCCAATGGAGCAGGCCGTAGTTATGACGGAAGAGCGAGAAAGCGCGCTGCCAGTCCGGCAGCGTCTTGCCGCCCGAGACACTCAGCATGCCTTCATCCACCGCAAAGAGCAACACGCGCGCCTTGAGCGCCGCGCCGTCCGCCGCGCGGGTGACGCGCCCCTGCACCGTCAGCTCCCCGCCGGGAGCCACCGTCTCGGCGGACAGCTCGGTCGTGACGTTCAGCGTGCGGGCGGCATCGCGGCGATAGACGGAGGTACGCCCCCCTGCCACGGCGGTGTATTCCCCCTTGGCATCGGGATAGGGCAAGCCCAGCTCAACCAGACAATCCCCGGCGGGCAAGGCTTCCTCCGGCAGTTGCAGCGGGTGCTCGCCCTGCTGCACGCGGACGGGATAAAGCGCCGTTCCCTGCGCTCCCTGCACCAAGGCATAGCCCTGCCCCGCCCGTGTGGAGGTGGCGATGAGCGCGCCCTCCTCGTCGCGGAGTTCCACGCGCTCCTTCGGCTCGTCCTCGCGGGATGCACTCCATGAATACAGCTGCATCGTGCGGCGGAAGTCATGCCCCGCGGCATCGCGCCCCGTCCAAACGACCTTCACATCCTGATGGTGCTCAAACACAGAGCTCAGGTCAAAGGGCTGCTTCACCCCCACGCTGTCGTTCGCGGGGAAGCGGACATCCCCCTCCCACAGCGTCTCCCGCTTGGGGGTGCGGCGCACCATACCATTGGGGAACACGGTTTTCTCCATCCTTTCCCCCGTCAGCACGCCGTGCAGGGTCTGTTCATACTCCAGCGGCGGCTCGTTCCCCTCCGCCGTGAAACGGCACAGGCGCAAACGGTCCTCCGCGCGATGCAGCTCAAAATCCGCGAAGGTCCCGCGCGTCTGCATCACGGCGTGCCGCACCTCCTCGCGGTCGTTGGAGACAGCGACCGAGGCCATCACATACACCACGGGGGTATCGGGTGTTTCTTCCCCCTTGGGAGGAATGACCGTCAGCGGGCACTCATAGCTCGCGCTGCCGTCCGCGTCCGTCGTCAGCGTCGTGCGCAGGACATCGCCTTCCGCCGAGCCCAAGCGGGCATCGGAAGTAAGCTCCAGCTCCACCTTGGCCCCCGCGAGGGGCGTGCCGTTGTAATCCCGCGCCGTCACCGTGCAGCGGTAGCGGTCGGGGCAGATGGGCTTCATCTCGCAGCTTGTCTTGATATCAAAGGAATCGCGGCGGAAGACCTCCGAGCGCACGGCGTGGCTCCCCAAGGTCTGACGCGGGCCCTGTTTCGGGCGTAGGGAGAAGCGGTAAAAGCCCGTCACATCCTCCTCGCCGTCGGGAAGCTCGAAGCTGACCTCAAACGAGCCGTAGGCATCGGGCTGCACGGTCTGCACCGCGAGCTTGTTGCCGCCGGGTGCCTGAACCGTCAGCTCCATGGGAGCCGTCAGCGTGCGGGAATGTTGCCCCTCCACACGGCGTTGCAAGCCGAAGAGATGCACGGTCTCGCCGGGGCGGTAGAGAGCGCGGTCGCTGAGCAGCTGCACCTTGTTCGATGCCTCTTCCTCGCGCGAACGACAACCGGGGCTATACTCCTGCAGCAGCACGTCATCCCCCGCCTCAATCACCATCAGCTCGCTCCGCTCCCGCGTGGCATCGGGGATGGCGGCGTAGCCCTGTTTCAGCGCGATACTCTCCCCGACACGATGCACCTGTCCCTCCTCGGGCATCAGGCCATCCGCCGTGCGGCACACGAGAACAACGTTTTCCTCCGCCCGCGCGCAAAGCCCCGTGACGTTCACGAACACCATCTGTTCCTTCGTCACGTCCTCCGCCGTCAGCCCCACGGACTGTGCAAGAGCAACGACCTCGTCCGTGGGAATGAGACGCAGACGCAGGACATACACACCCGGTGCCGCCGTGCCGCCCGCCAGCTCATCCATGGACAGGGGCAACGTCGCGGTGGCATAGCGACCCGCCGCATCGACAGGCAGCGAGCGGGTGCCCACGTTTTCGCCGCTCGCCAGCAGGGCTTGCAACGCGGCGCGCTCCGGGCTGTACCCCCGCATCTGCCTCCGCAGGTTTTTCACGGCTTCTGCCTTGTGCGGTTCCAGCCCGGCGCGGGCGCGGGCATCCGACAAAGCAGCCTCGTAAAGAGACAAATCGGGAAAATGGCGGTGTGCCAAGCGGCGGAAAAGCTCCAAATGCTCGGCGGCGGCAGCGGCGTTCCAGCGGTAGGTACTCACCTCCAGCCGTGCGCAGGAATCCGTGTGCAGCTCCAGCGTGCGGTCGCCGTGGCGGGAGACCGTCACACAACGCTCGGGTGCCAGCCCGCCTATCGTCGTCACCGTCGGGCGCAGCACGCCCAAGGTCACGCGGTGGCGCAGGGTTTTCTCGAAAGCCAGCCCCAGAGCGGAGCTCAGCGAGCCTTGCGGCAGCTCAGCCTCCACCGTGCAGGGCTCCCCCGCTTCCACCCGCATCAGCATCACCTCCGTCAGCGCGGGGTTCTCATAGCTCCATTGCTCGCGCGAGCCGTTCCCGCCGTTGCGGTATGCAGGACGAGCCGGCGTCTCCTCCTCGGGTTCACGGAGAGCGGGGTCGAACACGAAGCGAATCACCTTCCCCTTGTAGGTGAGGGTGCGGGTCAGCACGCCGTTCTTCTCCTCCGCCTCGCCCGCCGTTGCCGTCAGCTCGGCATCGGGAGCCGCCGAGGGGTCGCCGATGCGCAGGGTCATCGCGCGGAAGAAAGCGGGCAAATCCGCCTGCCGCACGGGAGCGTTGAAGCGGAGAACCAACAGCGTTTTCCCCGCGCTTTCCTTGTCGCGCCCCTGTGCCAAGGCCGCGCAAAGGTAGGGCTCCGCATCCATCTGCACGATGCACTCATCCGCCGCATAGCCGCGACCGCCCTCGCAGCCGAGCTGCCACAGGGTATCCGCGGGGAGCGTTTCATCGGGCACCACCAGCACACAGTACGGCAGAACGCTTTCCTCCGTCATCTCTTCCAAGGCCGTTCCGCCCATTTGTTCCGCCAGTTGCGCCAAGAAAGCCGCGCTCACGCCGTGTTTCAGGCGGGCGGGCTCGGCGTGGGCGGGCACGCGCCGCAGCGGGGGCTGCTTGCCGTTCCCTATCTCTGCAAAACGCACTTCCTGAAAGAAGAAGCGCAGGCCGAGTTCAGGGCTCAACGCCTCCCGCGCGCGGAAAAGGCCGTTGTGCGCCCCCGCCAACACGGCGGCGCAGCCCTGCGGCAGCATCACCCGCTGACAGCCGCCCCAAGGTATATCGGGCACATGCAGGTCGGGTATCGCCGCATCCACCTCGCGCCCGCTGAGATAGGTCGTGCCGGGTTTCAGGCGCACATGGTAGGTCGTTCCCGCGTAGGTGTTTTCGGGTGGGCAGACGGCGAGGGTGTCCTGGTCGCGCCACTGCGTCGCGGGTTCGCTCTCGCCATCCCCGGAAATCACCAGCATCATGCGCCCTGCCGCCTTGGAGTCAGTCGTCTGCCCCTCCTGCACCGTGCTCAGGCTCACCACGGGCTCCGGGAAGGTAATGTTAAAACTCCCGTCCGCCCCTTGGCGAACGGTCACCGAATCCGCCGCACCTGCCCCCGCCGTCAGCAGGAGCAGCACCGCCGTCAAAAGCTGTCGTATCTCGCGCTTGTTCAGCATGATCTCATTGTACGCCACGACCTGATGACAGTCAATGAACAAGAACATCTCGCGATCGTGCGCAAGCAGGCGCGCGCGATAGGCTTACACTTGATTTCCGCGGCGGTGCCCGTTATCATAGGGGGGATATGACCGCACGAACCGCCTCCATTCGCCCTGTAATGATAGCCATTCTGCTGGCTATCTTCGTGGCTCATTTCGGCAACGGCATCTGGGATTTGCTGCTCGCCAACTGCCTGAGCGATGTGCACGGACTGTCCACTGAGAGCCGCGGGCTGATGGAACTGCCGCGCGAGCTGCCGGGTGTGTTGAGCTTCTTCGTCATCTGCTGCCTCTTCTTCCTCAACGAGGTACGGCTGGCCGCCGTGGCCTGCCTGCTGACAGCGGTGGGGGCTTTCGGCTTTTCGCAACTGGGCGCAGGCACCACATTTCTCACGCTGAGCCTGTGGGTGCTGCTCACCAGCCTCGGGCAGCACATCTTCATGGGCACGGTGGATTCCATCGTCATGCACACGGCGCGCCCCGAGAACCGAGGGCTGCGCCTCGGGCAGATGCGCGCACTCTGCACCGCCGCCATGCTCTGCGGCGCGGCCTACATCTGGCTCAAGTGGAAGTTCAACAGCTCCTTCACCATCGACTACCTCCTCATGGCGCTGGCACTCGGCGCAGCGGCTGTTCTGCTGTTCGCCGTGCGCGCGGGCGGGGATTTCCCCGCGCGCCGCTCTTGGAAGGAGTGCTTTATCTACCGCCGCGAGTACAAGGTGTACTACGGGCTGGAAATCCTGCACGGCATCCGCAAGCAGCTCTACCTCACCTTCGGCTACTGGCTCATGGTGAACACGCTGGAGCAAAGCCCCGCCATCATCGGCATGGTAATTCTCATTGCGGGCGTTATCGGGCTGTTTACCCAACCGCTCATCGGATGGAGCATCAAGCGCTTCGGGGAGAAGCGCGTCACCATCTTCGACAGCGTGGCGCTCTCCCTGCTCTGCGCGGCCTACGCCTTCGCGCCCGACCTCTTCCCGCGCGCCACGGCGGTGTACATTGTCGCGGGCTGCTTTGTGCTGGATAACCTGCTCTTCGCCATGGGCATGGCGCGCACCACCTACATCGCCCGCGTCTGCGGCGAGCGCCACGGCGAAATCACCCCCTGCATCTACACGGGCCTCGCCATCAACCACGTGGCCTCCATCGCCTTCGGTGTGGCGGGCGGCATCATCTGGCAAGCCGCGGGCGGCCCCCAACTCGTTTTCCTCATCGGAGCCGCCGCCGTCATCGCCGCAGGCTTGCTGGCGAGGCGGATGTAAAAGAGGCCCGATTTGCAGGATGTAACTTGCGGGAGCGTGCGTTTCCTGCTACAATACCGCCATGTTCAGGCAATCTCTTTCTCTTCTGGCAGCGGCGCTCCTGCTTCTTCCCGCCTTCGGCGCGGAATGGATGGACAACTTTAACGCGGCTAAGAAGAAGGCTCAGACGGAAAAGAAACTCATTCTGATGGACTTCACGGGCTCGGATTGGTGCGGATGGTGCATTCGTCTGCGCCACGATGTGCTTGATAAGCCGGAGTTCGAGGCCTATGCCAAGGATAAGTTTATCCTGATGGAGGTAGATTGCCCCCGCAAGAAACAGCTGTCTAAGAAGCTCCAAAAGCAGAATCAACAGCTTTGCGGGCAGTATCACATCAGCGGCTTTCCCACCGTTCTGGTCGTGAATGCCGACGGTGCCGTCGTCGGCGGGTTTAACGGCTACCAAAAGCAGGAGGGTGTGCAGGCAGCTCTGGACAAGGCTATCCGCAACAACGAAGCCATCAAGGCCGCGAAGAAGCTCCCTGCCGCGAAACAAAAGGCCGCGCTCAATGAAGTGTATCTCGGCATGGAAAAATCCGTCCGCGAAGCCGGCGGCTACAAGGCGGAAGGAGAATCTGCCGCGGCCAAACAAAGGGAAGAAATCAACACCAAGCTCCAAGCCTGCAAGAGCGCTGCGGAGATGAAGCGCGTGCTGACTCAGGCAGAGCCCACCCTACTCCCCATGAACAAGCGCTTTTTCCTCGATCGTAAATTCACGGTGATGGTCAATGCCGCAGAAACGGTGGAGGATCTCGCCGCCGCCCGACAGGTGGGAGATGAGTTGATTGAATCTCTGCCGGCACCCTACGCCGCCCACATCAAGGCCCAAATTGACCGGGACTTCGCAGATCCCGCCGCCTTCCTCGAGAAACTTAAGGCCGCCCGCGCAGCCGAACAGGCGAAGTAAGCCCTGCGAAACAGCCCCTTTTTCCACGGAGTGAGGCCCCGCCCTCACTCCGTTTTTCTGCATCATGTTTTGGCGTTTCTGCACATTTTATGTATTTTTATATGCAGAAAAGGCTTATCTTTCTGCATATTTTCTGCAAAATTATGTGCAGAAAGGTCTTTTTCTCATGAGCAGCAAGAGATTTGATTACAGCTTTCTCCTGCATGGTGCCATCCCCGCCAAAATTGTACAGTTGTCGCAGGGGGGTACAGGCGCTCAAATCACTTTCGGATATCCGCTCACAGCAATTTGCCAAACGGCATGTGAAGCCGGAGCAAATCGCTCGCATCCAATCCGTCATGAGGTCAAACGCCATCGAGGGCATCATCACTGCCGATGAAAGCATCCGCGCCACATCCCAAGGCCGGGCAGAGAATCAGCAGGATTATTTTCCCTTCGTCGAACACTTCCTCTCCGTCCTCTTCCTCTGCTACAAGGAGCTGGACAAACGCTTCGGCGTCACGCAGGGGCGCAAGGTCAGCAAAACACAGCGCATCGAAGCCGCTGTTCTGAACTCCCTGCTCCCCGTCTCCAAGGCGGACATCTGCACCCTGCACCCCGACATCAGCCCCACCACCGTGGAGGCCGTGCTCGGTGCCATGGTGCGCTCAGGACGCATCACCCGCATCGGAGCCGGGCGCGCCAGCCGCTATGTGCGCGCGTGAGGGCTCAGCAGCACTTGGGGGAGAGGATATCCGCCGCCTTGCTCGGAGGCTCGGTGGGGGTGATACCCAGCAGCTCTTCAGCTCGGCGGACTTCTTCTGCCGTCGGGGTGGGAACACCATCCAGCGGGTAGGCGAAGCCCAGCTCCTTCCACTTGCCGAGGGCGAGGGTGTGGTAGGGCAGGATTTCCACGCGCTCCACGGTGTTCAGGCTCTCGATGAAGGCACGGCAGCGGCGCAGCTCCTCCTCATCATCCGAGATACCGGGCACCAGCACGCGGCGAATCCACATGGCCTTGCCGTGGTCGGAGAGCCAGCGAGCCATCTCCAAAATGTTGGCATTCGTGCGCCCTGTCAGGCGGCGGTGTGCCTCGTCATCCGTGTGCTTGAGGTCGAGCATCACGAGGTCCGTGTACTCCATCAGCTCACAGAACTGCGAATAGAAGGGGTCTTCGTCCGTGAATGGCTGCCCCGCCGTGTCCAAGGTGGTATGCACCCCCTTCTCTTTCGCCAGACGGAAAAATTCTTTTACGAACTCCGCCTGCACCAGCGGCTCGCCGCCGCTGACCGTCACACCACCGTTGTCCTTCCAATAATTGTGGTAGCGCCAGGCGCGCTCAAAGAGCTTTTCGGCTGTCCACTCCGTGCCGCCCTCACAAGCCCATGTCTCGGGATTGTGGCAGAACTTGCAGCGCAGATGACAGCCCTGCGTGAACACGACGAAACGCACCCCTGGCCCGTCCACCAGACCGAAGGTCTCCAACTTAGCTATTTTACCGATGCAATCACTCATAGGGTATACTTTCGTTTGAGCAGAAAGGGGCGCGCTTCCGCGCGCCCCTCCCGTTATTCGCACGCCGTCAGGCGTGCCGAATTTCACAATTTGTAATTTGTAAATTGTAATTTGTAATTCACAAAGCCTTGTGGCAAGTACGCGCAATCACGTCATCCTGCTGCTGCTTGGTGAGGTCAATGAACTTGACCGCGTAGCCGGAGACGCGGATGGTGAAGTTGGCGTATTCTTCCTTCTCGGGGTGAGCCTGAGCATCGAGGAGTTTTTCCAAGCCGAACACGTTCACGTTGAGGTGGTGGGCACCCTGATCGAAGTAGCCGTCCAGCACCTGCACGAGGTTGTTCACGCGCTCGCCTTCGCTGTGGCCGAGAGCATCGGGGTTGATGGTCTGCGTGTTGGAGATGCCGTCCAGCGACCAGTGATAGGGAATCTTGGCCACGCTGTTCAGGGAGGCGAGCAGGCCATTCTGTTCCGCACCGTAGGAAGGAGAGGCACCGGGAGCGAAGGACGCGAAAGCGGGGCGACCGTCGGGCATGGCACCCGTCGCCTGACCGTACACCACGTTGGACGTGATGGTGAGCAGCGAGGTCGTCGCCTCGGAGTTGCGGTAGGTGTGGCGGCGCTTAATCTTCTCCACGAAGGTCTTGAGCAGCCAGACACCGATTTCATCCGCGCGGTCGTCGTCGTTGCCGTAGCGGGGGAAGTCGCCCTCCGTCTCGAAGCCCGTCGTGATGCCCTCTTCGTCGCGCAGAATCTTGACCTTCGCGTACTTGATGGCGCTCAGGGAGTCAATCACATGGGAGAAGCCGGCAATACCCGTAGCGAAGGTGCGGCGCACGTCCGTGTCGATAAGAGCCATCTCGGCGGCCTCATAGTAGTAGCGGTCGTGCATGTAGTGGATGAGGTTGAGCACGTTCACATAGATGTCAGCCAACCAGTCCAACCAGAAGTCGAACTTCGCCATCACCTCGTTGAAGTCGGCGTACTCGCCCGTGATGCGCTCCATCTTGGGGCCGCACTGGATGCGGTGCTTCTCATCGAAGCCGCCGTTGAAGGCATAGAGAAGTGCCTTGCCCATGTTGGCGCGGGCACCGAAGAACTGAATCTCCTTGCCCGTCTGCGTGGCGGACACGCAGCAGCAGATGGAGTAGTCATCACCCCAGACGGGCTTCATCACATCGTCGTTTTCGTACTGGATGGAGGACGTCGTGACGGAAATCTTGGCGGCGTACTTCTTGAAGTTGTCGTTGAGGGCGGAGGAGTACAGCACCGTCAGGTTCGGCTCGGGGGACGGGCCCATGTTCTCCAGCGTGTGCAGGAAGCGGTAGTCCGTCTTGGTCACCATGCTGCGGCCGTCCATGCCGATGCCGCCCACTTCGAGGGTGGCCCAGGTGGGGTCGCCCGAGAAGAGCTGGTTGTAGGAGGGGATGCGGGCGAACTTCACCATGCGGAACTTCATGACCATGTGGTCAATCATCTCCTGCGCCTCGGACTCCGTGATGAGACCGGCGGCGAGGTCGCGCTGGAAGTAGATGTCCAGGAAGGTGGAGACGCGGCCCACGCTCATGGCGGCGCCGTTCTGCGTCTTGATGGCGGCGAGGTAGCCGAAGTACAGCCACTGGCAGGCCTCGTGGGCGTTCTTGGCGGGCTGGGAGATGTCGTAGCCGTAGATGGCGGCCATTTCCTTCATGCCCTTGAGCGCCTTAATCTGGGCGGAGATTTCCTCGCGCTGGCGAATCACCTCGTCATACATGTTGCCGCAACCGCAGTTGAGGAGGTCCTCCTGCTTGGCGGCGATGAGGTAGTCGATGCCGTACAGGGCCACGCGGCGGTAGTCACCCACGATACGACCGCGACCGTAGGTGTCGGGCAGACCGGTCACGATGTGCGTCTTGCGGGCCAGACGCATCTCGGGCGTGTAGGCGGCGAACACGGCATCGTTGTGCGTGGTCATGTACTCGGAGAAAATCTTCTTCAGCTCGGGGTTCACCGTGTAGCCGTAGTTCTCCGCGGCCTGCACGGCCATCTTCACGCCGCCGTAGGGCATGAACGCGCGCTTGAGGGGCTTGTCCGTCTGCAGACCGACAATCTTTTCGAGGTCCTTGAGCTTCTCGTCGATGTAGCCGGGGCCGTAGGCGGTCAGACCGCTGACGACTTCCGTCTCGCAGTCGAGCACACCGCCCTTGGCGCGCTCTTCCTTCTGGAGCATCTGCAGGGACGCCCAGAGCTGATTCGTGGCCTCCGTCGGGTCAGCGAGGAAGGACTCGTCACCGTCGTAGGGCTTGTAGTTCTTCTGAATGAAGTCACGCACGTTGACTTCCTCTTTCCAGATGCGGCCTTCAAAGCCTTTCCACTGGTCGTAATGGGGCGTTTCCGTCAGTTTCATAAATGAGATATGAGAGTTAAAGTTTTCACGGACGCACGCGCGCGCACATCCCTGCAAGTAACTGTTCCCTATACTACCCGCACCGCTCACCCAGGTCAAGATAAATCGGGCCATCATGGGCAAATCGCAACAAGCGGAAACTTGCCCTAGGCGGCGAAACATTCATCGAGCCTAGATGTCACACTCTGCTCTTGTATCGGTGCACTTGTAGGCACATAGTGGGGCCACAGTGAACACGCACGTTTTCTTCGCTGCCGCAGCGCTTCTTTTTGCCCCGCTCGCAGCCGCAGCTTCCCCGCAATCCACCGCACCCGCCATGAGCATCACCGTCAATATCTACTACACGGGAGAAAACGGCGCTGCCCGCAAATTTGCCGAAGAGATGACGGCAAGCGGCACCGTCGCCCGCATCCGCCAAGAACCGGGCAACCTCAAATATCACTACTTCTTCCCCGCCGATGACCCGGAGACAGTCCTGCTCATCGACAGTTGGGAGAACCAAGCCGCCATCGACGCCCACCACCACACACCCATGATGCAGACCATCATGGAGCTGCGAGAGAAATACGATCTTCGCATGCGCGTAGAGCGCTACGTCTCCGACACGGGCATCCCCGCGCAGGACAAGCAGTTCATCCGCGAGTAAGTTCCCCTAACGAACTGTCACCCCGCGGGGCGGCCAATCGGCGTGGCTCACGAGACTGGCGCGCTGCGGTGTGAAGCGACCATAGGCTTTTGTTAGCTTGCGAATCATATAACCGCCCGTTATCATACCTCCGTAACGGATATGAAGAGACTGACTCCATGGATTTGGGCGACGGCATCCTGCGCCGCGCTGGTGCTTTTTCTCTGCACCCTCAACATCGCGGGGCTTCTCATGGTATTGTTCTGTGTCGCCGGTTTCCTCATCGATTTCTTCTGCACGCCTCTTGTCCGAAAACGCAATGCGGAGTATTGGGCCCGGAGGAAGGAAGCTGCGGTTGAGAAGGAGAAACAGCACCTTGCGGAAAGTGAAGCAACCGTTCGCGCGCGTCTCGCCTCCGGGGAACTGCGCTACCTGGTCGAATGGTGGGAGGAGGACATCCTTGAGATTGATGAAAATCACCACCTGCTCTTCATCTTCACCGACGGCACTGAGCGGGATTTCACCCTCTACGAGCCGATTGAGCAAAAACTCGTTTCCCTTCTGGCCGAGAACGGAATCACTTGGCACCCCCGCTTCAACTTACACTTCGATTCCGCCATCCTCTACCCTCCCGACCGCCGCGGGCAACAGTTCTACACACCTGACGGTAAGGTGCGAGAGGAATTGGAGAGGTCAACATAAATCCCCTCCACGGCGAGGCCGTGCGAAAACACGCGGCGGGGTAAAGCCGCCGACGGGCCGCAGGGGTTGACTCGCAGCCGCCCCACGGCTGCTCGCCCCTTCGGGGCAACACCTTCGGTGTTGTCCAGCCGCCCTTACCGCCCGCTGCGCGGGCGCCCCCTACGGGGGGCCGTCGGGCGTCTTCAAACCCTCCTTCGGAGGGTTTGTTACCCCTGCGGCCCTACTAATCCAAGGTCGCTCATTCGTCTCTCACGGGTGGGCGACCTCT
>JAKSOV010000017.1 GCA_024405415.1 Akkermansia sp.
GCGACAGCCGCACTCTATTCAAAAATAGTACATAGTACCTAGTACATAGTAAATGTACAACTCCTCATTTGTCGGGATGATGGGCGGCCCCTGCGCTTCAATCAGCGCTTCCTTGGGCAAAAAAAGTTCGTCAAAACTAATTTTTCTTCAAAATTCGCTTGACAAGATAGTTAGTCTTGGCTAATATCGCGGCAACGAATTAGTTTAGCCTAACCATGGATGTTTCTCCCAAGACTCTGAACCAAGTGAAAGTCGGCACGACCGTGACCGTCACCCGCGTGACGGGGAGCGGCCCGCTGCGCCAGCGCATCCTCGACATGGGGTTGACGAAGGGCGCGGAGGTGAAAGTGCGCAAGATGGCTCCCCTCGGCGACCCGCTGGAGGTGAAGGTGCGCGGCTACGAGCTGTCGCTGCGCAAGGCGGAGGCCGCCTGCATCTGCGTAGGCTGAAGGAGTGAACCGATAAGACACGAACGAACATGAGCAAGAAAATCGCCATTGCGGGCAACCCGAACAGCGGCAAGACCTCCCTCTTCAACGAGCTGACGGGCGCCAACCAGTACGTCGGCAACTGGCCCGGCGTGACCGTGGAAAAGAAGAGCGGGCACCTGCGCGACCATGAGGAGGTGGAGCTCCAAGACCTCCCCGGCATCTATTCCCTCTCCCCCTACACGCCCGAGGAGGTTATCTCCCGCCGCTACCTGCTGGAGCAGAAGCCCGACCTGATTGTGAACGTGGTGGACGCCACCAACATGGAGCGCAACCTCTACCTCACCTCTCAGCTGTTGGAGACGGGCATCCCCGTCATCATCGCGCTGAACATGATGGACCTCGTGGAGCAACGCGGCGACAGCATCGCCCCCGCCGCTCTCTCCGAGGCCCTCGGCTGCCCCGTGGTGTGCATCTCTGCGCTCAGGCAGAAGGGGCTGGATGCGCTGATTGAGCTCATGCTCGCCCCCACCCCTGCCCCCGGCAAGCCTCTTACCTTTGCCCCCGCCGTGGAAACGGCCATCGCCGCCATCGCGGAGGCCTGCGGCACGGACCGCTGGCACAGCGTCAAGCTGTTGGAAAACGACAGCGAGGAAACGCGCGACCTTCCCGCCGATAAAAAGGCCGTCGTGGACCGCGAACGCCTGACGGCCGAGCACGCGATGGATGACGACATCGCCTCCCTCATCGCGGGCGGACGCTACGACGCCATTCTTTCCTTCATGCCGCAGGTGCTCAAGCGCGCCAAGGCGGGCGATTCCTTCTCCGACAAGCTGGACAGCGTGCTCACGCACCGCGTGTTCGGCATGTTCATTTTCGTGGCCGTCATGTGGGCGGTGTACGGCATCTCCATCGGCACCGTGGGCACATGGGGCACCGATTGGGCGAACGATGTGCTCTTCGGCGAGGTCGTTACGGGCTGGCTCGGCGGTTTCATCGGCGACACACCCGCCTCCCCGGAATCCATGGTGCAGTTCAGCGCCGTGCTGGCCATGGTGCTCTGCTTCCCTGCGGCGCTGCGGCGTCTGCATGACATCGGCTGCGACGGCAGCTGGCTCTACCTCGCCCTCGCCCCCTTCCTGCTGGAATACATGTGCCCGCACCTGCCGGAGCCTCTGCACGGCATTATCATGGTCGCGCTCTACACCATCAACGCGGTGATGCTGCTCGCCTGTCTCGTCCTCCCCGGTCGTCAGAAAACGAACAAGTACGGGGCGCCGCCCACGCGCATCCGCCTCAACGCCCTGAGCTTGGACGGCCGCGGCACGCGGCGGGAGTTCGCTCTGTGGTTCGTGCTGCTCTCCGCCGTGAGCTTCGGCGCGGGTCAGCTCGGCACGCTCTGCATGGACTGTGCCCCGCAGTTGCAGGCGCTGGTGAATGACGGCATCGTGGCGGGCGTGGGTGCCGTGCTGGGCTTCCTGCCGCAGATGGCGGTGCTCTTTCTGCTGCTCTCCATTCTGGAGGACTGCGGCTACATGGCCCGCGTCGCTTTCATGATGGACCGCATCTTCCGCTCCATCGGACTGTCCGGCAAGTCCTTCATCCCGCTCATGGTGGGCATGGGCTGTGGCGTGCCCGGTGTGATGGCCACCCGCACCATTGAGAACGACAAGGACCGCCGCATGACGGTGATGCTCACCACCTTTGTGCCCTGCGGGGCCAAGCTGCCCGTCATCGCGCTTTTCGGTGCCCTGCTGGGGCAGAACGCAGGCATCGCCACCATCGCCTATTTCGCGGGCATCAGCTCCGTGATTCTCGGCGCGCTCATCCTCCGCAAAACGCGCATGTTTGCGGGCGGTTACACGCCCTTTGTCATGGAGCTGCCCGCCTACCACATGCCGAGCGGCACCAACATCAACATGCGCGCCATGGAACGCTGTCAGGCCTTCGTGAAAAAGGCGGGCACCATCATCTTCCTCGCCTCCGCCGCGGTGTGGTTCACCTCCAACTATGACTGGAAGCTGAACTTCCTCAACACCGCCGAGCAGGAGGAAGCCGTGGAGAACTCCATGCTCGCCACGGTCGGCAGTACCCTTGCCCCCGCCTTCTCCCCGCTGGGCTGGGGCGACTGGAAGCCCGCCGTCACCACCATCACGGGGCTTATCGCCAAGGAAAACGTGGTCGGCACCATGGGTGTTCTCTATGGAACAGGAGAAGACGAACCCGAGGCTCCCGCAGAAGAAGCCGAAGCTCCCACCGAGGAGGGCATGGCGCAGACGCCCTCCCTGCCCAAGTGCAACGCCCTCTCCGCCCTCGTGATGGCCGCATGGCAGACGGATGAGCGCGTCCGCAGCTTCACCGCCCCCGCCGAGGAAGCGGATGAGGAAGAAGAAGACGAGGATGCCGAAGCCCACGGCGTGGCGAAGGCGGTCGCACAGGCGGGTACCTTCACCGCGCCGGCCGCGCTCGGCTTCATGCTCTTCAACCTGCTCTGCGCGCCCTGTTTCGCCGCCTGCGGTGCCATCCGCCGCGAGATGAACAGCGCCAAATGGTTCTGGTTCGCCATCGGCTACATGACCCTCTGGGCCTACTGCGTCTCCTTCCTCGTGTACCGGTTCGGCACATGGATGACGGAGGGCACCTTCGGCACGGGAGAGGCGGCGGCCGTCATCGTGGCTCTCCTCCTCCTGTGGCAGCTCCTTCGCCCCAACCCGAATAAGCACAAGCTATAAAAGTTGGAAGCCGATTAGGAATTACAAATTACAATTTACAAATTACAAATTGAAAGTTAGGCGCGCTACGCGCGCAGGAATAACCATTTCAATTTCCATAACCATGGGCGATATCATTCTCATCCTGATTCTCCTGCTCGCGGCGGGGTTGGCGCTTCGCACCGTTCTCCGCGCGAAAAAGGGAGGCTGCGGCGGCAACTGCGGCTGTTGCGGCGGCGGATGCTGCGGCCATAAGCACACAAGCGAGCCTCACAGCTGCTCCTGCCGCAACCACCGAGACTGAATCCGCCTCCCTACTCTCTTTGCTACCGTTCCGCACAGTTTAATTAAACAATTAAACAAACGACACACAACATCATGAAATCAGCTCACCTTATCGCACTCAGTATGACCGCCCTCCTCTCTGCTTCCGCTTCGGCGGACACGGGCGACATTCTCGACGGCATCAACATGTTCACGCCCTGCGAGGACACCCCCGCTTACAAGACAGCGGTCAACGAGCAATACGGCACCCAGTGGGCGGCGGATGTGGCCTACGGCTACTGGAACACCCACCGCGCCGAAGACGGCGTGCCGGGGCACCACCGCAACCTTGCCCTGCTGCACGCCCAGCTGAACCAACGGCTCATCCGCGATGAGGTGAACGGCGGCACATGGCTGCGGGCGGAAGTCTCCGGCTCTTGGGGGCTTGATAAGCGCACGGCAAACAACGATTCCGACCTCAACGGCAGCTACGCCTCCGCCACGGACGTGCACGGTGACCACTTCGGCCCGCATCACGGCGGCGTGCCGGAGCTGGCGCTCATGCAGTACCTCAAGGGCAAGCGCCTCTGCGTCATCGGCGGCATGGTGAACCTCACCAACTACTTCGATGCCGTCTCCATGGCCAACGACTCCTTCTCCGGTTTCGCCAACACCGCCTTCATGAACAGCACGGTCCTGCCGCTCGTGGACAGCAACCTCGGCGCTATCATTCAATATGAGCTGAACGACAAGGACTATGTGATGGCCGCTGCCTCCCGCACAGGCAATGATTTCACGGCAAGCTCTCCCGACCCGTTCCGCTCCGCCAACAAGGACGGCTTCACCCTCGTGGGCGAATACGGCCACATCTTCGGCGAGGGCGAGGGCGTGCTGCGTCTCAATCCCTTCTATCAGCGCTTCGACTCCAAGTGCTTTGACGGGCACAACCACCACACGGCGGGCCTTGCAGGCAGCGTGGAGTGGACCTTCAACGACAGCGTGAGCGCCTTCGCCCGCACGGGCTTCTCCGCCAAACAGCAGTACGGCACCGCCGCCGAGCTGACGGCGGGTGTCAACCTGCACCTCCTCCCCGCCCGCGAGGACGACTTCCTCGGCCTCGCCGCAGGCGTCATCAAGGGGCAATCCCCCTACGGCGCGTGGGATGAAGAGACGGAAGAACCCATCGGCGGCCAAAACCACCGCCGCGAGTATGTAGTGGAAGCCATGTACAGCTTCCAAGTGAACGATTACCTGAAAATCGTTCCCCACGCAGAATACATCTCCCGCCCCGCCTACAGCACGCTGAGCGATGAGGCCCTGTTCGGTGTGCAAACCGTGTTCTCCTTCTGAGAAAATTCTGTGCTGTAACGTGTATGCAAAAGCCCCGTCGGGCGCAAGCCCGGCGGGGACATTTGCTCGACAAATCAGAGATTTGTCGAGCAAATATGTGATTTAGAATTTCTGATTGTTGATTTGTGATTTAAAGAATTCGTGCGGCGGCAACCGCACTAACTCTCAAAATCACAAATCGACATGTCGCCTCACGGCTGCACCGTCACCACAAAGGTCTGCGTTTTCAGGGGCGGGACATTCGTCTCCCAAATGCGGCTGTATTGCACGGTGAAGCTCATCACGCCTGCGTGCACGCCCGTCATGCGCACCTCGGTGGGGCGGGGCTTGCCGCAGCAGGGGTTCTCCTCGTCCTCCTTGCACAGAGGCTCATCATCCACCAGGGCCAAGCTCACGAACACGGGGCCGCCGGCCTTCACAGGCTCCGCCAGCGTCCACGAGTAGCCCGTGGTCGGGTTGCCCGCCAAAATCACGCTCGCGGTTTCGCCCACATGCAGCGCCACGGGCACCGCGGGCATCTCAGCCGTTTCCTGCGCTACGGCACAGACGGCAGCCGCCAAAAAGGCAAAAAGAGATTTCATATTCCCTGCTTACCATATCCGCCCCGAGGCGTCAAGCGGGAAGAAAGGATTTGCCAAACGAGTGAAACTATAGTATACTCTCCCCCGCAGGCGAGGCTGTGGATTGCCTGCAAGAACCTCTTTCCACCGCAATGAAGTGATTAGCTCCTATCTTCCGCAGGCGCAAGGCCTGTACGATCCCGCCCACGAACACGATGCCTGCGGCGTCGGTATGGTTGTCGACACCCACGCCAAGGCATCTCACGATATTGTTGAGAAAGGCATCACGATTCTGGAACGTCTGCTGCACCGAGGTGCCGTGGGCAGCGACCCCGAGACCGGCGACGGCGCGGGCATGCTGATGCAGATTCCGCACGACTTCTTTAAGGCGATGGCGGGCGTAACGCTGCCCGAGGCAGGGAGCTACGCCGTCGGTATGTTCTTCCTGCCCAAGGACAAAGTGGCCTGCGCCACCTGCCGCGCCGAGGTGGAGGAAGTCGCCTCTGCGGAGGGTTTCCATTTTCTCGGCTGGCGCACGGTGCCCGTGGATGAGATGACCATCGGCCGCACGGCGCGCGAATGTGCCCCGCTCATCGAGCAATGCTTCCTTGCCCCGAAGGACGCTGCTTGGACGGGCGACCTGCTGGAGCGCCGCCTCTACATCCTACGCCGCCGCATGGAGCACGGCGTGGCGGACTTGCTGCCCGAACTGGGCGACCGCTTCTACATCCCCTCCCTCTCCGCCCGCACCATCGTGTACAAGGGCCTGCTGATGGCGCCGCAAATCAAGAAGTTCTACAAGGACCTCGCGGACGAGCGCTTTGCCAGCTGCATGGCCATCGTCCACCAGCGCTACTCCACCAACACCTTCCCCAGCTGGCCGCTCGCGCACCCCTTCCGCTACATGGCCCACAACGGCGAGGTGAACACCCTGCGCGGCAACCTCAACCAGATGACCGCGCTGGAGGACAATTTGTCGTCCCCCCTCTTCGGCGAGGAAATCAAGAAAATCCTGCCCGTGATTCCCGCGGGGCAGAGCGATTCCGCCAGCCTCGACAACGCACTTGAGCTGCTCACCACGGCGGGGCGTTCCCTGCCCCACAGCATGATGATGCTCATCCCGCAGGCCTTCGGCAAGCGCTACTTCATCGGCGAGGACCTGCGCGGCTTCTACGACTACCACAGCGGCTTCATGGCGCCGTGGGACGGCCCCGCTGCCGTCTGCTTCTCCAACGGTCTCGGCGCGGGGGCCATCGTGGACCGCAACGGCCTGCGCCCCGCCCGCTACGAGCTGAGCGACGAGGGTCTCTTCATCCTCGCCAGCGAAGCGGGTGTACTGGACACCGACCCCGCCCACGTGGTGAAGCGCGGCTGTCTGACGCCCGGCGACATCGTGTGGATTGATTTCGCCACGCACCGCATCTCCTACAACGCGGAGACGAAGACCAAGGTCGCGCGCCGCCGCCCCTACCGCCGCTGGTGCCAGGAAAACCGCATCAAGATTCACGGCTTCTTCGACAGCGTGGATGCCCCCGTGGTGAACACGGAGCGTCTGCTCGCCCGCCAGATGCTCTTCGGCTACACCAAGGATGAGGAGGAACAATACCTCATCCCGATGGCGAACACCGCGCACGACCCCGTGTACGCCATGGGCAACGATGCCGCTCTCTCCGTGCTCTCCGAGCGTCCGCAGCTGCTCTTCGACTACTTCAAGCAGCAGTTCGCGCAGGTCACCAACCCGCCCATCGACCCCATCCGCGAGCAGCTGGTGATGTCGCTGACCACCTTCATCGGCAACCCCGCCAACATTTTGGATGAAACGCCGCAGATGGCGCGACTCATCAAGATGGCGCGCCCCATCCTGACCCCCAGCGACTTGGAGGCGCTGAAGAGCAACAAGGAGGCCGATTTCCGCTGCATCACGCTCTCCACGGGCTTCTCCGCGCTCTCCCCGAACGGTCTGCAAGAAGCCCTTGCCGAGCTGAGCCGCGAGACGGAAAACGCCATTGCGGAGGGCTACCGCATCATCATCCTTTCCGACCGCGAGCTCTCGGGCAACGAAGCCCCCATCCCCTCCCTGCTCGCCGTCGCCGCCGTGAACGCCAAGCTCCGCGAAATGGGCGTGCGCACGGGCACGGGTGTCATCGCCGCCACGGGTGAAGCGCGTCAGGTCATGCACTTCGCCCTGCTGTTGGGCTACGGCGCAACCGCCGTCTGCCCGTGGCTGGCCTTCGCCACCATCACCGACATGGCGCAGAACGGCCGTCTGGCGGACCACGTGTCCCCCACCAAGGCCATGGAGAACTATCTGGAAGCTATCGACTTCGGTCTGCTGAAAACCATGTCCAAGATGGGCATCTCCACCCTGCGCTCCTACCGCGGCGCGCAGATTTTCGAGGCCATCGGTCTGGGCGACGAGGTGGTGAAGACCTACTTCCCCGGCACGGCGAGCCGCATCGGCGGCATCGGGCTGAGCGAAATCGCCCGCGAATCCGTGGCGCGTCTCGACATCAAGAAAGACCTGCGATTCCACCCGCAGCAGGAGCTTGCGAATGCGGGTCTTTTCAAATGGAAGAAAGGCGGCGAGAAGCACATCTGGACGAGCAAGGTCATCGGCCAGTTCCAGAAATCGCTCCGCAACAAGGACTACGCGCAGTTCAAGGTCTTTTCCGAGATGGTGAACGAGAACAGCGAAACGCTCTGCACCCTGCGCGGGCTCTTCGGCTTCGCCAAGACGCAGCCCATTTCCATCGACGAGGTAGAGAGCGAGGAGAGCATCATGAAGCACTTTGTTTCGGGTGCCATGAGCTTCGGCGCCATCTCCCCCGAGGCGCACGAGATGATTGCCGTCGCCATGAACCGCATCGGTGCCATGAGCAACTGCGGCGAAGGCGGCGAAGATCCTGCCCGCTACACGCCCGCCGAGGACGGCACGGACCGCAACTCCGCCGTCAAGCAGATTGCGAGCGGTCGCTTCGGTGTCACGGCGGAATATCTCGCCAGTGCCCGCGAGCTGCAAATCAAAGTCGCCCAAGGTGCCAAGCCCGGTGAGGGCGGTCAGCTGCCCGGCGGCAAAGTGAACGCGGAGATTGCCCGCGTGCGCCACGCCACGCCCGGTGTCACGCTCATCTCCCCGCCCCCGCACCACGACATCTACTCCATCGAGGACTTGGCGGAGCTCATCTTCGACCTCCGCAACAGCAACCCGCAGGCCCGCGTGAGCGTGAAGCTCGTGTCCGAGGTCGGCGTGGGCACCGTGGCGGCGGGTGTCGCCAAGGGCGGTGCGGATATGGTGCTCATCTCCGGCCACGACGGCGGCACGGGTGCCTCCCCGCTCACCTCCGTGAAGTACGCGGGCATGCCTTGGGAGCTGGGTGTGGCGGAAGCCCACCGCACGCTCTGCATCAACGGCTTGCGCGACAAGGTGCGCGTGCAGACGGACGGCCTCATCACCAACGGCCGCGATGTCATCGTGGCCACCCTGCTGGGCGCGGAGGAATACGGCTTCGCCACCTCCATGCTCATTGCGCTGGGCTGCATCATGGCGCGCGTGTGCAACAAGAACACCTGCCCCGTGGGTGTCGCCACGCAGGATCCCGACCTCCGCAAGAAGTTCCGCGGCAAGGTGGACAACATCGTCACCTTCATGACCTTTGTCGCCCGCGAAACGCGTGAGTACCTCGCGGGTCTCGGTCTGCACACGCTGGAGGAAGCCGTCGGTCGCGCCGACCTGCTCCGCGTGGACAAAGCCCTCGATTTCTGGAAGACGCAGCACCTCGATTTCTCCAAGCTGCTCACGGGCGATGCACTCAACATCTCGGGCGCGGCACACGAGAACAACACCTGTGTTGTGTTTGACGAGGCCATCCTCCCCGCCGCGCAACCCGCGCTGGAGGACGGCACCGCCGTCACGCTCGACCTCCCCATCCGCAACACCGACCGCGCGGCGGGCACCCGCCTGTCCTACTATGTCGCCAAGAAGTACGGCCACGCGGGTCTGCCGGATGACACCATCACCGTCAACCTGCACGGCACGGCGGGTCAGAGCCTCGGTGCCTTCCTGGCACACGGCATCACCTTCCGTCTCTGCGGTCAGGCGAACGACTATGTGGGCAAGGGTCTCTCGGGCGGCAAGATTATCATCACGCCCTTCGCCGAGAGCACATACGACCCCGCCGAGAACGTCATTGCGGGCAATGTGTTGCTCTACGGTGCCACGGGCGGCAAGGTCTTTATCCGCGGTCAGGTGGGCGAGCGTTTCGCCGTCCGCAACAGCGGTGCCTGCGCCGTGGTGGAGGGCGCGGGCGACCACTGCTGCGAGTACATGACAGGCGGCTGCGTGGTCGTGCTCGGCCCCACGGGCCACAATTTCGGCGCGGGCATGAGCGGCGGTTTCGCCTATGTGTGGGATGAAAACCACCTCTTTGACCGCTACTGCAACCTCGACATGATTGACCTCGACCCCGTCTCCGAGCCGGAGGACATCGAGCGTCTGCGCGCCCTGCTGGAAGAGCACGCCGAAGCCACGGGCTCCGACAAGGCCCGCGCCATCCTCGCGGACTTCGACAACGCCCTGCCGAACTTCGTCAAGGTCTTCCCCATGGAATACCGCCGCGTCCTCGGCCAGATGACCGCCGCCGATGCCGACGTGCAGCGCGCGGAAACGCACAACTGATACACGGCAAACTGAAGCGCCTTAGAAATCACAAAAACCGAGCTTGGAACACACGCCGAGCTCGGTTTTTATCTTATCTCATGCGCTTAACGAACAGAGCCGACGACCTCAGCGAAGTTTCGCCTTTTGCATCGACAATCGGAGAATCAGGGCATTGCGCAAACGGCGGAAAAGCGACGGAGCATCCCCCCAATAATGAGCGGCGAAATTGCAGCGGAACAAATCGGTGATTGCGGGGGACATAAAGGGGAACAGTTTCCTCAGATGCCTGGCATATATCCCCTTGCGCCAGCAAAAAAGGTCTGCATATCGCCCCTGACTGATGCGGTTCATCTCATCCAACATGATGAGTTCACTCCGCCATGCTCTCAATTTTTTCGCCTCGTCGATATTCTTAAGACGGGTAGCCGTCCACGAGTTTCCCATGGCATAGCGATACGTGGCCATCTTCTCCCCGAAAATGTAGATATAGCCCTTCAACGCGGCCATAATCTGCCTCGGGTAGTCGCCTACATGGCAATTCAAGACCCCGGCAGGGCACCCCTCGAGCAAATCTCTGCGGTACACCGTACCGACCGTATACACATAGCCGGCCTTGGTTATAGCCTCATAGCGGCTCAGACGACGGGAGGTTTTGAAACGGACGCGGCTGACATCCTCTCCCTCATTGGTGAGAAAATGCACATCACACCCCGTCATGTAGCAATCAGGATGCGTCTCCATGTAATCCACCTGTTTTTGCAGTTTTAACGGATCATTCCAATAATCATCACCCTCGCAGACAGCAATGTATTTCACGCCGTATGCCTCCGCGGCCTCCTGCATCTTCCGTTTCAACAGCCCGATATCTTTGGAATACAGATTCTCAGACTCAAAGATGGGTTTGATGATATCGGGATGCTTCTCGGCATAAGCGCGAATAATGTCCGCACTGCCATCCGTGGAGGCATCATCGTGAACGATGGCAATATAGGGAAAATTTGTTTGCTGCATCAACAGCCCTCGAAAATAATCATGCAAATAGGCTTCATGATTGTATACCAACGAATGGACTGCTATAAGCGGTTTGGGCGCATCCGGACTCATCCCCCCATGATAGGAGAATGGCGGGGAGCCGTCAAGCGGAATTCCCCGCTCGGGCGTTCTCGGAGACGCCGCCTATTGATGCTCAAGCTGCACATTTATCGCTTGACACGCCCCCATACCCACTAGTATCTATATCTTATGATCGACGAGTCGGATAAGGGCAAAAAACTGATGCTACTGGGCGGGTTACGTTACCTGATTCCTGTTATCGAGGCTGCTCACAAGTTGGGAATGCACGTCATCACCTGCGATTATCTGCCGAACAACATTGCTCACCAATATTCGGACGAATACCATAACGTCAGCATCATTGATAAAGAGGCCGTTCTCCGACTGGCGCAGGAGCTACAAATTGACGGTATCATGTCGTTTGCGGTAGACCCGGGTGTCGTGACGGCGGCCTATGTACAGCAGGAGATGGGGCTGCCCGGATGTCCGTACGATTCGGTGCAAATCCTGCAAAATAAAGATCTTTTCCGGGCCTTTCTTCGCCGTCATGGCTTCAACTGCCCATGGTCATACGGTTTCGGCAGCATTCAGGAAGCGCTGAACGCCGCATCGAGCTTTTCGTATCCCGCTATTGTCAAGCCCACGGATGCAGCCGGCAGCAAAGGAGTGAGCCGCGCAGATTCGCCGGAGGAGCTTCCTATGGCCTTAAAAAGAGCCATGGAGCATTCTCTTTCCGGCCGCATCATCGTGGAACAGTTTTTGGAGAAGGTCGGCTGCTCCTCCGATACGGATTCTTTCTCGGTAAACGGCAAGTTGGCCTTTGTCTCTTTCTCGGCCCAGCGCTTTGACGAAGGAGCGCCCAATCCCTACACGCCTTCGGCATATAGCTGGCCTTCCACCATGGGGGAGGCTCATGAAGCTGCTTTGGCATCCGAAATTCAGCGGCTCATCACCCTACTGGGGCTCACCACCTCCGTCTACAATATCGAAACCCGCGTCTGCACGGACGGCAAACCCTATATCATGGAGCTTTCTCCCCGCGGCGGCGGCAACCGTCTGTCAGAAATGCTTCGCCTTGCCACGGGCGTGGATCTGATTACCAATGCCGTGCGCGCTGCCGTCGGGCTCCCTGTAAGCGGCTTGCAACAAAAGCCATACAACGGGCACTGGGCGGAAGTAATCCTCCACGCTGATAAGGCCGGCATTTTCCGAAGTCTGGATGTAGTTCCGGCCCGACAAAAAAATGTTGTAGAACTGGATTTATGGGTCAGTGAGGGCGACTCGGTCACGGCTTTCCGAGGCGCGAATGACGCCATCGGCACCCTTGTGCTCAAGTTCGATACGGCTGAAGAAATGGATGCTGCGCTTGCCTCGCGCCTATACACCTGCAACACCCGGGCGGAATCCGAGGCCTTGTGATGCACATCGCTCGGAGCAGCGTCTTTATCTAACCACGCACGCCACCACGCGAGCGATGTCCTCCTCCTTCAAGTCGTGGTATATGGGCAGGCAGAGGACGGAGTCGGCTAAGCGCCGGGCCACGGGCACATGGGCTGCTTTTGCGGCAGGAGTATCGCGGTAACACCTGAAATCCGGAATCAGCGGGTAGAAGTAGCGACGCGCCAGAACATGGTGCCGCTGCATTTTCTCAAAAAGGCCGTCGCGGCTCATGCCGTATTCTTTTTCGTCGACAAAGACGGGAAAGTAGGAATAGTTGTGGCGCACCCCGGGGATATCCTCAAGGAAGCGGATACCGGGCACATCTTTCAACGCCGCACGGTAGGCATCGGCCACAGCTCGACGGGCCGCAATGGCGGCATCCACCCGCTTCAGGTTCAATAAACCGTAGGCGGCGCGAATCTCATCCATCTTTGAGTTGAGACCGACCTCCTCCACACTCGCCTCGCCGATGAAACCGAAATTTCTGAGACAATCCGTTCGCTGTTTCATTCCAGCGCTGCGGCAGATGAGCGCGCCGCCCTCCACCGTGTTGTACACCTTGGTGGCATGGAAAGAAAGGGTCGACATGTCGCCCGACTCCAACACGGAGCGTCCGTTGACCTCCACGCCGAAGGCATGGGCTGCATCGTAAATTATCTTCAGCCCGTGCTTGGCTGCAAGCGTTTCCAGAGCAGCCGTATCACAGGGGGTGCCATAGACGTGCACGGGCATGATGGCCACGGTGGCCGTTGTCACGGCCGCTTCCGCTGCCGCAGGGTCGATATTACCGCTGACGGGGTCTACATCGACAAAAACGGGCGTCAGACCGTTCCAAATGATGGAATGCGTAGTAGCGACAAAGGAGAACGGCGTGGTAATCACCTCCCCACGCCTCAACCCGAGAGTCTGCAACGCTGTCATCAGCGGCAGGGTGCCGTTGGTGAAAAGGCTCAGATACGGAACCTTGAGATAGTCTGCTAGGGCCGTCTCCAGCTGCCGGTGGTAATGCCCGTTGTTCGTCAACATCTTGCGCTGCCAAATATCCTCCAGCAGCTCTGAGAACTGTCCCAAATCCGGCAGCAGCGGGCTGGTAACAGTCACAAGATTTTCCTTTTCATCAGCCATTTCAACGGTTGGTATACATGTGTTCGTAGTAGGCAACATAGGCCCCGTCGGTCACGGCGTCCACCCAGTCCTGATGGGCAAGATACCATGCCACGGTCTTTTCCACCCCTTCCTCAAATCGGTGGGCAGGCGCCCAACCGAGTTCGCGCAGGAGTTTGGAGGCATCAATCGCATAACGCATATCGTGCCCGGGGCGATCAGTCACATAGGTGATAAGATCATCATCCGCGCCCTCGGGGCGGCCGAGCAGACGATCGACCGTGCGAATGAGCAGCTTAACAATGTCTATGTTCTTCCACTCATTGAACCCGCCGATATTGTAGGTCTCTGCCACCTTGCCGCGGTGGAAAACCACGTCGATAGCGCTCGCGTGGTCCTCCACATAGAGCCAATCGCGCACATTTTCCCCCTTGCCGTACACAGGCAGTGGCTTGCGGCTGCGGATGTTGTTGATGAAGAGGGGGATAAGTTTCTCAGGGAACTGGTAGGGGCCGTAGTTGTTCGAGCAGTTTGTTACGATAGTGGGCAGACCATAGGTATCGTGATAGGCGCGCACAAAGTGATCGGCGGAGGCCTTGGATGCAGAATAGGGGCTGTGGGGGCAATACTTTGTCGTCTCAGAAAAAAAATCCGTTCCGTAGGCCGGGTGAGCCCCTGCACCGGAGGCGGCGCAGGGCAGCTCCACGCCTTCGGGGTGGGTCAACTCAAGCGTGCCGTAGACCTCATCCGTCGAGATGTGGTAGAAGAGCTTATTCTCATATTGCTCCGGGCGGCTTTCCCAGTATTCCTTAGCCGCCTGCAACAGGCAGAGTGTCCCCATGACATTGGTGCGGGCAAAGAGGAAGGGGTCTGCAATAGAGCGGTCTACATGGCTCTCCGCCGCCAGATGAATCACACCGCTGATATCATAGCGGGCAAAGAGCTCACGCATCGCTTCAAAATTGACGATATCGGCCTTCTCAAATACATAATTGGGGGCGCCTTCTATATCGGTCAGGCTGCGAAGATTGCCGGCATACGTCAACTTATCCACGTTGACGATGCGATATTCCGGATACTTGGTCACAAAAAGGCGCACCACATGTGAGCCGATAAACCCGGCACCGCCGGTAATCATGATTGTTTTCATCCGCTTAATCTTTGATAAAATGACGCTTCCGGAGCAGCAACTGAGAGAGGTACTCACCATAGCTATTCTGAGAATAGACGGCGGCGGCTTCTGCCACTTGTTCCGGGGTAATCCAACCGAAATTGTAGGCAATTTCTTCCAGACAGGCAATCATGCGGCCATGGTGTTTCTGCAGAGTATGGACTAATTCTGACGCCTCCAGCAAACTGTCAAAGGTTCCGGTATCAAGCCATGTGTAACCACGCTCCAAGAGGGTATGCTTCAAGGCACCGAGACGCAAATACTCCTGCAAAACAGAGGTAATCTCAAGCTCGCCGCGGAGGCTGGGTTTCACCTGCTTTGCAATGGAAACGACACGGTTATCAAACATATAAAGCCCGGTCACGGCAATGTCACTCATCGGTTCAGCAGGCTTCTCTTCAATGGATTGCGGCACGCCTTGTGCATCGAGCTTGATGACGCCGAATCGCTCCGGATCGGGCACACGTTTACCGAAAACGCAAGCGCCCTGCTCCAGGCGGGCACAGCGACGCAGCATCCCCGAAAGGCCGGCCCCATAGAAAATATTATCCCCGAGTACCAGCGCGACGGAATCGCTGCCGATAAACTCCTCGCCGATAAGAAAGGCCTGAGCCAAACCTTCGGGGCGGGGTTGCTCTGCGTATGAAAACCGACAACCGAAGCGCGAACCATCACCGAGCAAGCGCTGAAAACTCGCCAAATCCTGCCGCGTGCTGATGATGAGCACATCGCGAATTCCGGCCAGCATCAGAATGCTGAGGGGATAATATATCATCGGCTTGTCATAAATAGGTAACAGCTGTTTGCTGACGGACGCCGTGATGGGATTGAGTCGGGACCCTTCCCCCCCTGCTAAGACGATGCCTTTCATAAATAAAACGAAGAATTGCTTCAGCGCATTGCTATCACGCGCCGATGTAGGCCGCCCGGAACGGAACGTTCGGTGCCCCATTGCCGTGTACGACTATTATACACGCAGAAAAATCATCAATTCAAGGCAAAATATTTCATGGCCTCCCTGCGCTTGAGCATAGGCCCCGGCAAGGCATATTTGAGGTTCAGAGTGAGTGTATACAAAAAGGGATGCACCCGTTGGGTGCGGAACTGCTTGGGGCACCGGCACCACGGGGGCGTTTCCACGTTGCGCTTCGCGCATGAACTCGCGTCCGCCCCCGAGCCGCAGTTTCGGCTACGCCGAATCTGCGGTTCCTGCCGACAGGTGTGTCGGCAGCTCGGGGGGCAGAAAGCCCACCGGGCTTTCTGCCCTCATCCGTGACGCCGCGATACGCGGGTCCCGGCTTCGAGGTCATGAGTGCAGGCTCGGTCGCCGTGTATACAAAAAGGGATGCACCCGTTGGGTGCGGAACTGCTTGGAGCACCGGCACCACGGGGGCGTGCCCACGGTGCGCTTCGCGCATGAACTCGCGTCCGCCCCCGAGCCGCAGTTTCGGCTACGCCGAATCTGCGGTTCCTGCCGACAGGTGTGTCGGCAGCTCGGGGGGCAGAAAGCCCACCGGGCTTTCTGCCCTCATCCGTGACGCCGCGATACGCGGGTCACGGCTTCGAGGTCGTGAGTTCATAGCTCGGACGCGGTGTATACAAAAAGGGATGCACCCGATGGGTGCATCCCTTTTTGTAGGAACGAAGCGGACGAGGCTTGAACTCGCGACCTCAGCCGTGACAGGGCTGCGCTCTAACCAAACTGAGCTACCGCTCCTTGCCTTTTATGTTTTGCTCCCTCCTTGCGGTGGGTGCGCCACGAGTATACAGGAGGCGCAGAGTCATTGCAAGCTTTTTTTGAAAGAAATTTTGTTTTTTTTACACCATTGTTATCCGCCCTTTGTTTTTCAATGGGTTACAGCTATGAGGCCGTTTTCGGGCGCAGCGAGGTAACACACACGCTTTCGGCTTTACGCGGGGACGCGTGCATGGTAGAATGCGCGGCGTGAAGGTTATCGTTGTTACAGGAGGCATCGCCTCGGGCAAGTCCACAGCTGTTGAGCTGCTGGCGGAAATGGGCGGCAAGGGCACGGAGCTGTTTGACTGCGACGCCGCAGTGGCGGAGTTGCAGAAGACGGGCCGTCTCTCGCGCGACCTGGTGTCTGCGTTCGGCGCGGATGCGCTGGATGCCGAAGGCAACGTGAATAAGGATTTCCTCCGCAACATCGTGAAGCACAACCCCGAGGGGCGCGCGACGCTCAACGGTATTGTACACCCCAAGCTGGCTCAGATGTGCTGCGAGGCGCAGGCGGAGGCTCGCCGCCGCGGTGATGTACACAGTTTCCTGGTGGATATTCCCCTGTTCTTTGAGTCTCCCGTGGAGTTCGGCGCGGATGTGGTGTGCACGGTGGCTGTCTCTGCGGAGACCCAGCTGGCCCGCCTGATGGCTCGCGACGGCATGACCGCGGCGGAGGCCGCCGCCATGCTGGCTGCGCAGATGCCCACACAGGAGAAGGTGGACAAGGCGGACGTGGTTTTCTGGAACGAGGGCAACAAGGATTCTCTCCGTAGCCAAATCGAGATGTTCTACAACACAGAGCTGGCCGCCGAGGCTAAGGCTATGCAGGCACGCTCCGTGGTCATCGACCTTAACGAGCTGCGGCGCAAGCCGCTGGGTGAGCTGCAAAGCCTCGCCCGAGAGAAGGCCCGCAAGGGGGCTGATGCCCTGCCCCGCCCCGAGCTGGTGGCGGATTTGGCGCTGGGCTTCCTGCAGGAGGGTAATCAGGTGCTCGTCTCGGGCGTGCTGGAAATCGGCAAGGACAATATCGCCATGCTGCGCGACCCGGCCCGCAGTTTCCGCCCCGGTGCGGATGATGCCCGCGTGAGCAACGACTTGGTGCGCCGCTATGCGCTGCGCCCGGGCAATGCCGTCAAGGCCAAGTTGCGCGCCCCGCGCGGCAAGCAGGAGAAGAATCTTTTTGTGGACAGCGTGCTGGAGATTGAGGGTACGCCCGCCGAGGAATACTGCCAGCCGAAGGAGTTTGAACACCTGACGCCGCTCATTCCCCGCGAGCGCCTGATGCTGGAGAACCCAGACATCAAGGCTCCCGCCATGCGCGTGCTCGACCTCATCACGCCGCTGGGCATGGGCCAGCGCGCGCTGGTAGTGGCCCCGCCGCGAGGCGGCAAGACGGTGCTGCTCAAGACCATGGCCAAGTCCCTGCGCGCCAACTATCCCAAGGCGGATTTGCTGGTGCTGCTGCTCGACGAGCGCCCGGAGGAGGTGACGGATTTCGAGGAGACGGTGGATGTGCCCGTGTATGCCTCCACCTTCGATGAGCCGTCTAAGCGCCACGCGCAGCTGAGCGACCTGCTGCTGGAGCGCGCCCGTCGTTTGGTGGAGCAAGGGCGCGATGTCATCATCATGCTGGACTCCCTCACCCGCCTCGCTCGCGGCTACAACGCCAACCAGACGGGCGGACGCACGATGTCGGGCGGCCTCGGCTCCGGCGCGTTGGAGAAGCCCCGCAAGTTCTTCGGCGCCGCCCGCAATGTGGAGGAAGGCGGTAGCCTCACCATTATCGCCACCTGTCTGGTGGAGACGGAATCCCGCATGGATGAAATCATCTTCGAGGAGTTCAAGGGCACGGGCAACATGGAAATCCGCCTCGACCGCGAGCTCTCCGAGCGTCGCATCTACCCCGCTATCTCCATCCCTCAGAGCGGCACGCGCAACGACGACCGACTCTACCACCCCGACGAGATGAGCCGCATCCTGCAACTGCGCCGCCAGCTGGCAACCATGCCCGGCTGGGAGGGTCTGCAAACCCTGCTCAAGAACATTGCCAAGACGCAGAACAACGCTGAGCTGCTCATCCGCGGCCTGACCATCGACAGCCGCCGCTGAGGCGCGCATCAATCCTCTTGTCCCGCCGCAGGCTCCTCGGGGTCTGCGGCGTTTTGCATTTGCTCAGCCCGAATACCGGCGCGGCGCAGCTCCGCCGAGGGCAACAGCCGCAGCTCCCGCGCACCGAAGGAGGCAATGTCCTCCGTGTCATCAAAGGGGAGTGTAGGGTTGGCCCCGAGGATGAGGACATCCGCCCGCCGTTCTTCGGGCGGTATCGTGGCCACCGTAGCAGCGGAGGCATCCCCCACCCACAACACACGGCGCGCCCCCTGCTCCCACAGCACCACGGGGAGGCGGTTCTCCGCAGGTGTGCTCGGCAGTTCCGGCGGCGCGGGATAAATCGTATAGCGCCCTGCGGCGGTGGTGCAGACGGTAGGTTGAGTACCATCGATGATGCGGAGCTTCGGCCATGTAGCGAGGGCCACGGCCTCCCCGCCGAGACGGTGCGGCGTACGCACCATTGCCACAGGCTGCCACCCTCCGTGAAATAGCGCGGGCAGCGCCGTGAATCTTGCCTCTCGCTCATTTCCGCAGGCCACCATCAGCCCGGGATTGCCGAGCACACATGCGCTCCGACCATACCCGAGCGGCACGATGCCGATGCCATCCGCGGGCGCGGGCAAGGCCGCGGGCAGATACGCCCCCGGCAGCCCCGCAAAGAAACCCACCACGGCCAGAAGCGCCGCGGCAGATGCATCCGCCGCGCCCGCAGCGAACACGCCGAGATACGGAATTCCGCCGCACAACAACAGCAGTAAGCCCGCCCCCATGGCTACCATGAGGGGGAAGGCGATGGCGATATTCGTCAGGAAGGACCATGGTGTCAGGGTGTGGAAATCATGGACAATGAGCGGCAGAGACACCAGCCACGCGCAGAGAGACACGAGCACCGCCCCGCGCAGCATCTCTTCCGCCCCCTTCACCCGCAGTTCCCACGGCGTGAGGATGCGGAAAGGGATGTAGGTATCCGGCCCGAACCAGGGACTGTCCGCACGCATGCAAAGCCGCACCCCCACACAGATGGCGGCATACACGGCAAAGGAGAGACGAAAGCCCGTGTCGTAGAGCTGCCACGGCTGCAGCAGCAAAAAGAAACAGGCCGCAGCGCACCAGATATTGGCGGCGGACAGGCGGCGCCGCAAAGCCAAGCCCGCCTCGACCGCGGCAAACATCACATAAGCGCGCTGAGCAGAAACCGCGCAACCCGTCACCCAAACATACAGGCCCACCAGCAGCAGCAAGATCGGGCGCGCCGCTGCGGGACGCAAGCGCAACAGGCGGCACAACAAATGCCCGAAAAACAGCATCACGCCTACATGCAGCCCGCTGACGGCAAAGGCATGCAGACAGCCGCCGCGGCGGAAGAGACCGAGCGTATCCTCCTCCGCATGCTCCCGCGCACCTAAGACTAAGGCACAGAGAACCCGGCGGCGGGCATCCGGCTCCCGCTCCGGCGGCATGAGCCGCGCGGCCAAACGCTCCCGCATATCCAGCCCTGCGCCGCGCACCGCCGCCCATGAGAAGGGATGCCCGAGGTGCCGCACCTCCGCCGCGCGGAACCCTGCACCGATGCCCTGTCCGCGCCGCCACGCGGCGGCATCGAACATCCCGCGCACGGGCGGCGGCTCAAGGGGGCCCTCCGGCGCGACTGTCACACGCAGCACATCTCCGACGGCCGCACCTTCCGCCCCGCGCAGATAAACAGCGGGGCAGATACCTGAGGGCTGCAACAGCACGGCATGCGCATACACCCGCGTCACCGTACCCGTCACCTGCTCCGCCCCGTGCAAACGCTCCGCCCCCCGTTGACGAAGCTCGAGATGCAGCCCACACACCAGAGCGCACAACAAGGCCATGGCCGCCACGCGCCATGAGCGGATGGCGAGAGCCACCGCCACGGACGCTGTTGAAAAACACCAGCCCCACCCGCCGATAATGCTCCCCGCCACAGCCACCAGCGGCAGCGCCATCGGCACGGCCGCCACGCGGCGGCGGAGAACATTGTTATTCATACACACACTCTAACGAGCGACAGACAGAGCGTCAAGCGAAATGCACGGGCAAGGTTTGGTTGGGATTCATTACCATCCCATAGAGCGGGAGATTCAGCATTACGGAAAGCTGAATTGGTTTTAGAACTTATTGTCTCAACTCGATAAATGAGCGGCTTGTCGAGATGTACATTGTACTTACAAATCCTCATTTGTCTATCTCGTCAGCGCGAGACTTTTTCCTTGCCAAAGAAGGGTGCGTCCGCTATCATCTCACGCGTGCGCCGCATGGGTTGTGCCATGCGGACGTGCCACCACGAACATTTAACAACCACATTTTCCCTGCTATGGAACTGATTTCTGATTGTGTTGCCGCCCTGCAGCCTTCTCTCACGCTCGCCGTGACGAACAAGGCCAAGGAGATGAAGGCCCGCGGCGAACAGGTGTTCGGCCTCGCCGGCGGTGAGCCCGACAAGGACACCCCCGATAACATCAAGCAGGCCGCTATCAAGGCTCTGACCGAGGGCCAGACCAAGTACACGCCCTCCGTCGGTCTGCCCGCGCTGCGCCAGGCTATCTGCGACAAGCTCAAGCGCGACAACAACCTGGACTACAACATCAACCAGATTTGCGTGACCAGCGGCGCCAAGCCTGCGGAGTACGAAGCCCTGCGCGCCACCATCAGCCCCGGCGACGAGGTGATTATCCCCGCCCCCTACTGGGTGAGCTACCCCTCCATGGTGGAGCTTTGCGGCGGCGTGCCCGTCATCGTGCCCACCACACCCGAGAGCGGCTGGAAGATTACGCCCGAGCAGTTTGAGGACGCCATGACGCCCCGCACCAAGATGATTATCCTGACCACCCCCCACAACCCGACCGGCACCGTCTACACGGAGGCCGAGCTGCGCGCTCTGGGCGAGGTCGCCGTGGCGGAGGACATCCTCATCATGGCGGATGAAATCTACGAATACCTGAGCTACGATGAGTCCATGCCCCACGTCTCCATGGCCTCTCTGAGCCCCGAGATTTACAACCTGACCATCACCATCAACGGCTTCTCCAAGGGTTACGCCATGACCGGCTGGCGCCTCGGTTACTCCGCCGCCCCCGAGCACATTGCGAAGTACATCAAGCTCATTCAGGACCACACCGCCTCCAACACCACGACCTTCGCGCAGTTCGGCGCCATCGAGGCTCTCACGGGCGATCAGTCCTTCATCACCGACCTCAAGGAGGAATACGACTTCCGCCGCCAGTACGTCTACCAGCGCCTCTGCGCCATGCCGAAGCTCAAGGTGGTGGAGCCCAAGGGTGCGTTCTACTTCTTTATCGACACCACGGAGCTGGGTATCCCCTCCCTCGAGCTCTGCGACCAGCTGCTGGAGCGCTACAAGGTGGCTGCCGTCCCCGGCATCGCCTTCGGCTACGACAACGGCATCCGCATCTCCTACTGCACCTCTCTGGACGTGCTCAAGGAAGGCCTCGACCGCCTCGAGGACTTCTGCAAGAAGCACTAAGGAATGTACAGGGTACAACGTACAATGTACAAATCAAAATCGGTCTGACGGAAACGTCAGGCCGATTTTTGTTGAGTATGCGATGGCTAATATTCAAGAAAAGTAAATGATTTTTTGCAAGGAATTCCGGGCAAATAATAAAGGTGTTTGATTGAGTAGAGGCGGAGTTCAAATGCGCTCCGAACCGTTATTCTGCGCGGGGCGCGTGTCAACAGCATTGAAAATCAAGTTGATTGCGGGATGTCGCAAATCCTCAAAATTACACTTTTGCAAAGATTATGCTTGTCAAGCTGTTTTGGCCGTGCTAGAGTATGCGGACTTACGGCTCTCGCCGCAAGTCGTATTTCGTTTCGTCCTGTCATGACACCTCGATTTTTCACCATCGCCATTGCTGCTATGCTCACCTTCTGCGCGGGAGCTTCCCTGCCGCTGACGGCTGCGGAGAGCACCGCCGTGAGCTCGGGTTTCGTGCAGCCGCTGGCTCCCCGCCAGAGCGCCATGCCCAGCAAGAAACTGCCCTCTCTCGGCCGCGATAAATGGGGACTTCCCTTCTACCACCCGCGCCAGATGAACCGCGTGGTGCGCACCACGGCCTACACCCACACGGAGAGCGACCACGTGGTGTACGGCCACGGCAATGCCGCCGGCAGCACCCTGCAATACACCGACAAGGTGCGCAGCGCCGCGGCGGACTGGTCCGTCTACCCCATGGGCACGAAGTTCAAAATCAAGGGTCAGCCCTACATCTACGTAGTGGACGACTACGGCTCAGCGCTGGTCGGCACAGGCACTATCGATATCTACCAGCCCACGCGCGAACTGATGCGCGCTTGGGGCCGCCGCATCGTGGAAATCGAGGTCATCGAGTGGGGCTCCTCCGCCCGCAGCCTCGAGACGCTGACGGCCCGCAAGGGCTACAAGCACTGCCGCGCCATGTATGCGGCGCTTGTCGAGCAGCAGAGTCACAAGGGGGCCAACTGAGTTTCCCCGACAGCGGCTGCTGCGGCAGCATGAAGAAAGCGGCGTTTTCGCCGCTTTTTTGCTTGTATTGCGGCGAAAAAAGTGTAGAAATGATAGGCAAATGCCGGACTCTCCCGCACCCTTTTCCCACCACCAAGGCGTCTCCTCCATTTTCCAATGGAAAATGGTGCGCAAGGCCCTGCGCGCAGCGGAGGAAGGCGTGTATTGCTGGGACATCCCCACGGGCGAGATTTTCTACACCGAGCGCTGCATGCAGACCCTCGGCATGCCGAAGGATGAGCTGGCCCCCAATATCTTTACTGAGCCGGAGCGCTGTGTTCACCCCGACGACCTGAACTTCTTCATCAACGCGGTGCAGCACTATCTTGACCGCCCCGTGAGCACGCCCCTGCGCGTGGAGGTACGCCTGCTCAAACAGCGCTCGCGCGGGTGGAAGTGGACGCGCATCAACGGGCTGGTCGAGCGAGACCGCGAGAGCAAGCCCCTGCGCCTCGTCGGCATGTGGGTGGACATCACCCGCCGCAAGATGGCTGACCTGCATGCCATGGAGGACCGCGACCTCTTCCGCACGCTCATCAACTGCCTGCCGGACAACATTTATTACAAAAACCGCGAGTCGCGCTTCGTGATTGCGAACGAAGCCACCGCCCGCAAGATGGAAGTGCCGACTCCCTCCGACCTCATCGGGCGTCGCGATTCGGATTTCTTTGATGCCGCCATGAGCGACATCGCCACCGCCGAGGAGCAGGAAATCATGCGCACGGGCCAACCCATCACCAACCGAGTCCACCATGAGACATGGAAAGGCGGGCGCGACACGTGGTCCCGAGTCTCGAAGTTCCCCTGGTATGCGGCAGACGGCAAGGTGAAGGGCGTGGTCGGCATCACCTCCGACATCACGGAGCTGATTGAGGCCCAGCAGCGCTACCGCCGCCTCGCCAAGAAGCTGGAGGAGCAGAACCGCGTGCTGGAAAAGGAAATCGGCCTGGCGCGCGAGATTCAGCAGGCGCTCCAGCGCAGCAACATTCCCGACCGCGAGTGGACGCTGCCCGACGGCACCAAGCGCCGCGCGAAGTTCCACCACGTCTACATGCCCTCCACCGGCGTGGCGGGTGACTGCTACGAGGTGTTCCCCATCGGCAACTCGGGTGTCGGTATGATTATCTGCGACGTGATGGGCCACGGCGTGAAGGCCGCGCTCATCGCTTCCATGCTGCGCGGACTGATGGAGCAGGTATCCAACCTGGCCGACACACCCGCCCTGCTTCTCTCCTCTCTCAACCGCCAGCTTTTCCGCATCTTCAGCCAAGCGACCATCACCATGTTTGCCTCGGCCTGCTATGTGTACCTCGACCTCGCCACGGGGCGCCTGACACTCTCAGGCGCAGGGCACCCTGCCCCCATCGTTCTCTCGGCGGACGGCGAGCCGATGATGCCGCCCATCCCCCGCTCCCCCGCCCTCGGGCTGTTGGAAAACGCTATGTTCCGAGAGAGCGAGCTGCGGCTGGAGCCGGGCATGAAGCTCATGCTCTATACCGACGGGCTGACCGAAGCCCGCAATGCCGAAGGCGAGGAGATGGGCAGCGCGCGCGCAATGGATTTTCTGCAGGAGCGTTCCCCTCGCAATATCCGCGAAATGCTGGATATCTCCCTGGCCTGCATGCACCGCTTCACAGCCAGCGCCAAGCAGGATGACGATATCTGTCTGCTCGGCGTGGAGTACACGGAAGAATAAGCCACAGGGCTTGTGATGCGGGGCTTTACTTGTCGCCGCGCGTCAGAAAAAAGCGCACCATGAGGAAATTCATGGGCACCACAATGCAGAACACCGGCAGGGGCAACAGCGATTCAGGCTGCCCCAGCATCGGGCAAAGCGCCACAGCCCCCGGCACGAGCGCCGTAACGGCAGAGGCCATCAAACGGCCCAACCCCGCCCAACGGAAGAAGTTGAGCAGCCCGAGGTGGGCCCCCGCATTGGCCAAATGACTGAAGGCAAAGCCCGCGCCCTTGCTCACGCTGCCGCTCGTTTTAAAGGTCCATTTGAGCGAGACCATGTAGTTTACCACAAAACTGACGGCGTAGCCGATGGCATAAGTCACCGTCAGCAGCACGGGCGCCTGCTCCGTCGCACCGCACAGCGCATTGAGCGCCAGATACACACCCAAGTGTACCACCGTGGCCGCGCCGCCGACGACAAAGAAGCGGACAAATTGCGCCACCATCGCTTTAGAACGCGTCGGGTGCAAAGTAGAACTTCAGCAGGGCCAACTCATCATCACGGGTGAGCAGGTAGCCGTCCTTCGGGTCGAGCCACTGGAAGGAGTGGATGGAGGTGCGGCGGGAACCGATGGGGTCCGCAGGCTTCGGGTCGCGCAGTTTCCTGACGAGCTGCGGGGCGAGCGCCTCCACCAGCTCCGTGGTCGTCAACGGCGGCACGGCAGGGATGATGCTCGGGATGCCCAGCGGGATGCAGCGCTCCACATCCAGCAAAATGCGGTCGGGGAGATAAAGCTGGTGGTACTCCAGCGGTGCGAAGGGGAGCTTGCCCTTCACCGTCTCCGGGTGCGTGAGGGCGTGCAGCAGCGGGTTAAACTCGGGGATAGGGTTGGCGATGGAAGGCAGGTGGACGTTGAGCACACGGCCGTACTGGTGGTTCACGGCCTGATAGAGGTTGATGCGATTCTGCACATAGGGGTCGTCACTCTGCGTGAGCACGGGGGTGTTTTCGTCCGCCTCCGGCTCCAGCATATCGCAGGTGGTCACGTAGACCGTCAGCTCGGGCTTGATGTCGCCGAGGCGGCGCACGAGGTAGTCCGTCGCGCGCGTGTCCCCCTCGATATCCTTGCGCACGGCGGCGGGGCCATTGGCCACGGCGTGGTCAAGGAACACCATCATGCGGAAACTGCGACCGAAGGCCAATTTAAAATTGTCCTTGTCGATAAGGTAATCGAAGTAACGGTGCTTCGTCCAGTATTTGCCGAAGATGGTGCTTGCGCCGAGGAATGCCGTTTCGTGACTCATATCGCGGGAAAAGAGGCAGCGGGGCTGTACCGCTGCGGGATAGATTGTACTCTATCCGCCGCTCCTTGGCAAGTTGGAAAGCAAGGCAAAAGGGCAAAATTACACGGCAAAGCGCGGCGGGCCCGTTTCTCGCTTGCCATAAGCGGCGGCGACAGGTAGAATAAGCGCATGAGAACATGTCTGGGCAGCCTCCTTCTTGTGCCGGTGATGCTGGCGCTGGTGCTCACGGTGGTGTACCACACCTCCGTCAATCAGGAGATGCGTTTTGAGCAACGCGACACCAATGCCCAGTACATCAACACCGCTCGCTCCTACCGCCCGCCCGAGGTAAAGGAGCAACCCAAGCAGGCGGCCGAAGCCAAGGGTGCCGACACCGAGCGCCTCAAGGACGATGAAGCTGCCGAGGAGGTCGACGAATGAGCACCCTCACCCGCCCTATCATCGGCTACACCCTCGGGGATCAGGCCGGCATCGGCCCGGAGGTGATTCACAAGGCCCTCTCTGCCCTGCCCGACAACGCGGAATACCGCCTCATCGGCACGCCGATTGACGCCGCCCCCGGCCACCCGACAACAGAGACGGCGCAGGCCGCTTTCGAGCATCTGGAGCTGGCCGCCGCCGCGCTGAAGGAGGGCACGATTGATGCCGTGGTCACCGCCCCCGTGTACAAGGAGGGGCTGCACAAGGTCGGATTTCCCTTCCCGGGGCAGACGGAGTTTTTTGCCGACCGACTCGGCGTGGCGGACTTTGCCATGTGCCTGACGGGCCGCCGCCTGACCGTAGCGCTGGCCACCACGCATGTCGCCGTGGCGGATGTTCCACACCTTCTCAAAACAGCCGAGCTGGTGCGCATCGGCGCCCTGCTCTGCCGTTTTCTGCGCCGCACAGGCACCGAGACACCTCGCGTAGCGCTCGCGGGGCTCAACCCGCACAACGGCGAAGCCGGAGCATTCGGGGATGAGGAGAGCCGCCTCATCGCCCCCGCAGCGGCACAGCTACAGGCAGCCCTGCCGTGGGCGCGCATCAGCGGTCCCTGCGTGCCCGATTGCGTGTACCGAGACGCCGCAGAGGGGGCATTTGACGGCATCGTCGCGCCCTACCACGACCAAGCTCTCATCCCCCTCAAGCTGCTGGATTTTGACAACGCCGTCAATGCCACCATCGGCCTGCCCCGACTGCGCGTCAGCCCGGACCACGGCACCGCTTTCGGCATTGCAGGCAAAGGCCTTGCGAACCCCTCCAGCACCTTGCGCGCATTTGAGGTCGCGCGCCGCTCCGCGCTCGGAGCATGAGCGGAGTTTTTGCTTGCCGCTGCGCCGCCGCATGTGGTAGAATGCGGGCATGACGTCCCACCGTATTTTAACCGGCCTACTGTCGCTGAGCTTCCTCTGCGGCGGTATTTACGCAGCACAGACGCCTGCCTCTGCGGCCGAACCTCTCGGCGTCACATCTAACCAAAACGACATCATGATTCAGAACGAATTCCTGACCGTTGACATCCAGAAGATCGGTCGCAAGCTCGTCGGCGTGACCGTGCAGGACAAAATTAACGGCCGCAGCTACGACCTCAGCAACGATATTTTCTCCCTTCTCGTCCGCGACGAAGAGACGGATGAAGCCTGCTCCAAGAAGGAGTTCAAGGACACCTTCCACTCCATCACCGCGCAGGACTGCATGGCCGGAGCCATGACGGTGACGGATATTCCCGCTCAAGCGGACGGACGCCGCCTCGCTGACCGTAAGGCCGGCAAGCGCGTGACCGTTCCCTTTGCCGTAAACACGGCCGGCCACCACATCACATGGTGGCTCGAGCTGCGCGAGGGCGCGCCTTACGTCCGCGTGGGTCTGGATGTCGCGCCCCAGCAGTTCGCCATGCCCGTGCGCAAGATTACGCTTCTCAACGTGAAGGCCCCCGAAGCCCGCGTGGAAGGCACCGTGAAAGGTGCCCCCGTGGTGGCCGCAGGTAACCGCCTTTTCGCCGGTGTGGAGCACCCCGTGAGCAAGAGCGAGGTCACAAAGGACGGCTTCACCTGCTCTCTGGAGCGCAAGACGGATCTGCCCCGCCGCTCCACGAGCCGGTTCTCCGCCGTGCTCGGCTTCTCCCAGCCCGGCCAGCTCCGCCGCACCTTCCAGCTCGCCTACCTCAACAACGAGCGCGCCCGTGCCTACGCCCCCTTCCTGAACTACAACACCTGGTACGACATCGGCTACTTCACCCCCTACTCCGAGAAGGACGCCATGGCCACGGTGAAGCTCTTCGGCGAGGAGCTGCAAAAGCGCGGCGCAGTGATTGATTCCTTCCTCTTTGACGACGGGTGGGACGACACGAACACGCTTTGGGAGTTCCACAAGGACCTGCCCGAGGAGTTCCGCAACGTCCGCAAGCTTGCCGAGAGCTTCGGCGCTCAGCCCGGCGTGTGGTTCTCCCCCTGGGGCGGCTATGGTGAGCCGAAGGAGAAGCGCCTTGCCGCCGCAAACGGCGAGTGGGAGACCAACGACAGCGGCTTCGCCCTCTCCGGCCCCAAGTACTACGAGCACTTCAAGAAGATGTGCCTGCACATGATTGATGAGAACGGCGTCAATCACTTCAAGTTCGACGGCACCAGCGGCGAGGCCGAGCCCGCGAAGGGCTCCAAGTTCGGCTCCGACTTTGAGGCCATCATCTCCCTCATCGACGAACTGCGCGAGCACCGCCCCGACATCTACATCAACCTCACGACGGGTACCTGGGCCTCTCCCTTCTGGTTCGGCATCGCCGACTCCATCTGGCGCGGCAACTGGGACCATGACTTCTGCGGCGAGGGTTCGGAGCGCAACCAGTGGATTACCTTCCGCGACTCCCAGATTTACGCCAACAACGTAGCCATCTCCCCGCTCTGCCCCATCAACTCCCTCATGACGCACGGCGTCATCTACAACAAGGGAGCGCGCGGCCTCATGACCACGACCCACGAGGACCTCGCCAACGAGATTTGGAGCGGCTTCGGCCTCGGCACGCAGATGGAAGAGCTCTACATCACCCCCTCCATGCTCACCGCAGAGGACTGGGACACGCTGGCCGCCGCGGCCAAGTGGACCCGCGCCAACGGCGAGACAATGGTGGACTCCCACTGGGTGGGCGGCGATCCCGCCAAGCTCGAGGTGTACGGCTTCGCCTCCTGGAGCCCCGCCAAGGGCATCATCACCCTGCGCAACCCCGCTGCGGAGGAACAGGAGTTCAGCTTCGATGCCGCCGCCGTGTTCGAGCTGCCCGTGGGTGCGCCTGTGAAGTACACGCTCAGCTCGCCCAAGGGTGACGCGCTGCCCGCCGAGACCATCGAGGCAGGCAAGCCCGTGAGCCTCAAGCTCGCGCCCTTCCAGGTCATCGTGCTGGAAGCGACGCCCGCGAAGTAAACGAGAACAAAAAAATTCATACAACCGCCCGATGGCCCCGCCCATCGGGCGGTTTTGCATCATACAAGGAAAAGACAAATGGGAATTTGTCGGGATTTACTAGGTACTATGTACTAGGTACTATTTAT
>JAKSOV010000018.1 GCA_024405415.1 Akkermansia sp.
AATAGTACCTAGTACATAGTACCTAGTAAATCCCGACAAATTCTCATTTGTCGCAACACTCGTTGCTTCTCCTGTTTCCCCTTGACTTTCCGCCTCGGGGTCTCTATCATGCGGATAGTGGGCTGTTCGCCCGCTTTATCGCACCATGGAAACGAAACTCAGAATTGCTGTACAGTCGAAGGGCCGCCTCAACGAAGATACGATGGGGCTGCTGGCCGAGGCCGGCATCAAGGTGAGCGTGTCGAAGCGTTCCCTGCTTGCCGAAGCCCGCAACTTCCCTGTGGAAGTGCTGTTTCTGCGGGATGATGACATCCCCCGCACCGTGGCCGACGGCGTCGCCGATGCCGGTGTTGTCGGTCAGAACGAGCTCGCCGAGCGCGAGGCTCATGCGGAGGTGGTGCGACATTTGGGCTTCGGCGCCTGCCGTCTGTCGCTGGCGGTGCCGAAGAGCGAGAACTACACGGGGCTCGACTGGTTCGAGGGGCGCACCATCGCCACCTCCTACCCCGTGATTCTGCAAAAGTTCTTGGATGAAAAGGGCATTCACGCCGCCATCCACGTCATCACGGGCTCCGTGGAGGTCTCCACGGGTATCGGTTTGGCGGATGCTATCTTCGATATCGTGAGCAGCGGGTCGACGCTGGTGAGCAACAACCTCCGCGAGGTGGAGGTGGTGATGAAGAGCGACGCTCTGCTCATCGCCGCCCCCGGGCTGAGCGAGGAGAAGCGCGCCATTCTGGACGAAATCCTCTTCCGCATCGAAGCCGTGCAGAGCGCTGCCGACAAGAAGTATGTGATGATGAATGCCCCCCGCGCTTGTCTGGATGCCATTATCGAAGTGCTCCCCGGCATCAAGAGCCCCACGGTCATGCCGCTGGCGCAGGAGGACTGGTGCAGCATCCACACGGTGCTGGATGAGTCCCACTTCTGGCACATCATCGGCAAGCTGAAGGAAGCGGGCGCGCAAGGCATCCTTGTGCTCCCCATCGAGAAGATGATTCTCTGACCCCCTCTTACAGCTATGGAGATTGTCATCAATCCCCCGCAGGAACGCTGGGCGGAGCTGATTGCGCGCCCTGTGTTCGATGTCTCGACCCTCTTCGGTGTCGTGCGCCCCATTTTGGAGTCCGTGCGCGAGCGCGGCGACGCGGCGTTGAAGGAGTACGAGCTGCGCTTTGACCGCGCGGAGCTGGATGAGCTGCGCGTGAGCGAGGCGGAAATCGCCGCCGCTAAGGACAAAGTGTCCGCCGAGCTGCAAGCCGCCATTCGCCTTGCCCACGCCAACATCGAGCGTTTCCACGCCGCCCAGAAGTTCGCCCCCGTGCAGGTGACGACCGCCGCGGGCGTGAGCTGCGAGCAGCGCGCACTGCCGATTTCCCGCGTGGGTCTGTATGTACCCGGCGGTTCCGCTCCGCTCTTTTCCACCGTGCTGATGCTCGCCGTGCCGGCGAAGCTCGCGGGCTGCGGCGAGGTCGTGCTCTGCACCCCGCCCGCCAAGGACGGCAGCGTGAACCCCGCCATCCTCTTTGCAGCGGAGCTGTGCGGCGTCACCCGCGTGTACCGCGTGGGCGGCGCACAGGCGATTGCCGCCATGGCCTGCGGCACGGAGAGCGTGCCCCGCGTGGACAAGATTTTCGGCCCCGGCAACCAGTATGTCATGGCCGCCAAGCAGTTGGCTTCCCTCAACGGCGTGGCGATTGACATGCCCGCGGGCCCCAGCGAGGTGGAGGTCTATGCCGACGATACCTGCCGCCCCGCTTTCGTCGCCGCGGATTTGCTGAGCCAAGCCGAGCACGGCCCCGACAGCCAAGCCGTGTTGGTGACGACGAGCCACGACGTAGCGAAAGCCGTAGCCGCGGAGACCGCCCGCCAATTGGAGGCCCTGCCGCGCCGCGAGACCGCCGCTAAGTCCTTGGCGAACAGCCGCATCATCGTGCTGGAGGACGAGACGCAGGCCATGGCCTTCACAAACGCCTACGCGCCCGAGCACCTCATCCTCGCGTCCGACCGCCATGCTGCGCTCGCCGCGCAGGTGCAGGCGGCGGGTTCCGTGTTCTGCGGGCATTACTCCTGCGAGAGCGCGGGCGACTACGCCAGCGGCACCAACCACACGCTGCCCACCCTCGGCTATGCGCGCTCTTACAGCGGGCTGTGTCTGGACAGCTTCATGCGCAAGATGACCTTCCAAGAGCTCACGCCGCAGGGGGTTCGCTCCATCGGTCCCGCCGTGGAGCAGATGGCCGCTGCCGAGCAGCTGGAAGCCCACCGCAAGGCCATGACCCTGCGCGTGCAGGAGGTGGCGACGATGCCCGCTACCCCGCTCACGGCGGAGCAGGAAATCGACGCGCTGGTGCGCCCGAATATCCGCGCGCTCGCGCCCTACAGCTCCGCCCGCGATGAGTATGCGGGAGCGGAGGCGCACGTCTTCCTCGATGCGAACGAAAGCCCCTACAACGCGCCCTTCAACCGCTATCCCGACCCGCTCCAGCGCGAGCTCAAAGAAAAGATAGCGGAAGTCAAGAGCGTGGCCGCCGACCGAATTTTCCTCGGCAACGGCAGCGACGAAGCCATCGACCTCATCTTCCGCATCTTCTGCACGCCCGGGCGGGACAACGTGGTCGCCCCCGAGCCGACCTACGGCATGTACGCCGTCTGCGCGGATGTGAACGATGTCGAATACCGCACCGTGCCGCTGACCGAGAATTACGGTTTCTCCGCTGACTCCCTGCTGGCGGCGACGGACGCGAACACGAAGGCGATTTTCCTGTGCAGCCCGAACAACCCCACGGGCAATCTGCTGCCTGCGGAAGAAATCCGCAAGGTGCTGGACGTCTTCGGCGGCATCGTGGTGGTGGATGAAGCCTACGGCGATTTCGCGCCCGAGGCTTCCTGCCGCCCGCTGCTGGCGCAGTACCCCCGCCTCATCGTGCTCTCCACCTTCTCGAAGGCATGGGCGAGCGCGGGCATCCGTCTCGGCATGGCCTTCGCGCATCCTGCGGTGATTGCCTACTTCAACAAGGTGAAATACCCCTACAACGTCAACATCCTCACGCAGCGTCAGGCCATGGACACGCTCGCGCGGCAGGGGGAGATTGATGCATGGGTGCAAACCACGCTGACCGAGCGCGCCCGCGTGATGGCCGCCTTCGCCGAGCTGCCGCTCTGCGAGCAGGTGTTCCCGAGCGATGCGAACTTCTTCCTCGCCCGCGTCACCCGCGCCACGGCGGTGTACAATCAGCTGGTGGGGCAGGGCATCATCGTCCGCAACCGCAGCCGCATCGCCCTCTGCCGAGACTGCCTCCGCATCACCATCGGCACGCCTGCGGAAAACGACGAGCTGCTGAACGCACTGCGCAACATGGAGGTAAACGCATGAAAAAAGCGCTTTTCATTGACCGCGACGGCACCATCGTCCGCGAGCCCGCCGACGAGCAGGTGGATGCTTGGGAAAAGCTCTCCTTCCTGCCGGGGGTGATGCACGCCCTGCGCACCATCCGCGAGCTCACGGGCTATGAGTTCATCATGGTGACGAATCAGGACGGACTCGGCACCCCCGCCAACCCCGCCGAAAAATTCTGGCCGATTCACAACTTTATCATGGATACCCTCGCGGGGGAAGGCATCACCTTTGATGCCGTCCACATCGACGAGCACTTCCTCCATGAAAACCACCCCAACCGCAAGCCCGGCATCGGCATGCTCACGGGCTATCTGGATGGGTCTTATGACATGGCGAACTGCTATGTCATCGGCGACCGCGACACGGATGTGCAGCTCGCCGCCAACCTCGGCTGCAAGGCCCTGAAAATCGGCGGGGAGATGACGTGGGAGAAAATCACGGAGATTCTCGTGGCGGGCGAACGCCGCGCGGAATGCCGCCGCACCACGCGCGAGACGGATATCGCCATCGCCGTGGAGCTCGACCGCCCCGGTCTCTGCGAGATTGCCACGGGCTTACCCTTCTTCGACCACATGCTCGCCCAAATCGCCCACCACGGCGGCATGGGGCTGCGCGTGCAGGTGAAGGGCGACCTCGAGGTGGACGCCCACCACACGGTGGAGGACACCGCCCTCGCTCTCGGCGACTGCCTGCGCCGCGCGCTGGGCGACAAGCTCGGCATCAGCCGCTACGGCTACTGCCTCCCCATGGACGACTGTCTCTGCCGCGTGGCGCTGGATTTCGGCGGCCGCCCCTGGCTGCAATGGGATGTCTCTTTCCGCACGGAGATGACAGGTGCCGTCCCCACCGAGATGTGGGAGCATTTCTTCAAGAGCCTTTCTGATGCCGCGCAGATGAACCTCTCCGTCTCCGCCCGCGGTCGCAACGCCCACCACAAAATCGAAGGCATTTTCAAAGCCTTCGCCCGCGCCCTCCGCGTCGCCGTCCAACGCGATGTCTGCCACCTCGTCCTCCCCAGCAGCAAGGGAACGCTTTGAGAATTACAATTTACAATTTACAAATTACAAATTGGAAAATTTGCGCGCCGGAGGCGCGGGAATCGGAGAACTCGGTCTGACATGCTGTCAGACCGAGTTTCTGCTGTTCAGGATTCGGGGGCGGCGGGGAGGGAGACGTCGGGGAGTTTCGCCTCCGGCAGGGCGGGGGAGGGAACGACTTTGTTCACCACATCGGCGGGATTGGGGACAACCTTGCTCACCACGTCGGCGGGTTTGGGGATTTTCGGCAGGGTGGTGGGGATGAGGGAGGTCGGGAAGGTGCCTGTCGCCAGATAGGCACTCAGCTCCTTGGCCCATTTGTCGATGGTCTTGCGCTGGTAGCCGTAGGGGATGAGCAGGTTGGGGTCCACGGGAGCGGCGGCGGAGAGCAAGCCGTCGGTGATGCCTTGCTCCTTGCCGCCGTATTCAAAGTCCGCCAGTTCGGCCAGCAAGGTGCCGTCGGGCGCGCTGACCTTGGCCGCCATGCAGACGGAGCCCTTGTCGGCATCGTTCGTGACGAGCCCGTCCGTCAGCATACCGCCCGCTACCATTTTGCCCGCTCCCTGGGCGAGCAGCAGCTTGGCGGTGTTGGCGTCCTCCGCCCGCAGCAGCGCCACCTCCAACACATCGGCATCCTCGGCAGAGGCAGACACCAGCCGCAGCTTGGGGTTGCGGCGCAGCTCCTTCCGCAGCGTGCGGCCCAAGTAGTTCCGCAGCTTGGCGAGCTTTTTCTTTTCGGATTTGTCCAACTGCTCCTCGCCTTGGAAATAGTCATTATTGAGCTTCAGGCACACGCGACGGCGTTCGGCGGCGGGCTCGTTCGGTTTCGTTTCGTCCTCCCAATGGGAGAGGAACGGCGCGTCTTCCTTGCTGTTCTTCTTCAAATGCGTGGTGAAAGGCGTGGCGGGAATCTGCTCAAACTCCGACGGCGCCGCGCAGGACACCAGCAACACCGCCGCCATCGCCGCGGCACCCAACAAGGAGAGATTCGATTTCATGCCCCTATGGTACCACCCTCCCCCTCCCCGCGCAATCGCTATTTCACCTCCCCGCCGCAAACTCCCTGCCGCAAACGAGGAATGCATCGCAGTAGATGATTCTAATCCCTCTGGGGAATAATAAGGCGGTTTTAGGGTGTTTTTGCTTAAAATGTTCCCTGTAAGGATGAAAATCGAAACCACACAGGAAATCGGGGCTCTGATTCGCTCTCGCCGCAAGCTGGCCAAACTCTCCATCGCCGGCTTGGCGGAGATGATTCCCTGCAGCCCCCGCCTTCTGGGCGAGGTGGAACGCGGCAAGCGCAACGTCAGCTTGGCTGTTGTGTTGAACCTGTGTGCCGCCCTTGGCATCGACCTCTTTGCGGAAGAAAGAAAGGGGGATGAACGCTGATGGCTGCGATTCCTCTCTATTACACGGATGATTTGGTGGGTACGTTGAGCCTGTCGGCTGATAATACCTATTGCTTGGATTATGCCCCGAGCTGGCAAGCAAGCGGTTTTGCCGTGTCCGTGAATCTGCCGCTCAGCGAAGCTCACCACGAGGGGCGAGCCGTTGAGTATTATGTGGAAAACCTGCTGCCCGAGGGCGAACTGCGAAAAGCCTTGGCCGCAAGTTCAAAGAGGACTCTGACCGCGTGGCATTCCTGTTTGAAGAGTATAAGAAGCTCTGCTAAATGGGCAACTAGAAGCTTTGCTCTAATTTTGTATGAGCATAGTTGGAACCATTGTCGCGCATGAACACAAGAAGCTCACGCATATGAGCGTACAGTTTTTTGTTCTCAATTTCTGACAGCTTAAGGCGGGTGTTTTCAATCATCCTCTCAAGTTGTGAGATTGTTCCTTCGTAAGGTGTTACGTGAGGATTTATCTCTATAAGTTTAGAGAGCAAGACATATGTGTGTATGGAAATTTTACTGCAATGAATTGAAAATATGAACGCAATCGCTTCAAAAATCCTTTGCTGTGATATTACTTCTTCTTTGATGATTTTTTCAAAGAATAGGTAGAAAAACTCATTAATAAGGTGTGCAAAATCAAACACTCCACAAAAAAGTCTATCGCTTAGGGTTATGATGTCTTCTAAAGCGTGCCTTTCTGAAAAATCTAACTCTGATAGTTTGGAATAAATGATGTTCCAGATTTTCCAAAAAGCATCAGTAGTCTCAGATTGTTTTGACGCGAACAGTATAGAAAGCAGAATTTGCTTACCGCTACATGTATTATTTATGATGAGCGGTGAAATGCAGTTAATTTTAGCTTCTACTATATTTGGGGCGAGACTGATAAGGTATTCTCCTAGCTTCTTACAAAAATCATCAGGGAGATGAAAATTCCTCCATCTAGAGCGAATAACAATCCTCGAATATATATGAATGTCATCTAATATTCGAGCAGCACTACTTGAATGATGAAGTGCCATTACATTATTAGGGAGGAGACAAAACAAAAATTCCATATTTTCAAGTTTAACAGCAGGAGAAGAATTACCCACGGTTAGCGTAGCATATGCAGAATCCCATACATGCTGGAGTTCTGTAGGAAAAATTGACCATAAATCTAGCTCATGGATTTTTTTGCAAAAATTAAAAACTTCATAACTTCTGGTTTGTCGAGTACTCAGTTCACAAAATTTGAGATAAAGTAGGAAAGTCGCTTTGTCTCTGCATTCTTCTACATCAAGAACTATTGAAGGTAGAAGCCATAGCAAATCTGATTGCGCAGATAAAGGGTCACAAACTTTCTCAGATTGAATGCTATTCAGAATAATTTCACAAACCTCGACCAGAATCGTACGCGATAATTTATCTCGGCATCGAAGGTATAACGCAGCAAATACCTCATCAGAGGTTATAGTTGGCATCCCCTCTCCTTGGTACAGTTTCGGATGTTTCTCTATGTCACGCGCCAGTTGAAATACCTCCGAGGGATGCTCGTCCCAATAATTTAACAAAGTAGCATCAGAATTATATCCACGTGTGCTCATGCACCAGATTTTAAGGTTAAATATTTTCTGCTGATGTTCCTTGTTTTCCTCCCTTTTATAAAAATATTTTTGAATATTTTTTGGTAATTTGATTGGATCGAGGCTGTATGTAACTTTTACAAGACCCTCCGAGTATGGAGTTTTTTCTTTTTGTAGAAAACGAGGGTCTTTTGCGTAGAGCATAAGTCTTGTATCAAAGAATTTAACATCTTTTTGGTGTAGTTTATGGTAGGCATCATAGGATTCCTGAATTAATTGTGCGGTCTTTGAGTCACTACAGTGAAGATAGGAAGACAGATTTGCAAGGTCCCTCTGGCGATGTTCCAGCGAGTCACTCTTTTGTCGTTCCTTATAAAATTGTTCTTTATTCGCATCATTAAGTGTGTTGCAATTGAGTAATGCTGCATCTTTTTCTTTGAAGCATCTTTCAAAGTCGTATTTGAGAAAATTGACAGTTTTACACAGAATGCTGGCTGTGCGCTTGTATATATCCGGGTACGCCAGTATTAGGCTGCTAACTACGCCAGCAATACAAACCGATTGGGAGGAGCTTAACAGATTGATTAAAAATGTTTCCTTCTGGTCGATTGCCTCGTCAGAATTGTGAAAATCTTCCAATAAATACTTTTCCAGTGCCATCAACATGGAATGTAGAACAGAAGCGTGAGTAGGGGATTCCGTGCCTCGGTAAGCTCCCCATAGACTAGGCGAAGCCAGGATCTCTGTGTACTCTGTTTCACTTGTATACATTACAATTTTCTCGAATGTATCATACTGTGAATTGCAGAATATGAATTGCTGCATTTCTTGCAGACAATAGACAAAATGCTGTATGCCTTTGTTATGAAAGTATTTTAATAGTATATAAAAAGGTGTGTGCAATGCAGAAGCAGGGGTGTATTCAAAGTCATAGCTTGGATTTAGTAATCCGTGAAGACTGCTGTATGCGCCATGGCTACCTACATGGGAGATATACTGATGAAGCCACTTAGGGATAAATGTTGAAAAAATAAATTCATGCAAATTATGGATTAGATTAGGGTATCGCCATGTGTGAAACATTAATTGCTGTTGAAAATCATTGACCCATTCAGGCTCATTATCAAAGTTTATGCTCTTGAGGTCATCAGTAATGATACCAGATGAAAAGGTAATTAGAAATTCACAGATATCAAGAGCATTAATGTGAAAAACGTCGGAATATCGGAAAGGCAGTTCCTTGAAGCAGTGCCATGAAATGCGGCAGAATTTTTCATATGAAGCGTCATTTCCTGTAATGATGGTATAGAAAAATAGACCATTCATGAGTTCCTTCAGCATATACTTGTCTATATGCTGATATTCCTCCAAAACAAAGTTTAAAAGATGACTCCAGCACTCTCCTTTGTGCTGATATATAGGAAATGCATATTTCTCGTTATGTATCCTATATCTGCATGTTGAGTTTATTGTTTTCGATAACAGCTGTAAGAGACCTGTTCGATTATTCAGAATATTCTCCTTGTATAGGGAGATAAACGTCGTGAAATACTTACTGAGTAGGAGGGCTGTAGTTAAATCAGTTATGTACTCTCTGCTTTCTTTTGGGTCGCTGATGATGATTTCGGAAATATTAGAAGCGAAAACATTATCGGAATCAATTCTTTTTCTAATCCAATTTGTCAAGTTATGCCCTTTTGCAAACTTAGGTGTTTTATTTAAAAATGCCTCTACTGAAGGCTCTTGCTCCCAAAGCTCCTCTAAAAGCATCCCAATACCCCAATCTATAAACAGGTCATGAGATGCCCAGCAAAAGCCAATGTCATCAAAATTCAGAAGAATGCCATCAGACTTCAATGAAGCATACCCAACAGCTTCAATGGAACGAGCAGAAGTGATATATGAGTTGAGCTTGCAGACTTGTTCAGTATACGACAAAAAAGCGCGAAGACGAAGCGTAGCCAGAGGTTCGCCTTGATTGCCTTTAATGACATTCATGGCAATGTCTTTTACACTCGAATTAGTGCTTGAACTTAGTAGGAGACGCAAGTGGAATAAATTAGCAAAGAAGGATATATCTCTATTGCTAGCCAGTTTGCGGTTGAATTGAGATAAAATAGAAGAGACTTCTATTTCTGAGATTTCAGGAATATGAATTAGAGCTGTGTCTGTATAGTCCGTCTCCAGAAGAAGATTTTGAAGAGCGGAGAGACTTTCTTCCCGTATTGTAAAAAGAAGTTTCCAGCCGTGCTTCAAAAATTGCTTGATGTCGAACAATATGCCGTGAATAGCTGAAGTATTCAGGATGTGTTCGGCTGAATCTATAACAATGCATTTCTTGTAATGCGGATATTCCAGTTCATGGGATGCGATGTAATCATCCAATGAATAGCCAGTTGGCAAAAGAGAGCCTTCCGGAGAGTTTCGCAATATTTGCCCTTGACGAAAGCGTACGACTACAGATGCTTTTAGAGTTTCTGCGATGGTGCGAACAATGGCTGATTTCCCGGTGCCGCTATCCCCATGAATGATAATGATATTCTTCTCCTGAAGGGCTGCTATGATTTCTACTTCTAGTTCCTTTCGCTCAAGGTGAAACCTGTGTGCGAGTGTCTTCAGAGCATTCTGGGCGTAATTGTAAAATGAGCCCTCTCGCTTTTCTTCTTCTCTTAGAATCTTGTCGTAGATTTGATCTGAATCAAAGAAACGTTTGTAAGCAACATCATTATGGGCAATTAGGTCAAGGATTTGTGTTCCCTGCCGCATAACTAATGCTAACTGGCATTTCTTTGCACATTCTTGAATTCTTTCCTCTGCTGCTGTAATCGCTTGCCCTTTTTTAGGGTTCCCGAACGCCAAATTGCAATATAAATACAGAGTCGAAAGATTTGGATGCTTTTCCTTTGCTTTTTTTATAGAGTCAACAATGTCAGCACTATTTATCTTATCGTTGAAATATTTTGCCTGAAACCCGAAAAATTGCCCATCTGTTTCAACGGGCTCTGTTTCTAGTCCTGCTTGATTAATCCTTTGCCAAAGAGGGGCGGGTAAGGATAATTCTTCACAGAAAAGCATCCGGCATAGATGCTCAAAGGCTGCATTGGGGTTGTCAGCATTGATGTAGTTGAATTGCGACCAACTAGGGAAACGATGATTCATAAGGTGTTTTTTGTGCGGTGATACTATTCGCGAGAAAGCGCATTCAAATTCGCCACGACGATGCCGACGAAGAGGTTGAGGATGATGAAGCCGCCGAGAACCATGTAGGAGAAGAAATAGAGCACGGCTTGCCAGCCGAAGGCTTGCGGGGCGGGGCCGCAGGGGATGGGGGCGGTGGAGGGGATGATGTGGCTGCCGTAGTAGGCTGTGCCGAAAATCTCTTGCCAGCCCTCGAAGGTGAGCAGACCGCCGAGGGTGATGAGCGCCGCGCCCAAATCCCCGAAGCGGGCGGGATCGTTGCCGCGGAACAGCTCCACGCCGAGGACGGAGTACACATACATGAGAAGCAGGAGCAACAGGCAGACACCCAGCGAGGGGACGATGCTTGCCATGAGTGCGTTGATGATGTGACGCATCTGCGCATGCGCGGAGAACAGGCGACCGAGCTTGAAGAGACGGAACAAACGCAGCGTAATCACCCCGCTCCCCATGAAGGGCAGGGCAGAGAGCACAACGACGATGAAATCAAACACATTCCACCCGTTCTGAAAGAAGCGGTACCACCCCTTACCGCCCGCCGCGACGCGCAGCAGCATCTCCGCGCAGAACAGCACGGAGACTACCGCATCCACCACAAAAGACGCGCCTTCCCACGCCGGGCACGACAACCCCGCGCCCACGTTTGCCGCAGACAGCACAATCAACACCGCCACCACCCACTCAAAAGCAGCACTAGAAATCAAAGAAGAAACGACCTTCATCATCACCCCGAACCTAACACGCTGAACCGCTGTTGACAAGCGCATAATCCCCGACTTCTGTCAGTCCTCACGTACCCTGCGGTGGTGACTTATAGCAAAGGACATATATACACCACTGAATTGATGATTTATTCATTCCTCTGTTGGTTTGGTATTGTTCTTGATTGAGAACTAACAAAATGCTATTATGCGCCTGCTTTTCCGCCGTCTTGCCGTGAGGCGGGTGACATGTCACTCATCTGCGGAGAGCAAGATGGCCTCTCTCTGCTGTGAGTACGCGTCATTTATGGCTACGGACAAGCAGCTGAACAAAGGCTGGTGGAAAAAAATAGAAATGCAAAAAATTACGCTGTTTCTAGAAATCCTAGTGATTACCATTGAGGTCATCCTAATCTTTATGCGTCACTAAGGATAGGGGTGCCTGAGGAGGTAGCAGCCCTTGGGTACCCCACAATCCGAGCATGCGTAACTTTTTTACCAGATGTGCATCCGAGCTATTGACATACGCTCATCATGCTGTATAATACAGCCATCCGGATGATAGAAACAGCGTAAGCATTATCCTGATTTTTCCACGGCCGCACGACTGCTACTCGTGCGGCCTCTTTTTTTGTGGAAGGAGCGTGCGGCGGAGGCGCGCTATCTTCTCAATGATTTGTACATTGTCCTTTGTACTTTGTACTTCCCGCCTGTGCGGCCTCTTTTTTGCTCGCAGGGGAGGCGGGGGTGTGGTATAGTGGGAGAGTATGGGGATGCCGAAGGTTGCTATTGTGCGTTATAACGCGGGGAATATTTGCTCCGTGGTGAACGCGTTGCGGCGTGTGGGGGTGGAGCCCGTCGTCACGGATGATGCGGCGGAGCTGCGGGCGGCGGAGAGGGTCGTGTTCCCGGGGCAGGGGGCCGCGTTTGCGACGATGGCGTATCTGCGCGAGAGCGGCTTGGATAAGGTGATTCCGACGCTCACGCAGCCCGTGCTCGGCATTTGCATCGGCCAGCAGTTGCTCTGTGCGCACTCGGCGGAGGGGAATGTCGATTGCCTCGGCGTGTTTCCCGAGACGCCGGTCGTCCGCTTCCCCGAGAAGCCTGCCGACGCTTCGGCGGCGGTGCTGAAGGTGCCGCATATCGGCTGGAATACGCTCGAGGAGCTGAAGTCGCCGCTGTTTGAGGGTCTTTCGGCGGGCGATTATGTGTATTTCGTCCACAGTTTTTATGTGCCCGCGTCGCCCTATGCGATTGCGACGACGGAGTACGGCGGTATCCGCTACAGCTCCGCGCTGCGGCGCGGGAATTTCTACGCCACGCAGTTCCACCCTGAGAAGAGCGGCGCGGCGGGCGAACGCATTCTTTCCAACTTCGTGCATCTCTGCCATGATTGAGCTCATCCCCGCCATCGACATCATCGGCGGTTGTTGTGTGCGCCTGACGAAGGGCGACTACGCCGCGCAGAAAACCTACGATGCCCACCCCGAAGACGTGGCCAAGCGTTTCGAGGACATGGGGGTGCGCCGTTTGCATGTGGTGGACCTCGATGGCGCGAAGGCCGCCCACATTGTGAACCGCGAGGCGCTGGAGCGCATCACGAGCGCGACGAATCTCATCGTGGACTTCGGCGGCGGTATCAAACAGGAGAGCGATTTACGCACCGCCTTTGACTGCGGCGCCGCGATGGTGACGGTGGGCAGTCTCGCTGCCACGCAGCCCGAGACCCTGTTGCAGTGGGCAGAGCAGTTCGGTGCCGACCGCTTCATCGTGGGCGCGGATGCGCAGGACGGCCGCATCCGCACGCACGGCTGGTTGCAGGACGGCGGCATGTCCCTGCGCGAGTTCGTGGCCTTCTACATGCAGCACGGCATCACGCGCGTGCTCTGCACGGATATCGCCCGCGACGGCATGCTCTCGGGGCCGAATATTTCTCTGTATCGCGAGCTGATGGCCGAATTCCCCGCCTGCCGCCTGATTGCCAGCGGCGGCGTGAGCTCGGCGGCGGATATCCGCGCGCTGAATGCGGCGGGCATCCCCTCCGTTGTTTTCGGCAAAGCTTTTTACGAGGGGAAGATTGACCTCCCTGCCCTCCTCTCCGAACTCCGTTGACCGTCATGCTTGCCAAACGCATTATTCCCTGTCTGGATGTGAAGGACGGCGCGACCGTCAAGGGCACGAATTTCGTCAATCTGCGCTCCGCGGGCGACCCTGTGGAGCTGGGCAAGGCCTACAGCCTGCAAGGGGCGGATGAACTCGTGTTCCTCGACATTACGGCGAGCCACGAGGGCCGCAAGACTTTTTGCGAGATGGTGAGCCGTGTGGCGGCGGAAATCTCGATTCCTTTCACCGTGGGCGGTGGTATCCGCGAGCTGGCGGATGTGGCGCGCCTGCTGGATGCGGGGGCGGACAAGGTGAGCATCAACTCCGCCGCGCTGCGCCGCCCGCAGCTGATTGACGAGATTGCGGGGCACTTCGGTTCGCAGGTCTGCGTGGTGGCGATTGATGCAAAGGAGGTCGTTCATGGCGACTGGCGTTGCTACCTGAACGGCGGGCGCGTGCCGACCGAGCGCGGCCTCATGGAGTGGGCGAAGGAGGCCAATGAGCGCGGCGCGGGGGAGATTCTTTTCACCAGCATGGACCATGACGGCGTGAAGCAGGGCTTTGCGAACGATGCGCTGGCGCAGCTGGCGGACACGCTGAGCATTCCCGTGATTGCCAGCGGCGGCGCGGGGGCGAAGGAGCATTTTGCGGATGCGTTCCGCCTCGGCCATGCGGATGCCGCGCTGGCGGCGAGCGTGTTCCACTTCGGGGAAATCCCCATCCCCGAGCTCAAACAATACCTGCGCGGGGAGGGGATTCCCGTGCGGCTTTGATTTTCAACAACAACCATCACAGATAACCATGACTATTGATTTTGACAAGGGTAACGGGCTGGTGCCCGCCATCATTCAGGATGCCGCCACAGCCAAGGTGCTGATGCTCGGCTACATGAACGCGGAGGCCTATGAGAAGACGGTCGCGACGGGCAAAGTGACCTTCTGGAGCCGCACGCGCAACTGCCTGTGGACGAAGGGTGAGACGAGCGGCCACTTCCTCGATGTGGTGAGCATTGCCAACGATTGCGACAACGACACGCTGCTCATCAAGGTGACGCCCCACGGCCCTGTCTGCCACACCGGCACGGACACCTGCTGGGGCGAAAAGAACGAGGGCAACCCGCTGCTTTTCCTCACGGAACTCCAAGACTTCATCAACAAGCGTCACGAGGAGATGCCCGAGAAATCCTACACCACGAGCCTGTTCCGCGACGGCATCAACCGCATGGCGCAGAAGGTGGGCGAGGAGGCTCTCGAAGCCGTCATCGAAGCTGTGAACGGTACGGATGAGCGTCTCATCTACGAGGCGTCCGACATGTTCTACCACCTCATCGTGCTGCTGACCTCCAAGGGCATGCGTATCGAACAGATTGCCGCCGAGCTCGCCGAGCGTCACCGCCCCGGCTGGGCCAAGCACTGAATATGAGATTTATAATTTTTGATTTATAATTTATAATTTATAATTTGGAAATTCGTGCGCCCAAAGGCGCAGAACAAAGCCCCCGGTCTGACGTATGCGTCAGACCGGGGGCTGTCAACGCGGCGCAGCCGCGCTGATTGATACTTTATAAATTATAAATCATTACATCCCTTCCATCCCGAAATCCAGCTCTCCCTGGGTGGCCTCGGGTTCGGGGGTCGGGGCGGGGGAGAGGTCAACGACGGGGGCGGGGGGTGCCTCGGCGGGGGCGGTGTCCTGCGGGGCAGGGGTGGTGCCGTCAGCGGGGGCGGGGGCATCCGCGGGGGTGCCTTCGGCGGGCTGCTCGGGCGTGGCGTTGGCGGCGGCGATGGCCTCCATGTCGCGGGCGATGCGCTCCACGGGGTTCTTCGTCACGATGTTGCCGAGCACGGCGCGGCCCTTCACGCGCAGAGAAGAAAAGTCCCAATGCAGCGGGCGGTTGAGCTTGCGGAGCTGGTTTTTGAGGTAGACGTTCACCGAGATGGTGGCGCTGTCTGCCTCCGTATCATGCACGGAGAAGAAGAAGATGCGGCTGCCCGCGGTGCCCTGCGTGAGGCAGTATTCCTTGTCGCGGGTGAAGCCGCCGAGCTTGAAACGCTTGGCGTAGGTGATGCCCTCCCGCCCGTCGCGGTAAATCATGTTGAACACCCAGTCGTCCGTGGGGCGCAGCACGCGGCAGCAGAGCAGTTTCTTGCCTACATAGAACTTCTCTTGCACGCGGCGCACCATCAGGATGCCGTCGCGGTCGATGGTGAGGATGTCGCTCATGGTGGAGCACTTTTCGATGGGCTCGCCCTTCTTCACGCCGTAGCCCGCGAAGCCGTCGTCGTCGATGTAGAGCGTCTCGTTCTCCACGGCGGCGACGGCGCGGGTGACGGACTCGAACTCCGTGAGCTCCGTGCGGCGTGGCCAGGCCTCGCCGTATTTCTTGCGCAGCCCTTCGAACCAGCGGATGGCGTAGCGCGTGAGCTGGTTGAGATTCTTCTGCGTCTGCTCGATTTCCTTTTCCAAGCCCTTGATGTGCTCCTCCGCCTTGTGAATCTCGTACTTGGCGATTTTCTTGATGCGGATTTCCGTGAGGCGTACGATGTCCTCGCGCGTGACGGGGCGGATGAAGTCGACGACAAAGGGCTTTAACTGTTCGTCAATTTCGGTGAGGGATTCCTCCCAGCTCTCGCTCGTCTCCAGCACCTTGTAGATGCGGTTCTCGATGAAGATTTTTTCGAGACTCGCCTGCATCCACGCCTCCTGCAACTCGCCGAGCTGCACCTCCAGCTCCTGCCGCAGCGTTTCCTTGGTGTCGGCGACGTTGCGTTTCAGGATTTCCGATACGCCCATGAACACGGGCTTGCGGTCGACGATGACCACGGACTTGGGCGAGATGCTCACCTGACATTCCGTGAAGGCGTAGAGCGCGTTGCAGGTTTTCTCAACATCCTGCCCCGCGTTGAGGTGGATGAGGATGTCCGCCGTGGCGGCGGTGTTGTCCTCAATCTTGGCAACCTTGAGCTTGCCCTTCTCCATGGCATTCTCGATGCTCTGGATGAGGGATTCGGTTGTCACGCCGAAGGGAATCTCTGTGATGCGGATGAGCTTTTTCTGCGTGGTGTCCAGCTTGGCGCGGCAGCGCAGGCGGCTGTTGCCCGTGCCGTCGTTGTAGCCGCTGACGTCCAGCAGGCCGCCCGTGGGGAAGTCGGGGTAGAGCTCAAACTCCTCGCCGCGCAGGCAATGGATGGCGGCGTCGATGAGTTCATTAAAATTGTGCGGCAGGATAAGGCAGTTCATGCCCACGGCGATGCCGAGCGCGCCCTGCGCCAGCAGCAGCGGGAACTTGACGGGCAGGGAAACGGGTTCCTTGTTGCGGCCGTCGTAGCTGAGCTTCCACTGTGTTACCTTGGGGCTGTACACCACCTCGCGGGCAAAGGGGGAGAGGCGCGCTTCGATGTATCGCGGCGCGGCGGCGGCATCACCCGTCAGGATGTTGCCCCAGTTACCCTGCGTGTCGATGAGCAGTCCCTTCTGCCCCAGCGTGACAAGGGCGGAGCCGATGGACGCATCGCCGTGCGGGTGGTACTTCATCGTGTCGCCCACGATGTTGGCCACCTTGTTGAAACGCCCGTCGTCCATCTGCTGCATGGAGTGCAGGATGCGGCGTTGCACGGGTTTCAGACCGTCGCCGATATGCGGTACGGCGCGCTCCAGAATCACATAGGAGGCATACTCAAGGTAGTAGTTGCCGAACATCTTGTGGATGATGCTCGGGTTCTCCTGCTTGAAAATCGGTGTGGTCTCCTCACTCATGCGCCCTCTATTGTAGCAGAAATAAGCCGCCATTCAAGAAGGGAATGTACAAAGTACAAAGTACAAGGTACAATGTACAAATCATGGAATAGTGTGCGGCTGCCGCCGCAAGGTTAAAGAAAACGGTCTGACGCAAGCGTCAGACCGTTTTTCCCATTCCGCGGCGCAGCCGCCTGACTTCTCGATTTGTCCTTTGTCCTTTGTACATTGCACATCAGAATTTGATGTTCCTCTTGGCTTTGTCCTCGCGGCGTTTGTCCTCGCGCTTCTCTTTGGCGTAGCGGCGGAGGTTGGCACGGTTGTCTTTGCGGACGCGGGCCGCGTTTTTATCAGGCTTGGCATCGCCCCACGCGGTGAGAATGCGGTTGCCCGCGCGGCCGGAGAGCGTTTCGGGGCCGATGCGCATATTGGCGCGGATGAGCGTTTTGAGCCGCTGGGAGACGATGCCGTTCTGCCGACTGATGCCGATGAGGAGGTTGTAGGCCGCCTGACGGTCTTCGACACGGTAGTTCTTATCGCTGAAGATGCGGGTGCAGTGCTGCTTGATGGCGTTCAGGTCGGGCAGGAACCCCTCTTTGAGGAAGCCGTCCTTGGTGTCCATCTCCTGATACAGGAAGTCGCGCGCCTTGAACTCGTGGCGGCGCAGGCAGCCCGTGCGGTCGGTCGGGTCCGCCATGCGGATGCGCTCTACAATATCGGAGGGCCGGATGAGGGGCAAATCCGCCGCTTGGCTGAGCAGTCGGGCTTTTTCCTGCCCCTCGGCGGCCTCCGCCTGCTCCAGCAGGGCGTTGCGGCGGCGCAGCAGCTCCAGCTTGGTGCGCACGTTTTCTACGCCGAGCTCTCCCTTGCCGCTGCCGAGGTCGTCCGTGCCGTGCAGGTCGGCGTATATCTCGCCGTCGGCATCAATCATGAGCACGCGCGGGCAGTAGCAGAAGCCGGGCAGGCGCAGGGAGCCTTGCGCACCCGCCGTCTGCGGATCCGCGTTCTTCTCATTCTGGTAGACAGGGACGGCCAGCAGCACGGCCTCGCCCGCGGCTTCATCCAGCTCGCGGCTCTCCCAGAAATCGCGGAGCATGTGCGTGCTGCGCGTGTTCCAGTCCGGGCCGTAGACGTAGACGATGATGCCCTCCTTGCCCGCGGCTTTTTGAGCCTCGGCATAGGTCTTGGCGCGTTGGCCTGCGGCGGCGGGCAGCAGGCAGAGCGCCGCCAGCAGGGCGGTGCAAAGTTTAGTGAGTCCGTTCATAGACGTGGAAGAGGTTGAATTTCAGGCTGGCGTTGCCGCCTTGAGAGGTGGTGCTGATGCGGATGTATTTGGCCGCGGGGGTGCGGGTGAACTCCATGCGGTTGTAGCCTTTGTCCGTGGCGTCGGGCATGTCGGTGAGCGGCTCCCATGTCTCGCCGTCCAGCGAAATCTCCAGCAGACTGCCCGCAGGGGCCGCGGGGCAGAAGACGATGCAGCCGATGTTGGTGCGCTTGGGTAGGATGAGGGTGACGGCCTCTGCCTTGGAGGAGGAGGTCTCGATGCGTCCGCCCTCGGGCGTGAGCGCGGCGGCGTGGCCGATGATGTGTTTCTCATCGTCGCCGTAGGTGGTGAGGTGCAGCAGGGCGCCCTCGGAGGCGAGGTTGCCGTGGAACTCGGGGATGAAGGGCAACTGCGGCCCTTCGAGCGGCCCGACCATGCCGGTGTATTTGTCGAAGAGGGCCTTGTCTCCCATCTGCTCCGCCGCCTGAATCAGCGCGGCGAGCACCATCTCGCGGTCCGCGGCTTCATCGAGCTTCTTCTCTGTCTCAGCGAGGTAGCGGCCGAGCATGGCCTTGTTGTCCTCGGCCATCTTGCAGACGGCCCAGACGAACATCTGGTGGAAGGAGGGCTTTTTGAAGAAGGTGTCGCGCAGCAGTTGCAGGTATTGCTGCTTGTAGAGACCGGATTTGGCCAGCGAGAGGTACTGGATTTCCAGCAGCTCGTCGATTTTCCACCCGTTATCGTCCAGCTCGCCGATGCTTTCGAAGAAGGGGCGGTAGGCTTGCAGGCGCTTGAGCGGAGCGCGCAGCAGGGGAATCATGGAGGGGTAGACGGCTTCCATGAGGTAGTCGCCCGCGCGGGCCGGGTATTTGGGCGCGAGCGCCTGGCAAATTTTGTTGTGCAGGGCTACCCATGTGGCGGGGTTGCGCTTCATCTTCTGCTCCACCATCTGCATGTATTCGCGCCAGACGGGGAGGTTGAGCGGCTGGATTTCCAGCGCCAGCTCGTAAAGCTTCACGGCGTCCTTCAGGTTGCGGCGCGCGGCAAAGACGCCCGCCAGCGAGCCGACCTCCTGCGAGAGTCGGGTCTTTTCCGGCTCCTTGTACATGGCCGTCATCATTTGGAAGGCGCTCCAGCTGTTTTCCCCGCAGAAGGCCCAGTGCGGGGAGTGTTTGCTGCTCACGCTGTTGCAGAGCTTCCACTCGCCGTCGAGGTAGACGGTGTAGGCGCAGTGGCCGGGCTCGCCCATGGTGACGGCCGGTACGCCGTTGGAGACGGCGCCTGTGGTGCCGAAGTGCGAGAGCCCGCCGCAGACGGAACCGATGTCGCGCGTCATCTTGGCCATGTTGTTGGGGTAGATGTCGCGGTAGGGCTCATAGTAGGCCGAGCTGAAAATCACGTCGCCGAACTCGTTGAGCGGCAGGTAGGGAACCTGGCCCGCCAGCCCTGCATACTCATGGTCCGGCACGGAGCAGTTATCGCGCGCCCAGCGCATGGTGGTGGCGCTGCCGAAGGCGTTCTCCCCCTTCCATCCGCCGACGAAATGCAGCAGCCAGTCCGGCTGGCGCCAGAAGGAGCTGTTGAGCAGGTCCTGCTCGATGCCCTCCGCAAAGAGCAGGTAGCGCTCCTTGGCGAGCATGTAGACGCTCTCCTTATCCTGCCGCCGTGCGCCCTTCTTGTGCTCGGGCTGCGGCATGCCGATTTCCTCGTATTTCTCCTTTTCTTCCTCCGTCAGCTCCTCGCCATCGCCGTACCACCCGTTGCGGGCGAACTCCACGGCAATGGCGGCGGCCATGCGGCGCTTCATCTTCTCCTGCACGGGCGTCAGCTCGGCGGGCTTGTCCTTGCGCTTCTCCTCCGCCACGCGGAACTCGTTTACCATGGCCAGCGCGGCGTCTGCGTGGCTCATCTCGCCGTCATAGACAAAGCTGCCGCACCACTCGGAGTTGTTGAGCAGCTCGGAGAGGTGTTTGCATGCGGCGGGGTCGCGCATGAGCGCGGAAAGCTTGTCGATGTCTGCGCGGTTGAGTACCTCCCACTGCGCTACCATCAGCTCGTTGGCAGGGTCGCTCAGAAAAGCGCGAACACTTGCTTCATCCGCGTGCTTCACGCGACTGCGGATGGCGGACTCCAGGCGGTTTTTGAGCGTCTTGGGTTGTTTCCACTCCTGCCCCGTGCTGCTCTTTTGGATGACAATCGGCTCATCGGGGACGGGCTCCTCTTCCTCTTGCTCGCCTTCGGGCTCGGGCTCCGCAACGGGAACGGGGGTGTTGTCCGCCTCCTTGGTGCTGTCCTCCTCGTCCTCGCGCTCCCAATCGTCCACCTGAATGTCGCGCTTGAGCTGTTCGATTTTCTGTGCGCGGGTAGTGGGGGCGGTAGCCTCCGCTTCCTCGCCCTCGTACATGGTGTAAAGCCAATAGCCCGCCCCCGCTGCGGCGAGCAGCAGGAGCAGCCAAAGCCATGCGGGCACGCCTTTCCCCGCGTGGTTCGCCAACTTGGGCCGCATGGCCGCCACGGCGCTCACGGCGCGGTGCAGTTTGCGGCGGTGGGTGGGGGCATCTTCGGCAGGGGCAGCCGCAGGTGCTGCGGCTGCCGCGGCTTCATCGAGCAGGCAGAGGGCGCATTGACCGATGTTGTAGACGGTGCCGAATGCCATTATCTCGGCTTGCACACGGCGCTCGCCCTGCCAAACGCCGTTGGAGGACTGCTCATCGGCCAGCACGATGCCGGCGGAGGTAACCGTCACGCTGCAATGAGTGCGGGAGAGGGCGTTGTCCTCGGGCAGGGAGATGTCGCAACTTTCCTCTCGCCCAATGCGGCAGCATGCGCCCGCGTTGTCAGGCAGGGAGAAATGGAGGGTTTCACCCGAGGGTTTGGTAAGGCGTAAAATGTTCATGGAAAGCGGAGCTTGCTCGGAGAAAGCTATCTTCCCGGCATTATAGAGAAGCGGGGCGCCGTTTTCAAGCATTCTGTGCCGCACCAGCGTATTCTTTTTCCTTTACAGGGCAGGGCGGGGATGCTAGAGTGCTCACTATGTTGAGCAAGAAGTTTGCTGTTTTCATGGCTCTGTTTGCCCTGGTGGCCGGGTTGGCTGTCAGCATCCTGACCCACACGCGTGAGTCTGCCGCGCATGCTCTGGCCGAGAAACCGTATTCCCCGCTGTCGGACATCGCGGAGCTGAAGGCGTTCCCGCATGCGGCGGAGTGGCGCGTGCTGTACCGCATGTCTCAGGGAGATTGGCATGACCGCATCAACGACAGCATATACGGGCGCGGCGAAAAAGAACGCCGCTCTACACCGCACGACCGCCCCGAGGAGGTGCTGATTGAGCACATTCTTGCCTATCTCCCTGCGGATGTGCCCTTCGAGGGGATGCCGGAGGCGAAGGAGCAGCACCGTTCCACGGTGATGTCGCTCAATCAGTGCCTGCGCCTCATCAACCTGCCCGAGCCGCGCCGCAAGGATGTGGCCGCTGCCTCGCTCTCCCGCTTTTTTCCCGATTCCGCGGACCCCGATGCCTTGTGGTACAAGGTGTCATACTTTGAGCTGAAGGACGGTGTGCGCTTCGTGCATCTGGCGCGCATCCCCTTTGCGGAGCTGCGCCCCTTCATGTACCGCAACATGCACCCCGAGACTCAGGAAACGGCGCCCTCCTCCACTTCCACGGCAGAGCTGATTGAAACGCTCGAATCCGGCGAACAGGTAACGCCCGACAAGAAGTGAACAAGCCGAGTGACAAAGGAGGATTTGTCGGGATTTACTAGGTACTATGTACTAGGTACTATTTATCAAGTTCGGCGGCTGCCGCCGCACTCTATTCAAAAATAGTACATAGTACCTAGTACATAGTAAATCTACAAATCCCCATTTGTCGGGATGTTTCTTCGCTGTCGTAATCGGGGCTTGCATGCGCGCAGGAGTTGCGAGATACTGGGGCTACGCATGAAACTCATCCGCCGAAACCTGAGCCTGATGCTCGCGCTGCGCTACCTGAACCCGCTGCGCACCATGTTCTCCGTCATCACCCTCATTTGCTTGGGTGGTGTGGCCTTGGGTGTCATGGTGCTTATCGTGGTGCTCTCGGTCATGGAGGGCCTGCAACAGGAGATGGAGAAGCGCGTGCTGGCCTTTGCACCGCATTATGTGCTTTCGCTGACGGACGGCGCCCAGCGCATCCGCCTGTCGGATGAGGAGGTGGATTGGCAGGATCTGGAGCAGAAGCTCGCCGCGTTGCCGACGGTGGTGAGCGCCTACCCCCAGCTGGAGAACGAGGCCTTTGCCCAGAGCGATGCGGGCCGCATGACGGTGCATTTCAACGCTGTGGAGCCGCACAATGAGGGGCAGGTGGCCCCCTTGCAGGAGATGCTGCGCGAGGGTACCTTTGATTTCGGCGAGGGGCTGGACCAGGAATGCGTCGTTTCCGCCTCGACGGCGGTGTCGCTCGGCCTGGCCGTGGGGGATAGCCTGCACCTGACCCCCGTGGGTAGTCTCGATGAGGTGGCGGGTATTTACGCCATGATTCAAAGCCCGCTGCAAACGCAGTCCGACACGGCTTTTATGGAGGCCGCTCAGAATCTTTTTGACGGGGCCGCTGAGGCAGAGCAGGGGACTGTCCCCGAGGCCGCCAAGCAGGATGCACTCTTCAACCGCATTGTCTCCTTTGACGCCGCCAAGCTCCGCGAGAGCGAGAAAGAGTCGCTGGCTACTCTGTTGACCCTGCTCACGGAGCACCGCGGCGCGGTGCCGTACACGGCGGAGGAACAGACGCGCTGGCAGAAGGCGGTGCAGAACATCGCCGCGCTGGATCGCGATCGCGAGGACGGTCGTGCGGTCAAGAGCATCAGTGAGATGGTGATGCCCATCGACCTGCGCATTATCGGTATTTACCAGCCGCCGGAGAACATGCCCGGTCCCAACGTTTACCTGCCCCTGCAAATTGCGCAGGATGTGATGGGGTACTCCGCCGAGGGGGCCAACCAGGTGCAGGGCATTTGCCTGCGCGTGCAGGATGCCAACAACCCCGGCGATATCGAGGCGCAGATGCAGGCGCTGCTGCCCCGACTGAGCAAGGCGGAGGAGGGGACGGAGGCCTTCCCCCTTCAATGGTTTATCGCGCCGTGGACGCGCAGCTTTGAGCAGTGGTACAAGCTCATTGCCAACGAACGCGTGATGATGAGCTTTGTGCTCTCCATCATTTCGCTCATTGCCAGCTTCTGCATCATGGCGGTCATGTTCACCATGAGCATGCAGCGCAAGCGCGAGATTGCCGTGCTTCAGGCCATGGGCGCCACGCCGGGCAAGATTATGGGCATTTTCGCGTGGCAGGGCGTCATCATCGGGCTGCTCGGCGCGTTGGCGGGTATCGGGCTCGCGTTGCTGGTGCTCTATTACCGCTTGGAGCTGCAGGCTGCGCTGGCGAGCATCGGCATGGACCCGTTCCCCATGCAGGCGCACGGCATTACGCTGCCTGCGGTGTATGACCCTGCCACCTTCGCCTATCAGGCGGTGCAGGCTTTCATCATGGTGACGATTGCCGCCATCATCCCCGCCTTCTTTGTCTCGCGTCAGGACCCCGCCAAGGCGTTGCGCTCGAACTGATATGGATATTTACTGGGTTAAGGACGGCCGTCGCTGCGGCCCTGCTACCGTGCCGGATGTCATTTCGCTGGTGCGGTTGGGGGAACTGTCCGATGATGTCTCCGCCTGGCACGCGGGTTGCGCGGGCTGGATGCCCCTGCGCGAGCTGCCCGCTCTGGCTGATTTCCTGAAAGAAAGGCCCGCCGAACCCGCAGCGGATGAGCTGCCCCCCGTGCCCGAAGCTGATGCCGCCGCCGCGGCGGATGAAACCGATGCTCTGCCGGAGGGGGCGGAGCGCGTGTGGATGCCCTCTCCCGCTGCGCGTCTGCTGGCCCGCGGGGTGGATGTGGCGCTCTATATGGGCTTGGTCTATCTGGCTGTGTATCTGCGAGGGTTGCCCTATTCGCCCAACCTGCTGCCGGCTTCGCCCTACTTCTGGTTGGGCTTTGTGGCGGCGGAGGCGGCGCTGGTGGCTTTCTTCGGCACGACTCCCGGCAAATCCTTCTTCGGCATTCGCCTCATCGCCTTCAGTGAGGGCGCGGCGGAGCCGATGGGTTTTCTGCGTGCGCTGGGGCGTGCGCTCATGGTCTTTGTGGGCGGCATGGGGATGATGGTGTCCTTCCTGCCGCTGGTGATGAGCGCTTTCTCCTGGTGGACCCTGCGCCGCCATGGTATCACCTATTGGGATGCGCGCATGGGCACTTTCCCTGCGCAAAAGATGCCCACGGGTGCGCTGCGCCTCATCATGGCGGCTTTGCTTATCATGCTTTGCTTCCAAGTGGCAAGCTACTGTCTGCAACCGTGGCTGCCCGCCATGGTGGAGGACATCAGCGCCCAATCTCCCGAGGCGGGGGAGATGTTGCAGAGGCTGTTGCATGAGAGCGGGTTGTGAGCCCTCCGGGGGCGTTGGCGATAAAGAAGTAGACAAACAGGTTGAAAAATGTTATTTTGTTGTTGAGTATACTCTGGCTTTTATTGAGCATGTGTATAGTTGACAGCGGCATTGCCCGCTGCTATAATTCCCAAAAGCAGTCCTACGCATATGGCTATCGACGTACGTATTATCGGTGCAGAGAAACGCGAATCCCGCCCCTCGTTCTATTTCCCCAACCGCTTGGATAAGACGACGCTGCGGGCCGTTGTCAAGGCGCTCGGCGGGGAGGAGAACGTGACCTACCTGTTGGAGGATTCCTTCCTTCCTGCGGCGGACGTGATGAAGTTTATCGACCGTTCGCCTAACGGCGCCATTCGCTTCAATTTCCGCCAAACCAACAGCCGCCACCTGCGCGAACGCCTGCTGGAGTCTATGCAGGCGGGCCGCGATGTGCTCTTTGTCCCCGGGCGCCCTGCTCAGGCCATCGGCACGATGTCGGATGTCCCCATGCCGTTCATGATGCAGCTGGCGGCACTGCACATCTCCCCCGTGCCGATTTTCGTCGGTACCTACAACGACAGTACCCTGCGCACCTACACGAATCTTCCCGATAAGTATGACCGCGCGGAAATCGTCTTTATGCCGCGTCTGGAATCCGGCCCGCAGATGGGCGAGCGCCTGCTGGAGGCATGGATGGAGATTTCCTCTCAGCTCTATACCGCCCAGCCCACGTTGGCGCTGTCTCTCCCGCGCGTTATTGTGGAAAATATGCGCCGCAACTCGAATATCGAGCTGACGGACGGCATGGACGAATCCAAGCTCAACTACGGCAAGATGCTGGGCGTAGCCATGGCTCTCTCCCGCCGCCTGAAGGAAATTGTGACGGAACCCCGCCTCGGCATTATCCTGCCCCCGGGCAAGGGCGGTACCATCGCTAACCTCGCTTGTATGCTGGCGGGTATCGTGCCTGTGAATGTGAACTACACCTCCTCCGAGAGCGCGTTCAAGAGCATCGTGCGCCAGAGCGGTATCAAGCACTTCATCACCGCGCGCGCCTTCATGCACAAGCTGCCGCAGTTCCCCTGGCCCGCGGCGGATACCATCATCCACCTTGACAAGACGCTCAAATCCCTCGGCATGGCAAAGATTGCCTCGTGGATTGCCTTTGCCAAGTTCTCCCCCATGGCGCTCATTGCTAAGACCTTTAATCTCGATGCCCGCAGCGGGGATGACGAGGTGGCCCTGCTCTTCACCAGCGGTTCTTCGGGCGAACCCAAGGGCGTGTCGATGACGCACCGCATGGTGCTGGCCAATTGCACCCAGCTGCTCTCCAAGATTGACCTCACGCCCGGCGACAACTTCCTGTGCAGTCTGCCCATCTTCCACAGCTTCGGGCTCACGGGCGGCATCTTCCTGCCGCTGGTGTACGGCTTCGGCGCGGTCACCTATCCCTCCCCGCTGGAGCACAAGACGCTCAACGAGCTGACGGAGAAGTACAAGTGTACGCTCATCATGACCACACCCACCTTCGCCCGCGGCATGCTGCGCCGCGCGCATGAGCACAGCTACGATTCCGTCAAGTATTTCGTGGTGGGTGCCGAGAAGCTCCAGCAGAGCCTCAAGGATGACTTCTTGAAGAAATGCGGCGTGTGGCTGCTGGAGGGCTACGGCATGACCGAGGCTGCCCCCGTCTGCTCTGCCAACTTCGACCCCACCATCAAGCGCGATGAGGAGCACAACTGGTATGTGCCCAGCGTGAAGGATAACTCCGTCGGTTCTCTGCTGCCGGGCCTCGCTGTGCGTATCACCGACCCCGATGACGACACCAAGCGCCTGCCTCTCTCCGAGCAGGGCATGATTTGGTTCAAGGGTGCCAACATCTTCCAAGGCTACATCGGCCGCGATGATTTGAACAGCACCGTCTTCCGCGACGGCTGGTTCAAGACCGGTGATCTCGGTTATGTGGATTTGAACGGCATTCTCTCGCTGGGTGGGCGGCGCTCCCGTTTCTCCAAAATCGGCGGCGAAATGGTGCCGCACGAGGTGGTGGAGGATGCCATTGACCACTATGTGGAGGCTCCTGCCGGCTTCACGGGGCGTACGGTGGCTATCGCAGGCGTGCCCGATGAAAAGAAGGGCGAGGCCATGGTGCTGCTCTCCGCCGTGCACCAGACCAAGCTCAACGAGGCTCTGGATGACATCCGCGAGCATCTCGTGAGCATCGGTCTGCCCCGCTTGTGGTGCCCGCGTGAAATCATCCCTGTGGAACAAATCCCCGTGCTGCCCACGGGTAAGCTCGACCTGCGCGGCTGCCAGATGCTCGCCAACGAGGCTCTCGGCATTCATTAATTCGCAATGGACGATAAGCCGAAACGCCCTGTCAATGTGCGCCGCCCCGAGGTGATGGCGGCGGTTCAAGACGAGTTGGGTGCCTACTGCAGCATGCTGGTGGATGATATCCGCGCCCACGGCAACGTGCTGAAGCTGGACAATCTGCATCTCTACCTCGCCTCCGCTTTCGGCTTCTGCGACGGCGTGCGCCGCGCTATTGAGATTGCCTATGCCACGCATCATCTCTTCCGCGGCAAGCGCATCTGGCTCATCGGCGAGATTATTCATAACCCCGATGTCAATGCGCGCCTCGATGCGCTGGGTCTGCTCCACCTGCCATGGAATTTGAATGACCCGCTCTACGGACAGCTCGGGGAGGCGGATGTTGTCATCATCCCCGCTTTCGGCGTGCCGGTGCCCATGCGCCGTGCGCTGGAGTCCCGCGGCGTGCAGCTGGTGGACAGCACTTGCGGCAACGTTATCAAGGTGTGGAACCGCGTGAAAAATTATGCGTCGGCAGGGGTCACCAGCCTCATCCACGGCAAGGCCAAGCACGAGGAAACGGTGGCCACGGCCTCCCAAACCTGCCGCGAGAACGGGCAGGGGCATTTCCTCATCCTTTCCAATGAGAAGGAGGCAAGCCTTGTGGCGGATTACATCACGGGCAAGGGGGACCGCAAGTCCTTCATGGAGGTGTTCTCTTCCCGCTGTTCGGAGGGCTTTGACCCCGATGTCCACCTGCGCGACATAGGCATTGCCAACCAGACGACCATGCTCAAGAGCGAGACGGGCCGCATCCAGGAGCTGCTGCGCGCCGCCGTGGTGCGGCGCGATGGCGATGATACGCACTTCCACGCCTTTGACACCATCTGCAACGCCACGCAGGACCGCCAGAATGCGCTCTTTGAGCTGCTGGACAAGGACCTCGATGCCATGATGATTGTCGGCGGCTACAACAGCTCCAACACCACGCACCTTGCCACTATCGCGGCGCAACGCGTGCGCACCTACTTCATCAAATCCGCCGCCAGCCTTATCAGCACGGAGGACATGTGCTGCTACAACTTTGAGACGCGCACGGAGGAGCACTGCCCGCTGCCCTCCGGCACGGCGGATCGCCGCCGCGTGCTCCGCATCGGCCTCACCGCAGGTGCCTCCTGCCCCGATAACGTGATTGAGCAGGTTATCCGCCGCCTGGCGGAGCTGCGCGGCTGCCCCCTGCCGCTGTGATGCGGCACCGTGGCGGACAAACGGGGATTTGTAGATTTACTATGTACTAGGTACTATGTACTATTTTTGAATAGAGTGCGGCGTCAGCCGCTGAACTTTCTTGCACAAAATTGCACTTTGTTTGAAATTTTGCTTGCATTAAACGCGCAGATGTGGTTAACTTTGCCCCGCACACAGCGCGCCGCTGTAGCTCAGTGGTAGAGCAACGCATTCGTAATGCGTGGGTCGTCAGTTCAAATCTGACCAGCGGCTTCCCTTCGGGGATTTGCGCAGCGTGCTTACAGACATAGTGCCTCCGTAGCTCAGTTGGTAGAGCAGTTGACTCTTAATCAATTTGTCCGCGGTTCGAGCCCGCGCGGGGGTACCAGTCTGTGAGCAGGTGGGTGTGCGCCGGAACGAGTTGCCTCCGTAGCTCAGTTGGTAGAGCAGTTGACTCTTAATCAATTTGTCCGCGGT
>JAKSOV010000019.1 GCA_024405415.1 Akkermansia sp.
TTCAAAAATAGTACATAGTACCTAGTACATAGTAAATCTACAAATCCTCATTTGCTCACGTCTCAGCGCGCCTTGATGTCCAGCATAAGCTGCGCGTTGCTCGGGCAACGCTTGAGGAAGAAGAGCAGGCGCTCCATGGCCTCCGTGGGCTTATGGTTGGCCAAGCCGCGGCGGATGAGTCGCACCTTCTCCAGCATGAGGTCGGGCAAAATCAGCTCCTCGCGGCGCGTGCCCGATTTAAGGATATCTACTGCCGGGTAGATGTACATCTCTGCAATGCGGCGGTTGAGCACCAATTCCATGTTGCCCGTGCCCTTGAACTCCTGGAAAATCAACTCATCCATGCGGCTGTTGGTCTCCACCAAGGCCGTAGCGAGGATGGTGAGCGAACCCGCCGTGCGGGTGTTGCGGGCGGCGGCGAAGAGGCGGCGGGGCGTCTCCAGCGCGCGGGCATCGATGCCGCCGCTCATGGTGCGGCCGCTGCCCTTCTCCGCGTTGTTGTAGGCGCGGGCAAGGCGCGTGATGGAATCCATGAGCACGAGTACGTGGCGGCCGGCCTCCACAAGGCGCTTGGCGCGCTCGATGCACATCTCGGCCACGCGGCAATGCTCGCGCACGCCGCTGTCGTTGCTGCTGGCAAAAATCTCCGCGCCGGGCAGGGCGCGGCGGAACTCTGTCACCTCTTCAGGACGCTCATCCACCAGCAGAATCATGAGGTGCAAATCCTCTCCGTAATTTTCCATGGCGCCTTCGGCAATATGCATGAGCAAGGTCGTCTTGCCCGTGCGGGGCGGGGCGACGATGAGGCCGCGCTGACCGCGCGCTACGGGGGCCATGAGGTCCAGCGTACGGGTGGTATAGCGGGAGGGGATGGTCTCGAAAGCGAGTCGGTGGGTGGGGTTCACCGCGCGCAGGTCTTCAAAATGGGGATTGGCCGCGGCTTCCTCGGGCGTCCGGCCGTTCACGCTGCTCACAGAGATGAGCTGGTGCCCGCGTTCGTAGCGTTGCGCCATACCGCTCACCTGCACATAGGGGCGAAGGTGGTGGGTGGCAATCAAATCCTCGGGCACGTAGACCGCCGTGTCCGACGGGGCCCAGTTGTTTTCGGGAGTGCGGATGAAACCGAAGCCCTTAGGCGTTATTTCCAAAATGCCCGTCAGCGGCTCAGGCTCGCCCACAGGCACATAGGCGCGGGAGGATGCGGCATTTTGCTGCTGTTGGTTTTGCGGCTGCGGGCGGTTGTTGTTGCCGTTGCCGCCACGGTGGCGGTTGTTGCGGCGGCGTCTGTTGTTACCGCCGTTGTTCTGCTGCTGGGGGGCAGAGGCGTTCTCTTCCCGCTGCGGTCGGTTGCCGCCGTTGTTGTTATTGCGGCGGTTGCGGAAGTCTCGGCGTCCGCGGCCCTGCTGCTGTTGCTGCGGGGTTGAATCGTCGCTGTTGCGGTGGTGCTCAATATGCTGACGCACGACGCGCGGACGCGGGGTGGGGGCGCTGTTGTCGGACTCGGGAGTCATCATCCGAGACGGGAAAGAGGGGACAAGGAAAAGGATGAGGGGCGGGCGGCGTTGCAAAGGTCGTCGCCCGCCCTCGTCGCGGGAAGTCAAAGGACGGGCATCAAAGCTGCTCCAGCAGCGCCTCGTCGATTTCAAAGTTGGTGAACACGTTCATCGTGTCGTCGTAGTCATCCAGCAGTTCGAAGAGCTTGGTGACCTTGCGGGCCGTGTCCAAATCGGAGATCGTGGTGGGGTTCTGAGCCACGGAGATGAGCTTCATGCCCGTGATGTTCTTGCCGGCAGCAGCGAGCGCGGCGGAAACTTCGTTCACGTCCGTGGGGCCGCAGATGAAGTTCCACTCGTTCTCGTTTTCGCCTTCTTCGAACTCATCGGCGCCGCAGTCCATGGCAAGCTCCATGGCGGCATCCTCGTCGAGCGTCTCATCCACGATGCTCACCTGACCCTTGCGGTCAAACTGGTAAGACACGGAACCGGGCGTGCCCATGTTGCCGCCGTTGCGGGAGAAGATGGTGCGGATTTCGGAGGAGCAGCGGTTGGTGTTATCCGTGGCCGTCTCCACGATGATGGCCGTGCCGGCGGGGCCGTAACCCTCGTAGGTCACTTCCTGAATGGCCGCGCCCTGAAGTTCGCCTGTGCCCTTCTTGACAGCGCGATCGATGTTGTCCTTGGGCATGGAGGCCGCCTTGGCGCCTTCGATAGCGGCGCGCAGACGCGGGTTGGTGTCCACATCACCGCCGCCGCTCTTGGCTGCCAGCGTGATTTCATGGGAGTAACGGGCGAAAATCTTGCCCTTTTTCGCGTCGGCCGCAGCCTTCGTGAACTTAATCTTGGACCATTTGTTATGACCGGACATAATCTCGGGGTGGGGTTGTGTAGAGATGATAGCTGCCGCGCTTCGGCGCGACGGGGAGCTTGCTCTCGCGGCGCGCTCGTTGCAGAATTGCCCGCAAAACACGCCGTTTCATGCCCAATCGGGGACCAAGCCCCGCGGCAGACCGCCGTCGGCGGCAGTGAAAGCAAAAGGGGAATCGAGCTGACAGGATTCGAACCTGCGACCTCTTCGTCCCGAACGAAGCGCGCTACCAGCCTGCGCTACAGCTCGATGTGTCTCATGGAAGACGGCGGCATTTTACACGAAATCCCGCGTTTGGCAAGCATAAAGTGATAGAGGAAGACGGGGAATGACGGAAAAAAGGGGGATTTCTTTGTCCTTCCCGGGAAAAGCATCGTGCCGGCAAGCTCTAAGCTTCGGGCTTGCGCGGCGGGTCCGGCAGGGGTATGATGGCGGCATGCAGGAGCAGGGCGACAGATACATCCGCATCCGCGGGGCGGAGGAGCATAATCTGAAGAGCGTGGATGTGGACATCCCGCTCGGCGGACTGACCGTTGTGACGGGCCCCAGCGGCAGCGGCAAGACCTCGCTGGCCATGAGCACCCTCTACGCCGAGGGGCAGCGCCGCTATGTGGAAACATTCTCGCCCTATGTGCGTCAGTTCATGGACCGCATGGACAAGCCCGCCGTGCGCTCCGTGGAGAACGTGCCGCCCGCTATTGCGCTGGGGCAGCGCAACTCCGTGAAAAACTCCCGCTCCACCGTGGGAACGATGACGGGGCTCAACGAGTACTTACGACTCATCTTCTCCCGCCTGGCTGTCGGCAGGGATGCGCAGGGGAACATCGTTAAACCTTTCACGCCGCAGAGCGTGGCGGATGCGCTGTTGTCTGCCCATGCGGGGGAGGACGCGCTCATCTGCTTCGCCGTTACGCCCGTGGGCCGCTTTGCGGACATGCAGCAAGCGCTCATCGGGCAGGGCTACCTGCGCGTGCTGGCGGGGGCCGACACGCTGCGTCTGGAGAACGCCACGGAGAAGCAGCTCGGCATGGAACGCTGGATGGTGCTGCAAGACCGCATCAAGCTGCGCCCCGATTCCCGCACCCGCCTGACGGAAGCCGTGGAGACCGCCTTCCGCCACGGGCAGGATGTGGCCTACGTCTCCCTGAAAGAGGCGGACGGCACATGGGGCGCGCCCCGCGCGTTCCGCTGCGACTGGGCTCCGCTCGCGGAGCCGAAGCCCGGTCTCTTTTCCGGCAACTCCCCGCTCGGTGCCTGCCCCGACTGCAAGGGCTACGGCCGCTCCATTTCCTACGATTACAACCGCGGCATCATCCCCGAAAAGAGCATCAAGGACGGAGCCTTAAAAATGCTCTCCTCCCCCGTGCTGTCGGAGTGCTTTGACGATTTCCTCCGCTGCAACCGCCGGAGCAAGGCCGTGCGTCTCAACGTGCCGTGGCAGGAGCTCACGCAGCGCGAGCGCGACTGGGTGCTCTACGGCAACGCGGGCGAGCTGGATGCGTGGAGCGCGCACGATGCAGGGCTGTGGTACGGCTACAAGGGCATCTTCGACGACATGGAGAAGCACGCGCACAAGATGTCCGTCCGCGTGTTCCTCGCCTACTACCGCGTGTACACCATCTGCCCGAGCTGCAACGGCGGGCGACTCCGCAAGGAGGCCCTCGCCTTCACCTTAGGCGGGCTCACGGTGCCGCAGGTGCTCGCCCTGCCGATGGACGAGCTGCTGGCGTGGACGGATGCGCACGTGCTCCCCGCTCTCGGCGACGACCGCTCGCTCGCCCAAGCCGTGCGCGAGTTCCGCTCCCGCGTGGCCTACCTCTGCGAGGTGGGGCTGGGCTACATCGCCGCCAACCGACTGACTCGCTCGCTTTCAGGCGGCGAGATTGAGCGCGTGAGCCTCACCGCCTGTCTCGGCGCGGCACTGACGGAGACCCTTTTTGTGCTGGATGAGCCGACCGTGGGTCTGCACGCCCGCGATACGGAACGTCTCATTGCCTCCATGCGCCGCCTGAGCGACCGTGGCAACACGCTCGTGGTTGTGGAGCACGAGGAAGCCGTGATGCGCGCGGCGGACTATCTCGTGGACATGGGGCCTGAGAGCGGTGCGGAGGGCGGTAAGCTCATCTACGCGGGCGCGCCCGCGGGCATCCTGAAAGCCAAGGGTTCGCTCACGGGGCAGTTTCTCAGCGGCAAGCGCGAGATTGCCGTGCCCCCCCGCCGCCGCAAGGCCAAGAAGGGCGATGTGCTCCGCATCGAGGGCGCGACCTGCCACAATCTGAACGATTTTTCCGTGGATATCCCGCTGGGGGTATACACCTGTCTCACGGGCGTGTCGGGCAGCGGCAAGAGCACGCTCGCCTGTCAGGTGCTCTACGGCTCCGTGCATCCCGAGGAGCTGGATGATGAGGAAAGCGTCTCCGTCCGCGCCCTCAAGGGGCTGGACAAGGTGGAGCAGGTGGTGCTGGTGGACCAGAGCCCCATCGTGCGCACCCCGCGCTCCACGCCCGCGGTCTACATCGGCGTGTTCGAGGACATCCGCGCGCTCTTCTGCGCGGAACCCGCGGCACAGGCCCGCGCGCTGAAACCCGGCTACTTCTCCTTCAACAGCGGGGACGGCCGCTGCCCGCGCTGTTCGGGCTTGGGGCAGGAGAAGGTGGAGATGCAGTTCCTCTCCGACATCTATGTGCCCTGCGCCCTCTGCCACGGCACGCGCTACACCCCGCAAGCCCTCACGCTCACGCTGCTCGGCTACAACATGGCGGAGCTGCTGGCCATGGACATCCGCAGCGCGCAAAAGCTCTTCGCCCGCGAGCACAACGCCCGCGCCCGCCGCATCGCGCAAAAACTCGGCGTGCTGGTGGAAGTGGGGCTGGGGCACCTCGGACTGGGGCAACCGCTCAACACCCTTTCGGGCGGCGAGAACCAGCGCCTCAAGCTCGCGCACATTCTGGTGGACACCCTCGCGGAGGACGGCGCGAAGAAAAAGGGCTCGCTGCTCATCCTCGATGAACCGGGCACGGGGCTCCACTTCCGCGATTTGGAGGTGCTGCTCGCGGTGTTCCGCCGCCTGACGGAGCAGGGGAACACGCTGCTCGTCATCGAGCACAACGCGGAGCTTATCAAGTGCGCCGACCACATTATCGACCTCGGCCCCGAGGGCGGCACGGGCGGCGGGCAGATTGTCGCGCAGGGCACGCCTGAGGAAGTCGCCCGCTGCGGGCGCGGCTACACGGCGGGCTTCTTAGCGCGGGCTTTGCACATCAAGGGTGCCAAGCCCTATTCCGCCGAGAGCGGCAGCACCGATGCCGCCGTGCCCGAGGGCGTGATTGCCCTGCGCGGTGCGCGCCACCACCAGCTGAAGAATATCGACGTGGACATCCCGCGCAACGAGATGACGGTCGTCACGGGGCTCTCGGGCAGCGGCAAGAGCACGCTCGCGTTTGACATCATCTTTGCGGAGGGGCAAAAACGTTTCCTCGATGTGATGAGTCCCTATGCCCGTCAGTTTACGGAGCAGATGGAGACCCCCGACATCGACCGCCTGACGGGTCTGCCGCCCACCGTTGCCATCGAGCAGAACCGCTCCCGCGGCGGCTGCAAGTCCACGGTCGGCACGGTGACGGAAATCCGCCAGTTCCTGCGCTTGCTCTACGCCAAGCTCGGCACGCCGCATTGCCCCAAGTGCGGCATCCCCGTCGGCAGCCGCACGCCCGCAGAGATTCAATATGCCGTGCAGGAAGCCGTGGCCGCGCGTCCCGCTTCGCTGATGATTGCCGCCCCCGTGGTGCGCAACCGCAAGGGGCATTACGCCGACCTCGCCCGCTGGGCGGTGAAGAAGAAATACCCCTACCTGCGCGCGGACGGCAAGCTGGTGAAGAGTGACGAGTTCACGCCGCTCGACCGCTACGCCAACCACGATGTCGATGTGGTGCTGGCGGAGGTCTGTGTGCAGGGCAACCGCATCACCATGAACGGCGCGGACTGCGATGCCGCCACGCTCTCCGAGACCGTGGGGCGCGCGCTGGAGATGGGTGACGGCTTCATCCGCCTGCTCTCGGGCAAGAAAGAGCAGCTGCTCGGCACGCACCTCACCTGCCCGCAATGCGGGGAGAGCTACGCCGCGCCCGAGCCCTCCACCTTCTCCTTCAACTCGCCGCACGGCTGGTGCCCGCGCTGCATGGGGCACGGGCGCGTCGCTAAGCCCATGGCGGCGGCCAAGCCCGATGAAAAACTCTCCGAGCTGGAGCGCGAACTGCGCTATGACCGCGAGCTGGAAAAAGCCGCCGCAGATGAGATGGTGACATTGCCGTGCCCCGCCTGTCACGGCACGCGCCTGAACCCCTTTGCCTTGGGCGTGAAACTCTTCGGTAAGAATATCGCGGAGGTGGACGCGCTCGATGCCGTCTCCGCCCTGAAGCTGGTGGAGAGCTGGCGTTTCGAGGGGCGCGATGCGGAAATTGCCCGCAACGTGCTTGCGGAAATCGCCCCGCGCCTGCGCTTTTTGCAGGAGGTGGGGCTGGGCTACCTCTCGCTCGACCGCGCGGCGACCACGCTCTCGGGCGGCGAAACGCAGCGCATCCGTCTGGCGGCGCAGCTCGGCTCCGACCTGCGCGGCGTGCTCTACGTGCTGGATGAGCCGACCATCGGTCTGCACCCGCAGGATAACCAACGTCTCATTGCCACCCTCCGCAGCCTGAAAGAGAAGGGGAACACGCTTCTTGTCGTGGAGCACGATGAGGAGACCATGCGCGCCGCCGACCGCCTGATTGACCTCGGACCCGGCGCGGGCATCCACGGCGGGCAAATCATGGCGCAGGGCCGCTACGAACAGGTGATGCAGAGCCCCGACTCCGTGACGGCGCGTGCGCTTGCCGCCCGCGAAAAGCACCCCTTCTGCGGCAAGTGGCTGCCCGTGAAAGATGCCGAATGGCTGGAGCTGCGCGGCTGTACCCTCCACAATCTCAAGAACCAGACCTTGCGCATCCCCCGCGCCCGCCTGACGGTGGTGACGGGACCCAGCGGCGCGGGCAAGACCTCGCTCATCACGGGCACGCTCGCCCCCGCCGTGCGCGATGCCCTCGGCGGCAAGATTTCCTTGGAGGAACGCCTGTGCTGGGATAGTTCTTCGGGGCTGGATTCCGTCCGCGCGCTGTATCAAGTGGACCAGAGCCCCATCGGCAAGACCCCGCGCTCCACACCCGCGACCTACATCGGGCTCTTCAGCGAAATCCGTGAGCTCTTCGCACAGAGCGCGGATGCCCGCCGACTCGGCTTTGCCGCCAACCGCTTCTCCTTCAACACGGCGGCGGGGCATTGCGAAGCCTGCAAGGGCACGGGCTATCAGGTGCAGGAGATGAACTTCCTGCCGCCCTGCGCCGTGCCCTGCGAGACCTGCCGCGGCAAACGCTACAACTCCCGCACCCTCCAAGTGCGCTACAAGGACAAGACCATCGCCGACGTGCTCGACATGAACATGGAGGAAGCCGCGGAGTTCTTTGCGGGGCAACCCCGCCTCGCCGACCCGCTGCGTCTCCTCTGCGACACGGGCCTCGGCTACCTGACGCTCGGGCAGGCCAGCAACACGCTCTCGGGCGGTGAAGCCCAGCGCATCAAGCTCGTGGCGGAGCTGATTAAAGGCCGCCGCGCCGCCCTCACCGCCATCCGTAAGGGTCGCGCTCTCCCGCAGGACCTCTACCTCATCGAAGAGCCGACCATCGGTCTCCACCCGCAGGATGTCCGTCTCCTCGTCAACGTCCTGCGCCGTCTGGTGGAGATGGGCAACACCGTCGTCGTCATCGAGCACAACCTCGAACTCATCGCCGAAGCCGACTACGTCATCGACGTCGGCCCCGGCGCGGGCGCGGAGGGCGGCACCATCGTCGCCCAAGGCACCGTCAAACAACTCGCCCGCCACAAAACCGCGCCCACGGCACCCTTCATTCGGCAGGAACTGGAGTAAGAGGTGGGGTTTCGAAATTCGGGATTCTCCCCGGAGTCCTCAAATAAACCCCGCCTTTTCGCTCGCTTACATGTTGATGATGTGATAGCATCCCATCATCTGCTCTCGCTATGAAGAAAGCCCTATACCTCCTCTCTCTCCTGCCTTTGCTTTCACCTGCGCTGCCGACGGCTTCGGCGGTGATGGACGAGGCGGGCCCCGCCGTGAACGCTGACGAGAACGAGATCGTTCGCGTGCAAGTTAATGCTGATGTGTATGCTCATGCATGCACCTTCGCCTTTTCGGAGCCTATGGTGGCCCCGGAGCAGGTGGGGAAGCCCGCGGCGAACGGTCTCCTTACCGTTTCACCTGAGAGGGCTACGGAGATGACGTGGCTGTCTGCCTCTACCTTGCAGGTGAAGGTGACGGACGAGCTGCAACCTCTTGATGTTCTGCGCGTGAAGCTGAATTCCGAGTGCCTTCGCTCTCTGTCGGGGCATGCCGTTGCCCCGGCAGAGGCGGTGCTGCCGGAACATGAGTACTCCTCCATGCTCAATCATTCATGGAATGCTGCGCCCGGGCAAGTGATTCTGTTCTCCGCAAGTGATTTTCGCTACGATGCCCTTGTGTCGGAAGCGGTGAAGGGGGCATACTATCGCGTCACGGAGCGGGATGAAGAGGGCAAGGCCGTGCGGGAGATGCGAGTGCCCGCTACGGTGCGTCCTGCCACGGTGGCGGATGCCCTGGGGAATTGGAAGGCCTACGAGCAGGCGACGAATTACGAAGTGAGCGAGGAGGACCGCAAGGCTTTTGAAACGCACCCCGAGGACGAGGTCCTGCCCTATATCCGGTGCGCCGAGCCCTACGCGGGGGTGCCCGTGAAGCGCAGTATTGAGCTGATGCTGCCTCGTCTCGGAGATTTTGATGAAGAGACGGGGGCGTACAGAGACAAAGTTGTCTCGTATGTGAGCCGCGAAGAGTTCGCCTACATGCTTTCCAATGAGCGCACGGGCGAGGGGGAATATCGCGTGAAGCTCGCCTTCACGCAGCCCCTCTCTGCCGAGTCGGTACCCGCCCTCATGGCGGAGCTGCCGTGGGAGTTCCTTTCCTGCCGCAAGGGGGAGGAAGATGCCCCCTTGGAACGCGGTGAGGACGGCGTGTGTCGCGGTGCCTCTGCGTTCAGCAGCGTGGAACTGACCCCGCTGATCGAGGAGACGATGGCGGGCAAGGCTGCCGTCAAGGTGTCGGATGAGGAGACGGCGGAGGGCGTGTCGGAGCTTTATTTCCGCGCCAAGGTCGCGGGTGATCGCGTGCGCTTGCGCATGAACAGCCCCCTTACCTCTGTGTTCGGCGACACTCTGACCGAGGATGATTTGAAACACTACGGCCATCAGGACCGCGATTACACGGTGCTGGCCCCGCGCCGCCCGCGCATTGCCACCGATCTGCTCAACAACACGATGGATGCTGCGGGGGCGGGTGTGCTACGCTGCCGCTACAAGAGCTTGCAGGATATGCACATCACCATTCATCGCGTGGAGGCGAACAGCCCGCAGGCGGCGATTCTGCTCGGCAAGTATCTGCACCACTACAGCCCCGCGACGGAGAATTACCGCTTCACTTGGGACGGCCGCTACAACACGGAGCCTTCCGCTCTCCCCGAAGAGCTGTGGGCGCTGCTGCCGCATGAGGCTAAGACGATTGAGCTGCCCGAGGATACGGGCGAGACGGAGGTGAACCTCAAGGAACTGTTCGGCGCCGAGACGCAGGGCATGTTCTTCATCGACGCGGGCGGCACCACCCACCCCGAGTGGCAGAAGGACGGCCATGTGGCGAATCAGGGCTTGGTGCAGCTCACCAATCTGGGTCTCATGTGGAAGCTCAGCGGGCATTCGCTCTTTGCCTGTGCCTACCACCTGTCGGACGGCAAGCCCGTGCCCGCCGCAGAGCTGCGTCTGCTGGATGCCGAGGGCAAGTGCCTGACGACGGTCGCTGTGAAGGATGGCTTGGCACAGCTGCCGCTGCCTGAGAACGTGGCTTTCCTGCAACTGGCGGAGGGCGACGATTGCTACACCACCACCGCCGCCGCGCGCGACTGCGATATCTCCGAGGAGTACGATGAGGGCGCCACCCCGCAGGAACGTCGTCTGCTTGACGAGATGCCGCACCCGCAACTCTTCCTCTTCTCCGACCGCGGGCTCTACCGCCCCGGCGAGACCGCCCACATCAAGGGCATGCTGCGTTTTGTGACGGGTAACACCCTCAGCAACCCCGGGCTGGAGTCCGTGCAACTCACGATAGAGCAGGGGGAAGAAGAGCAAATCGTGACCGTGACACCTGCGGATGACGGCTCCTTCTCCGCTGATATCCCCATGAAGAGCGCCGGAACCTGTGAGGTGAAGGCGGTCTGCACGGTGAAGGGGGATGCCGACAAGACGTCGCCTGATATCGCCTATCTCGTGGCCAACAAGGTGGCTGAACCCACCGATGAGGACGATTACTCCTCTCTTTCCCGCCGTCTCTGGGATACCGTGGAATACAACCGCCGCGAGAGACTGTTCCTGACGGTCTCCGACTTCCGCCGCAATGCTTTCGAGGTCAGGACGGGGATGGAGATGCTGTCCGAGACGCATGCCGTCCGTGTGACAACGGATGCCGTGAATCTGACGGGTGCTCCCGTGGCGGAGGGTATGGTGGAGTGGCGTCTGCGGGCGGATGCTCAGTTTTTCTGCCCGGAGGCTTTCCCCGGCTATGTCTTCGGCGACTGCCGCGATAACGACACGATGGAAGTCTACTATGATGCCTACTACGGTGACGCAGATTCCCCGCGCTCGCGCCGGGTGCAGGTTCTCGAGGCCGTGACGGATGAGCAGGGGCATGCTGCCGTGACCTTCGGTCTGGAGGCGGATGCCTATCCCGCCCCTGTGGAACTGGATGTTACGTCGAGCGTGACGGACGGCAACGAGCAGACGATTAAGAACAGCACGTCGCTGGTCTACCACCCCTGCTCGGTGTATGCGGGTATCAGCCGCGAGGAGAGCATCTGCCAAGCGGGCACGCCCCTGCGTCTCAAGCTGGTGGCGGTCGGCAAGGATGGGGAAGCCTATCACGGCGCGCCCCTGTCGGCGACGATGACCGTCACCCGCAAGGTGGCGCACAATTACCGCTACGGCGCCCAAGCCCGCACCGATGTGCACAGCAGCACGGAGGTGCTGCCCGTGGAGAAGCGCGCCGTCGTCCTGATGGGGGCGGTGCAGGAGCTGACCGTCGCCACCAAGGAGGCGGGTGAATACACCGTGGAGCTGGAGGGCAAGGACCCCGAAGGGAACACCTTCCGCACCGCCGTGACCTACTACGTCTGGGGCAGTGATGTCTCCCCCTGGGTGGTGGAGAGCGGCACGGGGATGCGCGTCGTGACGTCTCCCAAGGCTTACAAGCCCGGCGACACGGCGAAGGTGCTCGTCATGACGCCCGTGGACGGCGAGGTGCTCCTCACGCTGGAACGCGGCGGTGTGCTGCGCCACTACCGCCGCTCCGTGACCGTGGCGAATCCCGTGGTGGAGATTCCCGTGGAGGACGAGGACGCGCCGGAGGTCTATGTTTCCGCCTTCCTTGTGCAGAAGGGCGAGAAGAACCGCGCCGCCAACGGCATGCCGTTGCAGAAGCTCGGCTGCGCAAAACTGCATGTGGTTCCCGTGCGCCAGACCCTTTCCGTGGAGCTGGAAACGCCGAGCGAGACCCAGCGACCGGGGCAGGAGGGTACCGTGGGCGGCATCGTGCGCGATGCGGACGGCAAGCCCGTGGCCAATGCTTCCGTCACGCTCTATGCGGAGGATGAGGGCGTGTTGCAGGTGAAGGGCTATCATTTGCCCGACCCCATGTCCGTGTTCATGGCGAACCGCGAGCACGGCGTGCGCTCCTACTCCTCCCTCAACCAGCTGCTGGGCGAAGACCTCGCCAAGCGCGACTTCGGCAACAAGGGTGTCTTTATCGGCGGCGGTGATGATGATGACGAAGGTGATTTCGGCGAGACGCCCGCCGGGCGTGTGCGCTCGGATTTCGCCCCCTGCGCCCTGTGGCTCGCCGACCTCCGCACGGATGAGAACGGCCGCTTCACCGCCACCTTCCGCCACCCCGACACGCTCACGCGCTACCGCCTGATGGCTGTGTGCGCCGCGGGCGCGGACAAGTTCGGCAAGGCGCAGGCGGCATACAAGGTGGATACGCCCGTGCGCGTGGAACCCTCCGCGCCGCTGACCGCCACCGTGGGCGATGAGCTGGAGCTGCCCGCTACCGTCAGCATGAATCCCGCCGAGCTGCCCGCCGAGGCGCAGGGGCAGGCGCTGACGTGGAATGTGATGCTCAGCGGCACCCCGAACGCTGCGCTGCCGCAGACGGTGCAGACCGTGACCCTCAACGGCGCGGCTCCCCGCACCGTGATGCACCCCGTTACGCTCACGAGCGCGGGCGATTGCAAGCTGACATGGCGCGTGCAGGGCACGGGTGTCGCCGCCAAGGAGGGTGATGCCGCCGCCTTCAGCTTCACCGTGCGCCCGCCCATGCCTTTCCTGCGCGAGGCGGTGTGCAGCGTGATTGACCCCGGCAAGAGCGCCAAGCCCGCCGACTGGTTCCGCGGGGCCTTTGCCGCCGACACCACGGCGGAACTGACCTTCTCCACCAGCCCGCTTGCGGGCGCGGCGGACGGTGTGCGCTACCTCATCACCTATCCCCACGGCTGTGTGGAGCAGCTCAGCTCCGCCATGCTGCCGTGGGCCTTCCGCAAGGAGTTGGAGCAGGCCGTCGGTCTGCGCTACCCCGAGGGCAAGGACGCCGGGACCGTGGTGCAGGGGACCACCAAGCGCATCATGGCTCGCTGGCTGCCGAGCGGCTTCTTTGCCTACTGGACGGGCGGCAACGCCAACCGCAATTTCACGCCCTATGTGGCGCTGGTGCTCCAATCGTGCGAGAATGCTCAGACGCCGGATGTGTGCTTCAAGCTCCGTCAGACGGACAAGGCACTGAAAGAGGAACTCTTGGAGGAGGCGGATGCCAACCTCGTCGGTCTCTACTACCTCGCACAGCGCGGTGCGGCGGATGCCGCTTTCCTGAAGGCCGTCATCGCCAAGCGCGTGAAGCCGAATGAGAGCGAGCTTTGGCTGCTCGCCGCCACGGCGGAGCTGCTGAAGGATTATGAATTGTCGAAGGAGCTGGTCGCCAAGGCGCGCAAGGCCAAGGGTACGGGCACCTTCCGCTACGGTCTGCCTTCCGCCATGGCGTCGGAATCCCTGTGGGCGGTCATCGCTGCGCCCGAAGACCCCGCCACCGTGCGCCAACTGCGCCTGTATGTGGAATCCGTCGCGCAGAACCGCCCGACCACGTGGGAGAGCGGCTGGATGTGCCTCATCATTCACGAGTATCTGAAAAACGCGCAGCTTGCCGACCGCACGGCCACCCTCAACGGGCAGGAGCTGAGCATGAGCAAGCCTCTGCATCTCAGCGTCCGCGCGGGTGACAAGACGGCATACAAGGCGGCGGGCAACCCCGTCTATGTCAGCGGCACGGTGGAAGGCTATCAGGCCAAGTCCCAGCCCGAGAAGATGGTGGACAAGGGCTTCGCCGTCACCCGCCGCTATGAGAAGCTGAACCCCGACGGCACATGGACGCCCACTGGCACCTTCCGCGTGGGGGATGTGGTGCGCGTGACCATCACCGCCAAGCACACGGACGGGCTGCCCGCCGTTTACATGGCGCTGGAGGACCGCTTGCCCGCTGCCTTCGAGGCGGTGAATCCCGAACTGACCTCTCAAGCTCTGCCTGAGGATATCCGCACGGATGAAAGCAACTGGCTCTGCTCCGGCTTCATCAACAACCGCGAGTATCTGAAGGACTGCGTGCGCTTCTACGTCACCCGCTGGGGCGAGGGCGACCTCACCGCCCGCTACATCGCCCGCGTGGTGAAGAGCGGCAAGGTGACGGCTCTCGCCGCCAAGGCCGAGCTGATGTACCGTCCGCAGGTCTACGGACTCGCCATCCCGCAGCATTTCACCATTCTTCCGCGCTGACGCGGAAGAATGGCGGAAGTACAATGTACAATGTACAAAGTACAAATCAGGAGGCGTTGCAAAGCTTCGTTGCTTGTCCTTGCGCTCTTGTGCATGGCGGGTGCGGTGGTGTATGGGGTGCTGCCGTGGTGTTTGCGCTGCCCGATGCCGGAGGTGCTGCCGAATCGGGCGGTGACGGATAGGAACGGCGTGCTGCTCTCGCTGGTGGCGGGGGCGGATCACTACCGCCAACAGCCCTTGCCGACGGATGCCGAGCTGCCGCCCGCGCTGGTGCGGGCTCTTGTGGCGGCGGAGGACAGGCGTTTCTTTTACCACGGCGGTGTGGACCCGCTGGCCTTGGCGCGCGCGGCACGGGATAAGCTGACGGGCGGTCCCCGTTCGGGCGGCTCCACCATCACCATGCAGCTGGCCAAGATGCTCTGCGGCAACCGAGAGCGCTCTGCCCGCGCCAAGGTGCAGGAAATTTTTCTCGCGCGCCGATTGGAGATGCAGTTAAGCAAAGAAGAAATTCTGCGCGCCTATCTCGACCGCGCGGACTTCGGCAATCTCTGCCGCGGGGCGGAGACGGCTGCGGCGTTCTACTACGGTAAGCCCGCCGCCGCGCTTACCGAAGAGGAAGCCGCCTTGCTGGTGGGGCTCGTGCAGGCTCCGAGCCGTCTCAATCCGCTGCGTCACCCGAAGGCCGCTCTGCGCCGCCGCAACCTTATCCTCGCCCGTATGGGGCAGGGGGCTGAATCGCAGGAGAATCCGCTGACCGCCGCCGCACACCCGCTCACGCTGGCGTCTTCCCTGCGCCATGAAACCGGTCAGCTCACGCTCGATGCCGCCTTGCAGGAGCGTTGCCGACGCATCGCCAAGGAGGAGGTGGAAAAACAGCGCGCCCACCACATGACACAGGCGGCCGTGCTGGTGCTCGACAACCGCAGCGGCGATGTGCTGGCCGCCGTGGGCGCCGCTCTGCCGCACAGCGAGCACGGCGGGCAGCTGGACGGCACGCGCATGCCGCGCTCGGCGGGTTCCACCCTCAAACCCTTCGTGTATCTCCTGAGCTTTGAGCACGGGCTCTGGGCGGGTTCCGTGCTGGCCGATGTGCCGACGCTCTACCGCAGTCCCGACGGCATCCAAGCCCCCACGGACTACAACGGGCACTACCGCGGCCCCATCACCGTGCGCGAAGCCTTGGCCTGTTCTCAGAATGTGCCCGCCATGGAAGCCCTCAACGACCACGGCGGCGTGCCTGCTTTTCTGGAGCTGATGCAGCGGCTCGGCATGCACCCCGCGGAGGAGGCGGGGCATTACGGGCTGGGGCTGGCCATCGGCAACGCGCATGTGACGCTCACGGAGCTGGTACGCGCCTATGCCTGTCTCGCGCGCGGCGGTTCGCTGCCTGAGGTTCACACCCGTCTGCCGCATGGGGAGACGGAGGGTGAAGGAGAAAAAATCTTTACGCCCGAGATGTGCTATGTGATTTCCGACATCCTGAGCGACGGAAGCGCCCGCGCCGCCGCCTTCGGGAGCGCGCGCCACATGCGTTTCCCCTTCCGCGTGGCGTGCAAGACGGGTACCTCCTCCGACTTCCGCGACAACTGGTGCATCGGTTACACGGCGGACTACACCGTCGGCGTGTGGGCGGGCAATTTCGACAACAGCTCCATGCATCAGGTGTCAGGACTGAGCGGGGCGGGACCCCTCTTCCACCGCGTGATGGAAGCCCTCTACGAACAGGACGAGAGCGGCATGCCGCGCATGGGGCGCCGCCCCGCTTTCCCCGCGCGCCCCGCCGCCTTGCAGGAGACGGAGATTGACACACGCACGGGGCTGCTCCCCACGCCCAAGACCCCGCCCGAATGCCGCCGCCGTGAGCTGGGGCTCCCCGCGCAGCTTCCCACGACCACGGGGCGTTACGACGAAGCGGGGCGTGCGCTGCTGGATGCCCGCTATGCGGATTGGCTGGCGGAGTCGGGGAAAAAACACCTCTTCGCCGTCAACGAAACGGAGGACGGCGGGCGCTACCCCGCCATCCTCATCCCCGCGCACGGCACCACGCTGGTGCTGGACCCCACGCTGCCGCAGGACGGCTCGCTGGCGGAACTCCGCAGCACGCTGCCGCCCGCCGTGGCGGAGTGGAGCTGCTCCACCCTGCGCCTCTCCCGCCGCAACGATACATGGTACGCCGAGCTCCGCCCCGGCACCCATACCCTCCGCGTGTTCGATATTCACACACGCCGCAGCGCTTCCGCTACCTTCACCGTGGAAAGTCGCTGAGCGTTCAAGACCGTTTTTATGCGCCTGAAAAGGGTATAGAGCTTGAATCTGCGCATCGTGTGCGTTACAATGCCGCGCCGCGTATCAGCGAAACAACTTATGCCTCTTTCCTCCCATTCTTGGCGCACGTACGTCCTGCTTTTCCTCTCCTGCCTGCTGGCTTCGGCGCTGGCAATTAACTCCGGCAGCCTGTGGGCGGATGAGGGTATCCGCGTCTACTCGGCTTCCAAGGGATTGTGGGATGCCGCTTTCGGCTGGGCCTGTTATGACAAGCAGCTTTTCTTCATGCTCTATGAATGGGTGTGGAGCGGGGTGTTCCCCTGCACGGAGGTCGGACTCCGCAGCATGAATATTCCCTTCTTTATTGTGGCGGTGGGGTACTTTGCCCTGATTCTCAAGCGCCTGAATCTGTCCCCACTCTGGGCTCTGCTCATGGTGCTGCACCCCATGGTGTGGTATTACCTCAATGATATCAGCCCCTACACCATCATGCTGGCATGCGGCACGGGCATGCTCTACCACCTTTTCTTTGCAGAGCAACCCGAGGAGAAAAAACACCTCATCGCGTGGAACTTCCTCTTCCTCATCGGTTTCGGTTGTCACTTCCTCTTTGCGTTCTGCTACCTGCTGTACCCCGTGGCCTGCGTGGCTCGTTTGCTGGCGGGGGAGGGATTGGCGTGGAAGCGCCATTTGGCCGTAGATGCAGCTTTTGGCTGCGCCTATGTGCCGCTGGCGGTGTTGTATGCCGCTCATGCGGTGACGGGCGATACCTACGGCTGGGGGTACCCCGGTTTGCAGAATGTGGCTTATGTGCTTTACTGTTTGGGGGGCTTCCAAGGGCTTGCTCTCTCCCGCGCGGATATCCGTTCGGGGCTGTTTGAGCACATTACGCCGGAGATGGTGGCGGCGCTGGTCGTGGCTTCGCTGAGCTTGCTCTCCTTGGTGCTGCTGAATCGGCGGACGCTCGGTAGCCTGTTGAAAACGCGTTGGGTGGCCGCCTTGGCTGTGTTCGCCGTGGCTTTTGCCGCGGTGGCTTTTGCCGTGAAGTTCCAGTTCTGGGAGCGCCACTATATGGTGCTGTTACCTGCCGTGTTGCTCCTGACGGCGCAGGTGATGAGCCGTGCGCTCGCTCGCCCCGGTCTGCGCCGCACGCTTTCTCTTGCGGCTTTTAGTGTTCTGATGCTTTGCTGGGCCTACTCCGGCCTACAGCTCGGCTTCAATGAGTATCACTACAAGGATGACTACAAGAAGGTGACAGCCTACCTGCAGAACCCGGAGAACCGCCACCGCACCTGCCCGTTGCTGGCGCAGGGCACCTATTTCAATCTGTCCTTCTACGGCTGGCATTGCGAGGGGCTCTCCGAGCGCTTCCTGCACGGATACGGCCTGCCGATGGACTCTCTCATTCTGTTGGACGGCACGCCCGCACCGCAGCAAATGAAGGTGATTTGCTATGTGACGGAGCGCTACGGCGAGGCCGATGTCCTGCTGAGCCTTCGCTCTCCCCAAACCCGCGGCTGGGAGAAGGAGCTGGAGCGTCTGTTGTCCGCGCGCGGTTTTCAGGTTTCCGTCACGCAGACCTTCAATATGTTCAAGCTCCTGCATGTCAAAGCTCCCCTGAGTTCTGCCTGTCCCTTCTAACAAAAATGTCTCGCTTATGAATCCCATCCTGCTTGTTATCCCCATCCTCACCATTCTCATGTTCGACCTCGGGCTCACGCTCGAGTTTAAGGATTTTGTCCGCGTGTTTCGCGGGGGTAAAGCTGTGGTGGCGGGGCTTTTGGGGCAATTGGTGCTGCTGCCCGTGTTGGCGTGGTGCCTCATTGCCGTGCTGGGGCTGAACCCCGTGTTCACGATCGGCCTCATGCTCATAGCCTGCTGCCCCGGCGGCAGTTCGTCGAATATCTTTTCGATGTTGGCTCGCGGTGATGTCGCGCTGTCTGTCTCTCTGACGGCGGTGAGCAGCATCATCACGCTCATCACCGTGCCGCTCATCATGCAGTGGACGACGGCGTCCGTGGGCGAGAGCATCGGCGTGACACTGCCCGTCGGCAAGTTGCTGGCGCAGAATGTGGTGACGATGCTGCTGCCCATCCTCATCGGCATCGGCGTGCGCCGCAAGTGGAGCGGAGCCGCGGCCCGCATCGAGCGCGTGCTCTCCCGCTGCGCCTTCCCCGCGCTCATGTTCCTGGCGGGCATCTTCTTCGTGCAGCACCGCGACACGATTGCGGAGAATTTTGCCATTCTCGGTACGGCGGTGACGGGCTTGCTCCTCTGCGCCGTGGCGGCTGCTGCGGTGCTGTGCTATGTGTTCCGCCTCAACACGCAGGAGCGCCGCACCATCGTTATTGAGGTCGGTATGCAGAATGCGGCTCAGGCTATCGCTATCGCCTCCAGCCCCTTCGTGTTCAATGACGGGCGCTTCGCTATCCCCGCCATCATCTACGCGCTGATGATGAACGTGGTGCTGCTGATTTACGTCGGCTCCATCCGCTATGTGCGCCGCGGCGCCTAATGGGCTTCTTATCCCTCTTGCAATCATCCCCGCCGAGGCGTATACTGCGGTTATGGATTTTTCCGTGATTGAAGAAAAAATGCGCAGCGTGGGGCTTTCCTCCGCGGCGATAGAGGCGTTCCGCCACAGCGTGCAGGTGCTGACCTCGCAGCAGAGCATGCTCATCCCCGAGAGTGAGATTGAACCCGCCCGCAACGTGGCGGAGTGGGAGCAGCTGGTGGCGGACACCGCCCCTGCTGACGAGCAGCTGCTGTCGCAGAGCGTCATCATCAAACTCAACGGCGGGCTCGGCACGGGCATGGGCCTGCAAAAGGCCAAGAGCCTGTTGGAGATTAAGCCCGGCGTCACCTTCCTTGACCTCATCGTGCGCCAGGTGCAGCACCTGCGCGAACAGGCGGGCTGCAAGGTGAATCTCCTGCTCATGAACTCCTTCTCCACGAGCGCGGATACCATGGCCCACCTCGCGCGCTACGCCGAGGGCGGCTTTGCCGACCCCGCTGAGGTGGAGATGATTCAGAACCGCGTACCTAAGCTCTGCGCCGACACGCTGGAGCCTGTCTCTTTCCCCGCCAACCCCGATTTGGAGTGGTGCCCGCCCGGCCACGGTGACATCTACCCCGCGCTCATCGGCAGCGGGTGGCTGGATAAGCTGTTGGCTGCGGGGGTGAAGTATGCCTTTGTCTCCAACTCCGACAACCTCGGTGCGCAGCCCGATACGCGTTTCCTGCGCTGGTTTGCCGAGAGCAGCGCCCCCTTTGTGATGGAAGTGACGCGCCGCACGGAGGCTGATAAGAAAGGCGGCCACCTTGCCACGCGCAAGGCGGACGGCCAGCCCATTCTGCGCGAAGTCGCCCAGTGCCCTGATGAGGATGTGCCCGCTTTCCAGGATATCACCAGGCACCAATACTTCAACACCAACAACCTGTGGGTGCGCCTCGATGCGTTGAAGTCGTTTTTGGATGCTCACGGCGGTGTGATGCCCTTGCCCGTCATCCGCAATATCAAGACCGTGGACCCGCGGAAGGCCGAGACGCCCAAAGTCTACCAGCTGGAGACGGCCATGGGCGCGGCCTTGCAATGTTTCCCCGGTGCCCGTGCCGTTTGTGTGCCTCGCTCGCGCTTCTTCCCCGTCAAGACCTGTTCGGATTTGCTCCTGCTGCGCTCCGACGCCGTGGAAATCGGCGAGGACGGTTGCATGCGCCTCGCGCCCGAATGCGGCGGCGTGGCCCCCGTGGTGCAGCTGGATGCCAAGCGCTACAAGCTGGTGGACTCGCTCGATGCTCTCGGGGTCCCCTCGCTGAAGCACGTGACGAAGCTCACGGTGAGCGGCGAGCACCACTTCGCCGACGGCGAGGCGCTGAGCGGCGAGGTGTCGGTCTGACGCGCCTCCTTCATCTTTATACGCCTTGTCTGACCGTACGTCAGGCAGGGCGTTTGGTTTTCATGCGGCTCGCAAAGAGGATACTCAGCTCGTAGAGCGCGTAGAGGGGCAGGGCCAGGAGAAGCATGGTGCCGGGGTCGGGCGCGGGGGCGAGCAGCAGGGCCAGACCGAGGCAGCCGAGGAAGGCGTAGGCCCGAGTGCGGCGCATCAGCTCATAGCGCAGGATGCCGAGGCGGATGAGCGGCAGCAACAGGACGGGCAGCTCGAACACGGCGCCGAAAAGCAGGATGAGTTTGGCGGCAAAGCTCAGATAGTAGCCGATGCGCCAATCGTTCTCAATGCCCAGCTCCTGCGCGTAGCGGAGGAAAAAGCCCAGCACGCGCGGCAGCACGGCGGCGTAGGCAAAGGCGCAGCCGCCGAGGAAGAGCAGCGAGCCCCACAGCAGAGCCTGTTTGAGCACGCGGCGCTCCTGCGGGTGCAGCCCCGGCAGGATGAAGCGCAGCAGCAGGAAAAGCAGGGCGGGAAAGGATAGCACCAGCGCCGCGATAAAGGCGAGGTTGACGGCCAACAGAAAGCTCTCCGCGGGGCGGAAGACGCCCATGAGTTGCGTGTCTGCTGCAGGCGTCAGCACGGCTCCTGCCTCGTAGAGGTCGAGCAGCAGGGCCTGTGTTGGTGCGTCTTCCGCCGAGGCAGCCAGAGCAGCGCGGCGTTGCCCCGGCGGCAGGAGCTGCACGGCTTGCAAGGGCGGCACGGCTTCGGCCAGCCGGCGCACGGCTGCAGGTAGGGTTGTTTCCGCCGCGCGCCTCGCGGCCGGGGAGAGGGCGGGGCGCAGGGCGGCCCAGCGTTTGGCCGCCTGCCAGTCCGTTACGGCGAGTCCGGCGGGCAGGTGTTCGGTCTCATATCGCTGCTGCACCTGCTCCACGGGGCGGCGCAGGAAGTCTGTGATCTGCGGTACGAAACAGAAGCAGAATACGAAGGCCGTCGCTAACACAGCCATCATCGCCAGCAGCGTGCGGCGGAGCGCTTCGAGATGGCCGACGAGCCCCTGCGGAACATCGGGGCGGAACAGGCGGGTGATGGCGCGCAGCAACAACATCAGCGGTAGATATCAATGCCGAGGCGGGCCAAGTCCGTCAGCGACAGGGCGCAGGGGTCTGGCGCGACCCAATGTCCGGGTTCGATTTCCATCGGGGTGAGGTCCATCCCATAGGTGCTCTCGAGGTAGGGGTGATTGATGCGGCGCCCGAAGGCGCTGCCGGGCGGCGGGTCGATGGGGGAGGGCACGTCCCCCGGCATGACGGGGATGCGACGGCGGCGTGAGGGATCGGGAACAGGAATGGCCGAGAGCAGGGCCTTGGTGTACGCATGCCTCGGGTGGCGGTACAGCTCCTCCGCCCCCGCCATTTCCACGATTTTGCCGAGGTACATGACCGCCACGCGATCGGAGATATGGTGGACGACGGAGAGGTCGTGAGAGATGAACAGATATGAAAGCCCCAGCTCTTTTTGCAGGTCGAGCAGGAGGTTGAGCACCTGCGACTGCACGGAGACATCCAGCGCGCTGACGGGTTCGTCGAGTATCAACAGGCGGGGGCCGGAGGCGAGGGCGCGAGCAATGCCGATGCGTTGGCGCTGACCGCCCGAGAACTCATGCGGAAACTTGTCCGCCGCCACCTTGGGCAGCCCTACCAAATCCATGAGCAAATCGACACGGCGGCGGCGTGCTTCGCGCGTGCCGAGACCGTGGATGTCCAGCGGTTCGGCAATGAGGTGGCGCACATCCATGCGAGGGTCGAGAGAGTCCGCCGGGTCCTGAAAAACCATTTGCACGCGGCGGCGCAGCTTGCGCAGGCTCCATTGGGAGCGTGTCGTAATATCTTCCCCCATGAAACGGATACAGCCGTCCGTCGGCTCCAGCAGGCGCACGATGCAGCGGCCGATGGTGCTCTTGCCGCAGCCGCTTTCGCCCACCAGCCCCAGCGTTTCACCGGGGGCAATGGTGAAAGAAACGCCGTCCACTGCCTTGAGCAGGGACTGTTTTTTGGCAAACGCCCCGCGGCGCACAGGAAAATGCATGCGCAGGGAATCCACCTCCAAAATATTCTCGTCGGTCGCCATGGAGCTTGTCCTACTGTACCATGCAGGTAAGGAAAGGCAAGGAAAAAGCCGAGGAGTGATAAATGAGGATTTGTCGCTTAGTTGTGAATCAGCCCCGTGGTAACGTCGGCCAGGGTGAAGCGAACGATTTTGGCGAGGTCAGTGAGGGAAACCTGCACCTGCAGGCCGATGCGGCCGCCGGAGAAGATGATGGAGTCGAAGTTTGCGGCGGTGGAATCAATGGTAGTAGTGAAGGCCTTTTTCATGCCGATGGGCGAGCAGCCGCCGTGGATGTAGCCCGTGAGCCCCAACAGGTCTTTTTGTTTGAGCATCTCCAGCGATTTTTCACCTACGGCCTTAGCTGCCTTTTTGAGGTCCAGCCCTGCGCCCACCGGGATGACAAAGACGTAGTGCTGCGTACTCTTGCCCGTGGTGACGAGGGTCTTAAACACTTGGTCGGGGTTCTGCCCCAGCTTCTCGGCAACCTCAAGACCTGTGATGGCCCCCTCGGATTCGTAGGTGTAGGCGGAGTAGGGAATCTTTTTTTGCTCCAACGTACGCATCACGTTGGTTTTGTCGGCGGGTTTCATGGTAAAATCAGAGGTTGACGAGGCTCCATGCGGCGGGGGTGTGGAAATCGGCGGGGGCAGTACAATCGTGCGGCGTGGTGGTGAGCCAGCGGGCTTCGCCTTTCTGCGGTAAGGCGGCCCCGATGGCGAGTCTGCAGGTGGGTAGGGGTATGCCGCAGGCCGTCAGCAGAGAGAGGGGCACTTGCATTTCGGCAGCCCAGCCTTGTGCGGTGACGGTACCTGCGGCACGGATAGCGGAGAGGTCGGGCACCGGCTCGGCGGCAGTGCGCGGGGCCGTGAAGACGCAGGCCCACCATGCGCCGTTCGGGGCGAGGTTGAACTCCATGTAGGGCGTTCCCCCCGGTGCGGCAAGAAAGAACTCCGCACAATGGTAGCGCCACAAATCAGCGGAGAAATGCCCGGCTTGCGCCGTGGGGTGCAGCGCCGGCGTGGCGGCTCGGGCGGCGCGGTAGACGAGAGCCTCTTCCGTCCGCAGCAGCCGGTAGCGCAGAGCTGCGCCGATGGTCCCGCCCGACCATTCCGTTGTCAACTCTCCCTCGCAGATGATGCGCTCCATGCGCTCTATCTTACACGCACGCGTACTCGGGAGCAAGCAAAAGCGAGCGAACTTGCCTGAAAGAGACGCAAAAAGTGAAAATAAAATGACGATATACGGTGAAAATAAGCGTCTATATGACACATGTGTTAAAAAAGGCTTGTCAAGCTGCGCGGTGTCCTGTATCATGCGCCCCGCGCGGGTTTATCAAAATCGACCGTCGGTCCTCCTTTTCTACGGAAGCAGAGCCCGCATGGAGGGAAACCCGGTTACACTATTATATCTATCATGCCTGATACGCAGAAAGAAGAGCAGGGGACCATTCGTTTGGCCCATTTCGAGATTCCCAATACGCTCAAGCGCATTGAGGACCCCGCTGACGCGAACCACGTGACTTTCATTGCCGCTCCTATCGAGACGGGCTTCGGTCACACGCTGGGTAACTCCCTCCGTCGCGTCCTTCTCAGCTCCCTCGAGGGTGCTGCCATCACGAGCGTCCGCATTGCCGGTGCTCAGCACGAGTTCACCTCCCTGCCCGGTGTGGTGGAGGACGTGACCGAAATCATCCTCAACCTCAAGAAGGTGAAGTTCATCCACCACGGCAAGGAGCCCCGCACGCTCTCCCTTCGCGTCACCAAGCAGGGTGTCGTGACTGCCGGTGACATCCAGGAGGACACGATGTACACGGTCGTCAACAAGGACCAGGTCATCTGCCACCTCGACCAGAGCACCATCTTCGACTGCGACTTCGAGGTCAACGTCGGCCGCGGTTTCCACACCGCCGATGACAACAACGACAAGGACCGCCCCATCGGCGTCATCCCCATCGACTCCATCTTCTCCCCCGTCACCCGCGTGAAGTACGCTGTGGACAGCGCCCGCGTGGGTCAGATGACCGACTTCGACAAGCTTGTGCTTGACGTCTGGACGGACGGCCGCGTCACCCCCGGTGATGCCATGCTTCAGGCCGCCAGCATTCTGCGCCATCACCTCGACGTCTTCGTGAACGGCGACAGCCGCCACGTGGAATTCGATCAGGCCGCCGGCAGCGAGCAGGACGCCAACACCGCCCAGCTCCGCAAGCTGCTCAACATGAGCGTCAACGAAATCGAACTCTCCGTCCGCGCCGCCAACTGCCTCAACAACGCCAACATCACCACCGTTGGTCAGCTGGCCATGAAGACCGAGAGCGAGATGCTCAAGTACCGCAACTTCGGTAAGAAGTCCCTCAACGAAATCAAGGACAAGCTCGTGCAGCACGGCCTGTCTCTCGGCATGCAGTTCGACCCGAAGCTGCTCGCCTCCGCCACGCCGGCCTCCCGCCTGCGCGACGCTCAGGACGAGACCCGCGGCACCGACCTGCAGGCTCTCATCTCCCACAACATCGATGCCTTCGGCGACGATGAGGACGATGAATAAAGATTCCAATAATTATTAACAACAAACAAGAACACACTAAAAGACTATGAGACACGGCGTCAAGAAAGCCAAGCTCCAGCGCAAGGCCTCCCATCGTAAGTCCCTGCTTGCCAACCAGGCTTGCAGCCTCATCAGCCACGGCCGCATCACCACCACGCTTGCCAAGGCCAAGGCTCTCCGCCCCTATGTGGAGAAGCTCATCACTCTCGGTAAGAACGGTTCCCTGCACGCCCGCCGTCAGGCCCTCGCCACGCTGCCCCAGCCCAAGGTTGTGGCCAAGCTCTTCGGTGAGGTCGCTACCGCCACCGCTTCCCGTCAGGGTGGTTACACCCGCATCGTGAAGCTCGGCCAGCGCAAGACTGACAGCGCCCCCATGGCTCTCATCGAGATCATCGACCTGCACGTTGCCCCCGCTCCCGCTGCGGAGCCCGTCGCGACCTCCACGTCCGAGGCTCCCGCCGAGGCCTAAGCAACGCGCGATACGCTTCTATGACAAACCGCTCTCCTGCAAAGGAGAGCGGTTTTTTATCGGGCGCGAAAAAAACAGGAATCGGAGCTTTAGTCTCGGCTGCGCTTGCGGAGCAGGTCAAAGTAGAACTCAATAGCAGCCAGCAGAATCTGGATGTAGCCCATCAGTTCGAAGGGCTCCTCCAGGAAACGGCGGATGAGGCGCGGGTCCTCTTCCGTACCGAGTACGTCGATGACAAAGTGACGGTGGCCGAGGCACTGAGCCAGCGGCACGATGGTGACAAAAGCCATCAGCATGATGCCGAAGGAGCCGGAGCGGAAGAAGTCGAAAAGCGGTGCCCTGTCCGTGCGAATTTGCCGCCACAGCGCCGCCAGACCCATGATGGGGAAGATGAAGCAGAACTTCCAGCTGATGATGGGCAGATGCTCGTCTAAGAAGGCATCTTGCTCGCGGATGAGGGCGGCCGTGGTGCACATGGCCAGCGAGAAAAGAATGGCGCGGTAGCGCTCGTGGCGTGCCGCTTCGCCCAGCAGAATGACAGAGGTGAGCAGCAGGACGCCGCTCTGGAGGTTCTCCAGCACGCCGTATTCTTCAATCAGTCCTTCTTTGAAGGCGCTGCCCATTCCCCAGAGCGCGAAGACGACGAGCAGTTGGATGCCGATGTAGACGGCGTGACGACAGAGAGTGAAAAGGGTGTGTTTTTCCGATGCTGTTAAGGGAGTGAGATTCATGGCGTGTTGAATGGCGGTGGTTTGTCCTAACCGTTATAGCGAAACAGTAGATGATTTTTATTTAAGAGTCAAAAACTATTTTAAAGGCTGATTTATTAACATTTGTTGTCTATGGGGTAAGTCTATCTTTTTTAGCTGATTCTGCGAAAAAAGGCTTGCCGCGCAGGGGCGGAAAGGTTACAATCGGCGACCGCTTTCCGCTCGGTGGCAGACAGGTGCCCACTAACCGCCGCAGTAAGGGCCTTGGAGGAAGGCGCAACCATTAACCTAACCAACACAAAATGAGTAATTCCGAACTGGAAGCTTTGATTGATTCCAAGCTTCCTTCTTTCCGCAAGGGTGACATCGTCAACGGTACCATCCTTGAAATCCGCCCCCAGGTTGTCCTCGTGGACATCGGCTACAAGTCCGAAGGCGTCATCTCCATCTCCGAGTTCGAAGATGAGGAAATCGAAGTGGGCGATCAGGTCGAGGTGCTTCTTGAGAACCTCGAGAACGACGAGGGTCTCGTCGTGCTTTCCAAGGAGAAGGCTGCGCACAAGCAGAACTGGGACAAGATTGTTGCCGTGTACAAGGACGGCGGCCTTGTCAAGGGTAAGGTGAAGAGCGTCGTCAAGGGCGGCCTCGTGGACATCGGTGGTGGCGAGGCGATCCTGCCCGGCTCTCAGGTGGACATCATCCCCCCGAAGGATCTCAACGAGTTCGTGGGCAATGTTTACGAGTTCAAGATTGTCAAGGTCAACGACGAGCGCAAGAATATCGTGCTCTCCCGTCGCGAGGTCATCGAGGCCGAGCGCAGCGAGCAGCGCCAGCGCTTCCTCGAGACCGTCAACGTGGGCGACAAGGTGACCGGCCAGGTGAAGAATATCACCGACTTCGGCGCGTTCGTCGACCTGCAGGGCATGGACGGCCTGCTGCACATCACCGACATGAGCTGGGGCCGCGTCAATCACCCCTCCGAAATCCTGCACATCGGTCAGGAGCTCACGGTGCTCATCCTCGATGTGGACCGCGACAAGGAGCGTGTTTCCCTCGGCCTCAAGCAGCTTTCCAGCAACCCCTGGGCCGACATCGAAGCCAAGTACCCCATCGGCTCCCATGTCAAGGGCCGCGTGACCAAGCTCCTCGCCTACGGCGCCTTCGTGGAGCTGGAGAAGGGTGTGGAAGGCCTCGTGCACGTCTCCGAGCTCTCCTGGACGAAGCGCATCACCCGTCCCTCCGATGTCCTGTCTCTGGATCAGGAAATCGAGGCCGTGGTGCTCAACATCTCCGTCGAGGAGCAGAAGATTTCCCTCGGTATCCGTCAGCTCGACGAGAACCCCTGGGACGCCATCGAGACCCGTTTCCCCGTGGGTACGGTTATCTCCGGCGCTGTGCGTAACCTTACTCCCTACGGTGCCTTCGTGGCCCTCGAGGAAGGTATCGACGGCATGATTCACGTGTCCGACATGAGCTGGACGCGCAAGATCAACCACCCCTCCGAGGTCCTCAAGAAGGGCGACGTGGTGGAGGCTCGCGTGCTCAACATCGACAAGGAGAACCAGCGCGTTTCTCTCGGCGTGAAGCAGCTTGAGGTTGATCCCTGGGAGGCTATCGACTCCCGCTTCAAGGTGGGCGACCTCGTGGAAGGTACCGTTGCCAAGATTGCTTCCTTCGGCGCCTTCGTCAACCTCGACGGCGACATCGACGGCCTCATCCACATCTCCCAGCTTTCCGAGGAGCACGTGGAGCGCGTCAAGGACGTCATCAAGGTGGGCGACGCCATCAAGGCTCGCGTCATCAAGGTGGACAAGGTGGAGCGCCGCATCGGTCTTTCCATCAAGGCCGTCAACTACGATCCCGAGCAGCTGCGCCGCGAGACGGCCGCGTTCGAGACCGTGCGCGCCGGCGACATGGTGGGTCTGGAGCAGGCCTTCAACCTCGCTGCCCTGCAGTCCGAGGAGTGGTCCCCCTCCGACAAGTAAATCCACTTGTTCAGTGCATTTCAAAGCCCGCAGCATTTGCTGCGGGCTTTTTGCGCATCAGGGGGAGAGACAAATGAGGATTTGTAGGGATTTACTAGGTACTATTTATAAAGTTCGGCGG
>JAKSOV010000002.1 GCA_024405415.1 Akkermansia sp.
AAATAGTACATAGTACCTAGTACATAGTAAATCTACAAATCCTCATTTGTCCGCCAAGTGAAGGTCTGATTATCAGGAGGTATTCAGGCGAAAATCGCGCTTGAACTCTGTGGCGTGTGAGCGTATAATACCCGCGTATGATGATTGCCGACATGTCTGCCAACGTAGCCTCCGAAGCCGCGGAAGCGCTGAAAAACGTCGATATCTCTTCCGCCGGCTGGGGCTTGCTGGAGCTTTTTGAGAAGGGCGGCCCCCTGATGTGGGCTTTGCTGTTCCTCTCCGTTATCGCGATGATGGTGTTCATCATCTGCCTGTGGACTACGCGCCAGTCTGCGGTGTTGCCTCAGCGCATGGTGATGGCTGTGGAATCCTGCATCCGCCGCAAGGATTACGCCGTGCTCATGAGCATGTGCGAGCGAGACGGCTCCAGCTTTGCGCTGACGGTGCATGTCATCGTTATGTTCCTGCAGCGCAACCCCCGCGCTTCCATGGAGGAAGTACGCGAGGTGGCCGGCGCGGAAGGCGCCCGCCAGGCGAATATCCTCACGCGCCAGATCAACTGGCTCTCCGACATCGGCGCCATTGCGCCCATGATCGGTTTGCTCGGCACCGTGCTCGGCATGATGAAGACTTTCATGGAGATGGCTGCCGGCAATTTTGAGGGCGTCAAGCAGATGCAGATGGCCTCCGGTATTGCCGAGGCCATGATTACCACGGCCGGCGGTCTGGTGCTGGCCATTCCCAGCATGGCGGCCTATGTGTTTTTCCGCAGCCGCGTGCAGAAGCGCATCACTGATATGGAGGTGGCCGTCACGCACATCCTGTCCGTCATTGCGGTGCAGATGGACCGGGAGAAACGCCTGAGCAGCACCTACCAGCGCGGCACCGCCAGCGAGGTGATGGATGATGATCTGTAAAGCCCGGCCCGAACGGTAATTTTTCTTCGCCGCATGAAGTTCAAAACGAAAGTCCCGGAGCCCATCGGCTTCCAGCTGGCCCCGATGCTGGATGTCGTGTTCCTGCTGCTCATCTTCTTTGTGGTGACGCAGAAGTTCATCCTCAATGAGCAGGATTTGAAGGTGAAGGTGCCCACCGCCCCCAAGAGCACGGAGGAAACCAGCCGCGCCATTGATGAGATTATCATCAATGCCCGAGAGGATAACGGCGAGCTGATTATCACGATTGACCGCGAGGTGTTCACCCGGGAGGCTCTCTCCGCCATGTTGCAGCGCATGATTGCCGTCAACCCCAACCAGCCCGTGCGTATCCGCGGCGATGCGGAAATGAGCTGGCAGCGCATGGCTGATGTCATCTCCACCTGCTCGCAGGCCGGGGTGTGGAACGTGTCTTTCTCCAAACAGATGCCGCAGGAGCAGAAATAAGCCTGTCCCGTGCAGCTGTCGTCTTACTCACTGTCCTCCTTCCTTAAATTCGATATGAACGTCCTTCTTCGTTTGCTCCCGGTGCTGGGCCTCATCCCCGCGCCGCTTGCTGCGCAGCAGCCTGCGGATAACCCGCTTGTTTCCAACCGGGAGTCCGATTCCTACGCTATTGCCGAGCAGCTCTACGTGCAGGCCCGCAACACGGCGGACCCCTCCAACAAGGCTGTCGCCATGCACCGTGCTGCCGAACTCTTCCGCCGCTATACCGAGAATTTCCCCAAGGCGGCCAACCGCGACAAGGCGCTCTACCTGCTCGCCGTGTGCTTACAGGAATCCGGCGATGCCGCCGCTTCCAACGCCACGCTCGGCACGCTGGCCAACACCATGCATGGGGAGTACGCCGCCGCCGCCGCTTATAAACTGGCCACGCAAAGCTCGGAGCGCCGCCTGTGGGACAGCGCTATCGGCTACTACCGCATCGCCGCCAAAGAGACGAAGCGCAACGAACTGCGCAATGATGCCCAGTACCGCCTGGCGCGCGCTTACCAGCAGGCCGGCAAGCGCAAGGAGGCAGAGGAGGCCTTCAGCGGTGTTCGCACGCTCCCCGGCGTCACGCCTGCCATTGCTCAGGCCTCGCTCTTCGCGCTGGCTCAGATGAAGACCGAGGACGGTGAGGATGCCGAGGCCTACGGCCTTTTCGGCAACCTGCTGCAACAGAACGGCCTCGATGAGCAGATGAAGGGCACCGCCACCTTGCAGGCAGCGCGTTTGGCCGCCAAGCTCGGCAAGAGCACGGAGTCCCAGACCCTCTACAACAGACTCGCAGCCATCCCCGGCATGGAGAAGTATGCAGGTGAGGCTATGTACGAAAGCCTTTTGGCGCTCTTTAATGAGAAGAAGTACATCGAGGTTGTGCGTGCGGCATCCTCCCGCAACACCACTTTGGATGATCCTGTGAAAGAGGCTCGCCGCGACCTGATTGTGGGGCAGTCCAACCTTGAAATCAAGCAGTATGAGGCCGCGGCCGAGTGGTTCCGCACGGCGGAGAGAACTCAGCCCGGCACCCCCGTCGCGGCTGATGCCGGGTATCGTCGTCTCATTTGCATTCAGCAGGTGCGTCGTTTGGACTTCGTCCGAGAGGCAGAGTCCTACCTCTCCGCCTATGGTGACGCGCCGGCTACGGCCAATCTTCCCTGCATCGATTTGGTGCGCCTCATGTATGCAGACCGCCTGATGGGGGCAGACCCCGCTGCCGCTGCCCGCCAGTTTGAGGCCATCAACATCGAGCAGTTGCCTGAGGCCGTTCGCCCCGATGCGCTCTACAAAAAAGCATGGTGCGCGTCTTCCGGAGACCAGTACGACCCCGTCCCCCCGCTGGATACCTTCATCTCCTCCTACGCCGAAGATAAGCGACTGCCGGAGGCGCTGGCCCTGCGCGGCTCCGCCCTCGTCAAACAGGGCAAACTCAGCGCCGCTCTGGCGGACTTCGACCGCGTGATTAACGATTTCTCCGATAGCGAGGCGGCGGCCGTCTGTTGGCAGCGCGCGGCCCAAGCCTGTGCTACGAGCGCGCCGGATAAGATGATTTCCTACTACGAAGGCCTGATTCACTACTACGAGGCGCTGGTGAAACGCGGCGGCAAGGATAAGCCCGCCGCCATAGCTGAGGCCCATTACAACATCGCCTGTGCGCTCTACGAAAAAGACCCCGCCGCCGCGGTACCTCACTTCCGCGAGGCTCGCACGCTCAATGCGGAGCAATATGCCTCTCTGGTGGATTTGCGCTTGGTGCAATGCTTCTTCAAGATGAAAGACGCCGAAAACCTGCGCGTGGCATTGCAGACGCTGGAGCAGACCAACCAAGGCTCCTACCGCGCTTTGCCCCCGGCTATTCTGCGTTGGTGCGGTTGGTCCTGCTTCCAAGTGCACGATTTTGCCGCCGCAGACAAATACCTCACGGATGCCTTGCTGCGCGAACCCCGCGAGAAATATCATGCCGCGGACGGCAGCGAGCAGGAGCGCCCCAAGGTGGAGCCCATCGTCTGGAAGACCCTCGCCCGAGCCCGACTGGAGTTGCAGCACTATGAGGACGGCCTGCAACCCGCGGAGTTCTACGTCTCCATGGAGAGCCAGCCCTACCGCAAGGCGGAAGGCATGCGCGATGAGGCGCTGCTTCTCATCGGCCTCAAGCGCACCAAGGAGGCACGAGATCTGTGCGAAAAGGCTATTGCCATGGGCATTGACGGTTTGATTAAGAGCTCCCTCTTCGTCACCTTGGGCGATGCCTGTTACGCGGAGCAACAGTACAGCGAGGCCGCCAAGTATTACGGGCGCACAGCCAACGTGGTGAGCGACCGCGAGCTGAAACCCGCCGCGCTCTACAAGATTGCCCGAGCTCTGCGCAAGTGCGAGAAGGAAGGTGAGGCTGCGCAGTATGAGCAGAGCCTGCGCAGCGAGTTCCCCGATTGGACCCCCGGACCCGCCATCCGCGCCTTGGTCGGGCAGGATTAACGACATTGCCGCCGTATGTTTTATTCCAAGGGAGAGAATCGCCGCAAAAGTTGGTTTCGCCTGCTCACCATCGGGCAGAAGAAGCTCCTCGCGCTGAGCGTCGTCGTCGGTATTCTTGCGGCGTGCTTCCTCGGCACGTTGGTGTTCTACACGGCCCGCGCCGTGCAGTTTGACATCAATGCGGTGGTTGCGGCTCCCGGCAGCAGCATGCTCTACGACGCGGATAACCGCCCGATTGCGTCTCTCTCCGGCGAAGATAACGCCCCGCTGACGTGGGCGGAGCTGCCGGAGCATCTGGTGAACGCCTTCGTGGCGCGCGAGGATGAGGGCTTTTTCGATCACAACGGCGTGGTGTTCAGCTCCGTCCTGCGTTCCGTTCTGCGCAATATGAGCTCCATGCGCTATGAGCAGGGAGCCTCCACCATCACCATGCAGCTCACCCGCAACGTCTACGAGCTGCATGACAAGAGCCTCGACCGCAAGTTGCTGGAGGCCATGCTGGCGCAGCGCATCGAGCGCCGATACGATAAGCAGACCATCCTTATGCAGTATCTGAGCCGTATCTACTTCGGCCAGAACTGCGACGGCATTCGCGCCGCCGCCCGCCGCTACTTCAATAAGGAGGTGCGCGAGCTCGACCTCGTGGAATGCGCCACGCTGGCGGGCTTGGTGCGAGGCCCCTCCATCTACAACCCCGAGAGAAGTATGGAGCGCGCGATGCGCGTGAAGGCCGAAACGCTGGACCGCATGGAGGACTGCGGTTTCATCACCGCAGAGCAGTGCGCGGAAGCGAAGGCCGCCCCCATCGTGCTGCATCGGGAGGACGGCGCGCGCTTCGGTGTGAGCACCTATGCCTCCATGTGGGCGCAGAATGAGCTGGATGAGCTTACCGCCACCGTTACGAGTGAACAGGCAACCACGGGCGTCAGCGTTGTCACGAACCTGAATCTGGCCATTCAGCAGCTCATTGAGCAGGCATCCGAGCGCGCTCTCTGCGCCGTAGAAAATCCCGCTCGTTATCCCGAAACGTGGGATGCCCTCGCCGGGGATGAAAGCGCTGCCGAGGAGCAGAAAAAGGCTTTCATGAAAATGCGCCGCCCCAAGGAGCTGAAGGTGCGCGGCGAGGATAACGATTTCAAGGACCTCTTGCAGGCCTGTGTGCTGGTGGTGGACACCCGCCGCAACTGCAAGGGCAATGTGCTGGCGCTCACGGCCGGGCGCAGCGCCGCAGACGGCGTGGACCGTTGGCAGGGAATGCTGCAACCCGGTCGTGCAGCGGCTCCCGTGCTGTTCTGCTGTGCCTGCATGCCGGGGCGCGATGACCGCCATATCGTGGCACGCGATACAGAGGTAACGGGCCGCAGCCTCGGCTATGAGCCGGTGCGCTCTTTTTACGACTCTCTGCAACTGGAGCATTGCACGCTGCCGGACAGCGAGCATGCCGATGCGCTCTACAACGGGCTTTTCCCCATGCGCCGCATCGATTTGGCTAACCTGCATTTCCGCTTGCAGAACCAGGGGCGCGGCTACCGTCTGAGCCTCGTCAACACCATCTGGAACCGCCACCAAATCCCCATCTATCGCTATGAGGCGGACAAGGCGCCTGAATACATCCGCCGCGAAACGGCAGATGCCGTGGCAGGACTTTCTCCCTTTGTCGTGCAGGAGGGCGAGCCCGTCATCCTCAGCGAGCCCTTGGCGGGGTATACGGGGTACTGGGTGATGATTTACCGCCCCAAGGCTGTGTGTGTCTTTGTCTGGATGGGCATGGACAACCCGGAATCCGCCGTGGCGGCGGCGCCCGAGTGGCGCGCGCTGCTGCCCAAGGCCGCGGGAAATCTCGCCCGCGAGATTTTTAACGGTTCGCGTGCCATTCTCCGCGCGCAGAATAATTCTCCCACCCCTGAGCAGGCAAACAAGTGACGACGGATTACACAGCCTATCTCGATGTGGCGGAGCAAGCTGCGCGCAGGGCCGGAGCCTTTTTGAAGGCCGCCTTCCATGCTCAGAAAACCGTGGACGAGACCTTGGCTCACGACATCAAACTGCGCCTCGATAAGGAGACACAGGCCCTGATTGCCGCCGAACTGTTGGGGGCATTCCCCGAAACATCCCTCTTGGGGGAGGAAGGAAACGACGGCCGAGCGGACAGCGAGCTGCAATGGATTGTTGACCCGCTGGACGGTACCGTCAACTACTTCTACGGCATCCCTATCTTCTGCACAGCCATTGCCCTGCGTGCCGCGGGAAAACTCGTCCTCGGCGTGGTGTACGACCCCATGCAGGATGAATGCTACCGTGCTCTCGCCGGCGGTGTCGCCACCTGCAACGGCGAGCCGATTCACGTCTCCTACCGTGAACGCATGGCCGAGGCCGTCGTCTTTATCGGCCACGGCACCCACGACGGCAGCGGCGAGGCCGGTATCCGCCGCTTTGCACACGTCTCCAAGCAGGTGCGCAAAATCCGCATCCTCGGGTCCGCCGCCGTTGCGCTCTGCTATATCGCGGCGGGGCGCTTCGATGCCTATGTGGAGGCTCGCATCTCGCTGTGGGATTTCGCCGCTGCTCGCGTGATTTTGGAGGCCGCGGGGGGTGTGTTGGAGTTCACCCCCGCCGATGAAGCGGGAATCAAGGGCGCCGTCTGCGCGTGGAACGGCCGTCTCCCCCTGCACGAAGCTCTGAGCATGGAATAAGCGCATGGAACACGAACAGCCCAGCGTGCGCCGCCTGGCGTGGAAAGCCCTCCTCCGTTGGAACAAGGGCGGCATCTTTGCGGAAACACTCGTAGCCCGCGCCGCCGCGGAGCACAAGCTCTCCCCGTCTGATCGCGCCCTTCTGCAAGCGCTCGTTTACGACACTCTCCGCAACCTCTCGTGGTTGGACCACCTGCGCAAGGCCCTGCGCCCCGCGCCGCTGGAGAACGATATCCGCGTGCTGGTGCAGCTCGGTCTCTGCCAGCTCTTTGTGCTGAAACAGGCGGAGCACGCCGCCGTCTCGGAGACGGTGAAGCTTGCCCCCGCCCGCGCTCGCGGCGTGGTGAACGGCATGCTGCGCAACGCTGCGCGCCGTCGTGCGGCGTTTGAGGCGGAGCGCGAGACGCTGCCGCCCGCCATCCGCTTCTCCACGCCGAGCTGGCTCGTGCGCCGCTGGATGCTGCAGTTCGGCGAGGCCGACACGCTCGCCATGCTGGCGTGGAACACGCAGACCCCGCCGCTCTACGCACGCCTGAACCCGCTGCACCCCATGGACAGCGTGCCCGAGGCGTGGGAGCCGCTGGCGGAGGCCCCCCTCTGGTACCGCGTGCACGGCCCGTTGCCCGCGGCGGCGCTTCAGGCAGGGCAGGTGTACATGGCGGACCCCTCCACGCGCCACAGCGTGCGGCTGCTTGCCCCGAAGGCGGGGGAGCGTATCCTCGATGCCTGTGCCGCCCCCGGCGGTAAATCAGCCGCCATCATCGGCGCTACGGAAGGGCGCGTTTCGCTCCTCTCTACGGATGCGGAAGCTCATCGCCTCCCTATGCTGGAAGAAAACCTGCGCCGGGCAGGGGGGCAGGATGTGCAGGTGGCGCAGCATGACTGGAGCACCCCTTGCCCCGAGGCGTGGCGCGGCGCTTTCGATGCCGTATTGCTCGATGTGCCGTGCAGCAACTCCGGCGTGTTGCAGCGCCGCGTGGATGCCCGCTGGCGCTTGCAGGAGGAGGAGATTGCCCGTCTTGCCGCCCTTCAGATGCAGATACTGGAGCAGGGGGCAGCTGCCGTGAAGGCGGGAGGCCGCCTCGTCTACTCCACCTGCTCCATCGACCGCGAGGAAGACCGCGCCCTTGTGGACGCTTTCCTCGCCGCGCACCCTGAGTTTGAACTTGCCGAGGACATCCTCGTCCTCCCCCACCGCGCCCAAGCAGACGGCGCCTACGCCGCGTTGCTGCGTCGGAAATAATCCATTCCATCATTGAGCATGAGCAGACAAAAGGTGCGTCAAATCGGTAGGTATATCGGGTACACGCTGGCAGGGCTGCTGGTGACGTTGCTGTTGGCAGCCGGGGGCGGCGCGCTGTGGTTGTGGGGATGGACGTGGAAATCCGCTCCGTGTTTTCACGAAAGCTGGTCGGTCGAGGAACGCTCCGCTATCACTGAATTCGATGCCTATCTGCGGGAGCAATATGCTGCGGATGTTGCGAAGGAAATGGTGTCCTTTGCTCGGGCGTTTCAGTCAATAGAGGGAGCCGCACCCTCTGGCTCCGGCTTGGGGGAGAGGCTTGCCGCTGCCTATGTCGTCCGTTTGGTGGCAGCCCCCGTTTCTGAATGGTTACATGAATTTGCCGAAAGCGGCGACGCTTCCTCCTCCGCTTCCGTGCATTGTTTGGATGTTCACGGCCTGACGCCTGCCATTCTTGCGGCTCAAACCGCCCATCTGAAGGCTCTCGAGGCTCTTGTGCAGCATGGAGCTAATCCCGATGCCCTTGCTTTCAGAGAGCAGGAATATACCGATTCCATGGAGATTGAGACGGTGATATCGCCCCTGCTGAGCGGGCATTTTACCAATGGACGCCAGCTGCCGTGGGAAACGCGTCGGCAAACGGCTGAGTTTCTGCTGGCTCATGGGGCAGACCTCAATGTCTCGCGCCGCATCAATCAATTGAGTTGTGATTTGTCTCTGGTCGCGTATTGCCCGGAAGGGGTAGTGCCATGGATGTGGGCTCTGAACCACGGCATGAGGATGAACCCGGAAGACCTGATGACGATTGTATGTTACGCTGAAGCACGCCCCGCGTTGGAGCTGGCGGTGCGAGAGAAGCGGGTGGATGTCAATGATGCTTCCTATCGACAGACGGTGCTGCAAAGCTTGATGAGTGTTCTGTTACGCCCCTATGATGAGGAGATGTGGCAGGAAGAGCAGCCTGACCGCTTTGTGGAGACTCATTTGGCTCTTTTGCTCGCAGCAGGGGCTGACCCCAACCTGATTCCGAAGGAGGCAGAGCCTCAGCGCACCGATGAAAGCGATGATGCCTACGAGGAGCGACTCTGGCGCTCCGATGCCCGCTCCGACACTCCGCTTGACATCGCAACCCAAGCATCGGAGCGAGCCACGCTGCCCGCTCACCGCGAGCTCTGCCGTCGCGTCATTGAAAAGCTGCGGCATGCGGGCGCAAAACTGAAGCAGCCCGAAAGCGGTGGAAAGAACGACGATGAGCTCGTTCCGTAAAACGAAGGATGGGCATTTCAGCGGCTCCCCTGCCGCGCTCAAGCGGACGGCGCCTACGCCGCCCTTCTGCTGCACCGATAACAAAAACGGTCTGACCATCGGTCAGACCGTTTTCCTTAGGAAGCGGCGTCAGCCGCCTAACTCCCTGATTTGTACATTGTACTCTCAGTACATCTTATTGACTCGCTGCCACTGCTTGAGGCGCAGGCCGTTGAGGTGGATGAAGCCGCTTGCGTCGTCCTGGTTGTAATCCTCGTCGGTGTAGTCGCCTTCCATGGTGGCGATAGCGTAGCTGTAGAGGCTGTTGGGGCTCTTGCGGCCCGCGCACATCACATTGCCCTTGTAGAGCTTGAGGCGCACCTCGCCGTTCACGGTCTCCTGCGTCTTGGAGACAAGGGCCTGAATGGCCTCGCGCTCCTGAGCGAACCAGAAACCGTTGTACACCATGGCGGCGTACTCGGGGATGAGGGAATCGCGCACCTTCTGGGCCTCGCGGTCCATGGTGATGGTCTCGATATCGCGGTGAGCGGCCAGCAGGATGGTGCCGCCGGGGGTCTCATAAATGCCGCGGCTCTTCATGCCTACGAAACGGTTCTCCACAATGTCGATGCGGCCGATGCCGTGCAGACCGCCGAGGTAGTTCAGCACCAGCATGACGCCCAGCGGATCGAGCAGTGTGTAGCCGTCCTTCTCGCCCTTGGCTTCCGTGCCCACCTTGGCGATGATGTCCGCGAGTCCTTCCGTCTGCAGACCCACGATGTCGCCCTTCTCAAAGAGGCACTGCACATACTGGGGCTTGTCGGGGGCATCCTCGGGTGCGTTGGAGAGCAGGTACATCTTGCGGTCCTCCTCCTTGGTGGCGTCATACCACGTGTCTTCGAGGATACCGGCCTCGTAGGAGATGTGGAGCAGGTTGCGGTCCATGGAGTAGGGCTTCTTCACGCTCTGGCGGATGGGGATGTTGTGCTCCTCGGCGTACTTGATGAGTTCCGTGCGGCCGGGGAACTGGTCGCGCCATTCCTTCATGCGCCAAGGGGCGATGACCTTCAGCTGCGGGGCGAGGGCGTTGATGGAAAGCTCGAAGCGCACCTGGTCGTTGCCCTTGCCCGTGGCACCGTGGGCAATGGCATCGGCACCCTCGGCCAGAGCCACGTCCACCATGGCCTTGGAGATGCAGGGGCGGGCGATGGAGGTGCCCAGCAGATAACGGCCTTCGTACACGGCGTTGGCTTGGAACATCGGGTAGATGTAGTTGGCGGCAAAGTCGGCCTTCAGGTCGCCGATGATGCACTTGGAGGCACCCGTAGCGAGAGCCTTGGCCTCCAGACCGTCAAGCTCTTCCGCCTGACCGACGTCGGCGCAGTAGGCGATGATTTCGGCGTTGTACTTCTCCTTGAGCCACACCAGAAGGACAGATGTGTCAAGACCACCGGAGTATGCGAGAACGATTTTCATTTCTGCGAAAAGGGCGGGCTGTTGAACCCACGCAGGCGAGAGTATACGCCCCTGTCCGTCGGGAGAAAAGAAAAAACTGCGGCAGGTAACGGAAAATCCGTTGCCTGCCGTTGAAAAACGGTGCCTGTCCGAGCGTGTTACTTGAACTCGGGCATGTCGCGGAGCGTCGGCGGCTGTTCCTCATCCGTCTTGGGCGTGGAACCCGGTTGGACAACGGGCGCTTCATCCTCCGTGCCGTCTTTGATGATGATGGTGCCTTGCTTCTGCTCGGGGCTCGGACGCATGGCGGTTTCGAGCGCCGTTTGCAGCTTCATATCGGGGTAGCCGATGTAGAGAATGGTGCTGTTGGCGCCCAGCAGAACGGCCGTCGGGACAACGCTGATGCGATAATCCTGCCCGGCGCTGCCCTTTTCATTATCGGTGTAAACGGGGATTTCACCCGCGGCCTCGCGGATGGCGGCTTTATCTTCCTCCGACGCAGCGGGGCAGATGGGGCAAATCACCAGGTCCGGGTACTGTTTCTGCACCTGAGCCATGCGGGCAATGAGGTTGCTGCCCACGCTCTCCTGCGGGGACCAGAAGAAGAGCAGGTTCGCTTTCCCTGTCTCGGGAAAGGTGTGCTCTTTCCCCTGCAAATCACGCACGGTGAGCTGCGGCGGCACGCAGCCGGGGCTGAGGAAACGCAGGCGGTAGGCCTGCTCCTTGGCCACTTCCGTCAGGGGGGCGCCGCCGAAGGTGGTCTCATCCTTGGCGAGCAACAGCGCCTGCTTGAGATAGTAGATGCGCTTGGCGCGCGCCATGGCTTCGCTGCCCGCCACGCCCGAGACCATGGGGTTGCTGAGCATGAGGCTCATGCCCATGGCCGCACAGGCGCGGGCGTTGTTGTCCTGATTGCGGGTGTAAATCTTCTCCAAGGTGTCGTACTCATCCACGGATGTACCGGCGGAGAGCTGGTGGCAGACCTCCGCAGCGGCGGGGGAATTGTAATGGGTGTCGCGGAGGGCTTTTTTCAGCGCTTCGGTGAAGGCGGCAACCTGCTTCGGCTTGTCGCTGCCGATGGCGGCGGCGAGGGCGGCAGGGTGGCTGAGGAGCCGGGCCACGGCAGGCGCGGCCCACGGCTGCTCGAACTCATAGCTGCGCAGCGTGCGGAGCTGCTTGTCTCCCTTGCGGCCCTTGACCTCTTCCTGCCGAGTGGCGGTGACGCCGCAGACGGCTTGCCAGAGCGAGGGCGCAACATCCGTGCCGTCCGGGGCTTCGATAGCGGCTTTGGCCTCCTCGGTGGGGGCCTGTGTGAGAGCAGCCTGATATTCGGCCACACGGGCATCCCATGCGGAGAGCGCCTGTTTCATGGCCTCTTCCGTAGCGGTGGTAGGCAGGGCGGCAAGTGCCGCCAGCAAAAGAGCGTATCTTGTGTTCATGGGCGGGGAAAAGGGATTACTGATTCAGCAGAGCCAGGTGCATAAGCGCTGCGGGCAGGTCGCGGGAGCCGTAATATTCCGCCGCGGCAATGCGTTCGCCTTGGCTGCGGATGCGGCCGTTGAGCTTCTTGAAGATGGGGATGTACTGCTCCTCATAGGCCTGCTGCTCCTGCTCCGAGAGAGGGGGCAGGGAGGTGAAGGAGGCGGCCCACTCCTGCAGGGCACTGCGCAGCCGCATCAGCGGGGCGACGGCAGCTTCCGCCGAATCTCGGTCGCGGATGCCGGACATGGTCTCGTGCAGGCTGTTGAGCAGGATGATGCCCGCGCGCACGCGCTGCTCCGCAGCAGGAAGCTCAGGCGCGGCAACGGGAGCGACTGTGTGGGGTTCGTTGCTCCCCGGCTCCGAAATGACTGCGACGTCCTGCGCCGAGGCTGTGAGACTGCAAACCAGCGCTGCCGTCAGGTAAAGACTGCCTTTCATTGGGCCAACATCATGTTAAGGTTGCCGAATTCCTTGGTGAAGGACTCCGAATGGTAGCACTGCGCCTTCTGGATGCGGAAGATATGGGCGTAGACCTGGGCCCAGCCCTCGCGCATGCGGCGGGCATACTGCTTCTGCACCAGGGCGCTTTGTTCAGCACTCAGGGAGGGGATGCTTTGCAGGGCCTCGCGGCTGCGGTACACGGCGTCCAGCTGCTCGTGCAACTTGGGCGCGGCGGCATCGGCCGTTGCTTTATCCGTCACCCCGGCCAGTACGGGCTCGAGCGCCTCCGTTATGTCGATAAAGCGTTCGAAGGCCTGCGACATCTCCTGCGGCAAGGCTGTTTCCTGCGCAGCTGTGGGTGAGAGCAGGGCGGCCCAGCACCAGAGCGTCAGCAGACAGATGGGGGTGGAGAATCGGCTCATGCCTTCTCGTCGCTCGCTTCTTCGGCAGGAGCTTCAGCGCCGTCCTCAGCGGGAGCCTCGGTGGCCTCGCCATCCGCTTCGCCGTCCTTCTCCTCGTCGTCAGCGGTGTTGTCGATTTCCATCGTCTGCTCACCGGCGTCGTTGTCGCGCTCCTTCTCAATTTGGGCCAGCGCGTTATTCAGCTGGGCCTCATCACTGCTGATGGTGCGCTCCATGGTGGCGGTGCGGCGCTCCAGCGAGCCCTTGAGGCTCTTGTAGTCACGCAGGCGCTTCTGCACCTCCTTGGCCATGTCGCCGTGCTGCTCCACCAGCGGCTCGCGATACTCGCGGGGGAAGAGGTTGTTTTTGAGCTTGAGAATCAGCTTGAAGGAGGCATCCTCCTTCAGCAGCTTGTCCGCTTCTTCCAGATTGCCGGCAATCATGCAATTGCGGGCGTTGTCCATCGTGGCCCAGCAATCCGCGAGCAGGGTGGGAATGGTGCCTACCTGCTTGTCCAGAGGCTCCTTTTCATTGCGGCGCAGGGCGTCCTCTACCTTGTTGATACAGTTGCGCAGCATAGACGCATTGCGGGGGGAGGGCGTGTACCAGACGGAGGCGATATCCTCGCCGTCGGCGCTGAACTTTTCTGCCAGTTTCGCCAGCTCCGCATCATCGGCCTCCTGCATGGCCTGACGCTTGGCGGGGAGCAGGTTCTTGCGCTTGGTCTGCTCGGCTTCGGACTGCTTCTTCCACGTCTTGTTCAGTTTCTTGAGCGTCTTGATGTACCAATCGTGAGCCTGCGTGTACTCGGGAATGCCCTGGTAGCGCTCACGCATGATTTCAAATTTGTCGAGGCCGCCGATTTTGCGCTTGCTCTTCTTTTCCTTCATGTCAATGAGCATCGCCTTGTAGGCCGCCTCACCGTCGCGCACATACTGCATGCGCTCATCCATCGAGACTTTCTCAAACTGATAATCGCCGGAGCCGGCCTGATTGAACTTGTCCTGCAAATCGGCAATTTCGAGCGCCATCTTGTCGATGTTGGGCAGGTTGCGCTCCGCGCGGCTCGTGGCGGACTTGCAGGTGGTAAGCAGCGGACGGCTGGGGGAGGTCAGGTTGCCGAGCTGCTTGTCAATCTCTGCAATTTTCTTGCGGAGGCGCAGCGTGGCATCCGTGGCCTTGTCTTCGCCCTCGCGTCGGGCAATATTGCCGTCGGCGATTTTTTCTTCCTCCTCCTTCGCTTCGGGGGCGGCGGCATCCGCCGTGGCTGCTGCGGCGGGGGCTGCATCGGCCGCAGGAGCGGCTTCATCCTGCGCGTAGGTCGCCATGGAGAGCGCCATCAGGGGGAGCATGTAAAAAGAGCGTTTCATATGGAAGGAAAGGGTTATATCTGTGCGCGTTATCGTAACAGAAAAGGTGCGACTTGGCAAACATCAAATGCCTTACGGAGCGAAAAAACACGCAGGGCGACGCCGTGCTGCGTCGCCCTGCACATGAGAGAGAGGAAAGCGGCCCTTTTTACTCCGCTGCTGCTGCGGCTCGCAGGGCAGAGGCGCAATCGGTGACAAGCTGCGGGCCCTTGAAGATGAATCCGCTGTAGAGCTGCACCAGTGAGGCCCCGAGCTTCAGTTTGCCCACGGCATCCTCCGCCGAGGTGATACCGCCCACGCCGATGATGGGGATTTCGCCCTTCAGCTCCTTGGCAAAGGCCTCCAGCGTCTCGTTGGCGCGGTTGTAGAGCGGTTTGCCCGAGAGGCCGCCGCTCTCCTTGGCGGCGGGGTGATCCTCCACACCGTAGCGGGTGGTCGTGGTGTTGGTGCAGATGAGCCCGTCCAACTGGCAATCGAGGAAAACCTGCGCCAGCTCGTGAATCTGCGTCTCGCCCATGTCGGGGGACACCTTCATGACCAGCGGTACATAGCGGCCGCTCTCGCTGGCGAGATTCGCCTGTTCGCTCTTGAGCAGGGAGAGCAAATCCGCTGCGGAGTTGGCGCGGGCCAGCTCCTGCAGGTTCGGCACATTGGGGCAGGAGAAGTTGATGGTCACGTAGTCCGCCACATCCCACACGGCGCGAAGGCAGGTGAGGTAGTCCTTGTGGGCCTCCTCGTTGGGGGTGAACTCGTTCTTGCTGATGTTGACACCCAGCACGCCGTTGAAGCGCTTCATGCGGCGGATGTTGGCCACGCCGCGTTCCACGCCGGGGTTGTTGATGCCCATGTGGTTGATGATGGCCTGCTGCGGGATGCAGCGGAACAGTCGCGGCTTGGGGTTGCCCGGCTGGGGCAGCGGGGTCAGGGTGCCGACCTCCACGAAACCGAAGCCGAGATGCCCGAAGGCAGCGGCGGTGTTGGCCTCCTTATCCATGCCCGCGGCGAGACCGACACGGTTGGGGAAGGTGAGGCCCATCATCTTCACGGGGTCCTCAATGCGGGGGCCGTTGATGAGGCCGGTGAGGCGGAGATGCTCTGCCGTGCGCAGTCCGGACAGGGTGAGCCCGTGCGCAACTTCGGGGTCGAGGCAGAAGAGGAATCGTTTGGCGAGCTGATAGAGCTGTGCGTTCATGTAGGCGTGGTGCGCGTTCGGGTTTACATGTCGAACGTCACCTTATAATTAGCGAGGTACCACTCCACGAACTGCGGCAGAGCCTCCTCGTATTCCCATTCGGGGGAGTAGGCCAGCACGCTTTCGAGCTTGGTGGTATCAGCGTAGATTTCGGGGGCTTCACCGATGGTGAGGGTGGGGTCGGGCAGCAGGGTGATGTTGGCGCTCTTGCCCAGCGCCGTGGCGACGGCTTGGATGAAGTTCGTCAGCGAAACGGGCTTGGAGCGGCCGATGTTGAAGATTTCGTAGGGAACGCCGTTGATGCCCTGGGGCATCTGGTGCAGGGCGGAGGTCATGGGATACACCACATCGTCCACATAGGTGAAGTCGCGGATGATGTAGCCATTGTTGAGCAGCTTGATTTCGTTGCCGCTGAGCACATCCTTCACTGCGTGCATGGGGATGGAATCCTTGCGACCCCACTTGCCGTACACCGTGAAGAAGCGGAAGATGGTGACGGGAAGGTTGAACTGGCGAGAGTAGGCGTGGCAAATCAGCTCCGCGGATCGCTTGGCTGCGGCATAGGGGGAGAGGGGCGCGTCCGTGGGGGCCGTCTCGCTGATGGGGGAGGGCACGCCGTTGTTGTACACCGCCGCGGCCGAGGAATAGATGAAGTGCTTGACCCCGCAAAGTCGCGCGGCTTCCAGCATGTTGGTGGTGCCGTAGATGATGCAGTCGAACACGATGGCGGGGTCGCGGCGGGTGAAGTAGGAACCCGTCACGGCGGCAAGGTGGAAAATGGCCTCAAACTGCTCCTTTTGGCACAGCTCCAGCACACCGGCGCGGTCCATCACATCCAAGCGCACGAAGCGGAACCCGCGCTTGCCCTCCACCTCGTTGGTTTCGGCCAGCAGGTTGGTATCGACCCCCAGCTCCGCCATGCGGCTGCACTTGATATCGATGTCGTTGTTGTCAAAGAAATTGTCGATACCGACAATCTCATGACCTTGGCTGAGAAGGTGCTCCGTGAGCTGCTCGCCGATGAAACCGGCGACACCTGTGACGAGGATTTTCATAGATGAGGAGAGAAGGGGAAAGGTTGAAAGAATCGAACGCCTCTATTGTAAAGAAATTGCGGCGTGTTGCAACATTTTTTTTAGCTTTGCAGGGAAATAATGGGGGAATGACAAAGGACTGATCGCGGGGATCAGGAAATGGCCTAAGAGTTTGGCTATGCCCTTTTCAGTCTTGCTTTCAAGTAACTTGAAGCATTACAATGACTCCATGAGCAAAACGATTGCCGAAGTCGCCGCTGAAACAGGATTTTCCACGCCTACGCTGCGCTATTATGAGCAGGAGGGGCTGTTACCTCGCGTGCCGCGCGACGGTGCGGGAAACCGCATCTATGGAGAAGCCGAGATGGCGCATCTGAATGTCCTGCGCTGTCTGCGCAGCGCAGGCTTGTCGCTGGCGGAGGTGAAGCACTATTTCAAGCTGGTGGAGCAGGGCGAAGAAACCCTCCATGCCCGCCGCGAGCTGATGATTCAGGCGCAGGCCCGCATGCAGCAGCAGCTCGATGAAATCAAGGGCTGCCTGCGCTTCCTCGACCACAAAATCCGTTACTACGACACCTGCTGCGCCGCCCAAGCCGCCGGCCGCCCCATCCCCGCGTACAGAGCGGAGGTAGGAAACGGCGATGTGTGAGACAATTTTTTCTTGTCCTCAAGTAACTTGAAGGACTACAATCGAGCTTTCAGATAATGAAAATTCTTCTTCCTTTCCTTTTCCTTATGGCCCCTCATCTGCTGATGGCGGGCGAAACAAACGATAACACCATGAACAAAATAGTCCAAACAGCGGGCAGAGATGCGCTGGGGGACTTCGCGCCCGACTTTGCCCATTACAACGATGACGTCCTCTTCGGCGAGAACTGGAATAACACGGACATCGACCTCAAAACACGCAGTCTGCTCACCGTCACGGCGCTGGTGAGCATGGGCGTCACGGACAGCTCGCTGACCTACCACCTGCAGAACGCCAAGAACCACGGCGTGAGCAAGGCGGAAATCGCCGCTGCCATCACGCACATTGCCTTCTACGCCGGCTGGCCGAAAGCATGGGCTACTTTCCGTTTGGCCAAGGAGGTGTGGAAAGACGAGGAAACGGAAGAGACGGGCTTGGCGGCTCATGCCCGCACGCTGATGTTCCCCGTGGGCGCACCCAACACGGCCTATGCCCAATACTTCACGGGCAAGAGCTACCTCGCCCCCGTCTCTACAGAGCAGGTCAAATTCTTCAATGTGACCTTCGAGCCCGGCTGCCGCAACAACTGGCATATCCACCACGCGAGCAAGGGCGGCGGTCAGATGCTGGTCGGCATCGGCGGCAAGGGCTATTACCAGGAGTGGGGCAAGCCTGCGGTGGAAATCAACGAGGGTGATGTTATCCACATCCACGCGGGCGTGAAACACTGGCACGGGGCCGCCCCGGGGTGCTGGTTCTCCCACCTTGCCTTTGAGATTGACGGGGACGACTGCTCCAACGAGTGGTTGGAACCCGTGAGCGACGCGGAATATCAGCACGCCACCGAGGGGGAGAGGTAAGACGATTAAAAGCCGGAGGTCGGACCTGTTTCTTTCCTCATGAAAACGCTTGTCTCAACTGCGCTGCTGCTTGCATGGGGAGCCCTGTCCTCCGCGGCTCAGGTCGCGGATGTGCACAGCCACATCATTCCGAGTGCGTACACGGATTTTCTGCGGGCTCGATTCCGGAGACGTGGGTGTACAACCGGCTCTCCCGCAGCGACACCAACGCCGCTTTGCAGCAGCCCCTTTATTATTACAGGGACAGCAACGGCGCGGAGGTGGATTTTCTGATTATCCGCGATGGCACCATCCTCCCCCTCGAGGTGAAGAAAAGCGACAGCCCGAAAGCCGCCGACCTCTCCGCCGTGCGCTCCATCCCGACCGCCCCGACAGACACCGTCCTCCCCGGCATCGTGCTCTGCACGGCACAGACCGCGTTCCCTCTTTCGTCTGCCGCGCATGCATTCCCCATCTCCGCCCTGTGAAGAGGATGGGGAAATGAACGACAAAGGGGGATTTGTCGGGATTTACTAGGTACTATGTACTAGGTACTATTTATCAAGTTCGGCGGCTGACGCCGCGAGATAACGAAACTGTTCTGACGCTTGCGTCAGAACAGTTTTCCTGTCCTTGCGGCGGAGCCGCACTCTATTCAAAAATAGTACATAGTACCTAGTACATAGTACCTAGTACATAGTAAATCTACAAATCCTCATTTATTACTCCGCTTCCACCACCTGCTTCACGCTGCCGATGGCGGGGCAGGAGAACTCGACGATGTCGCCGGGCTTGAGGTAGCAGGGGGGATTCATCCCCATGCCGACGCCGCCGGGGGTGCCCGTGGAGACCACATCGCCGGGATTGAGCGTCAGGAAGCGGGAGACATAGGCCACCAGCTCCGCCACGGGCATGATTAAGTCCGCGGTCGAAGCCTTTTGGCGCAGCTCGCCGTTCACGCGCAGCTCCAGCTCGAGGTGGTCGGGGTCGTGAATCTCATCCTTAGTGACGAGCACGGGACCGAAGGGGGCGAAGGTGTCGTAGCTCTTGCCCTTGGTCCACTGCCCGCCGTGCTCCAGCTGGTAGGAGCGCTCGGAGTAGTCGCACATGAGCGTGTAGCCCGCGATGGCGCGCTTGGCCTCCGCGGCATCCGCGTTGTGCAGTGTATCACCGATGATGACTGCCAGCTCCACCTCGTAGTCCAGCTTGCTCGCGCCCGAGGGGTTGAGCACATAGGAGAGGTCGGACGCAATGGCGCTCACGGATTTCAGGAAAAGGGAGGGTTCGGTGGGCTCATCGCCGCTGAACTCCATGGCATGTGCCTTGTAGCACTTGCCGAGGCAGGCGATGGTGCCGGGCTGCATGTGCAGGGCGGAGGAAAGTACCAGCCCGCCCATGTCCACGGGCACGCCGTCCGCCGCGCCCTTGGCAATCCACGTCTCAATCTCCTTGCGGAGTTTCTTGCCCTCGGGGCACATGGCGGCCCACAGCTGCTCCTCCTGTGCGGTTACATCGATAAAGCAGTTGCGCTTGGGTACCCAGAGGCCGATGACGCTCTCGCCGTCCTCGTCCGCGTAATATTGAAGTCTCATGGTCGTTGAAAAGGCTTAATAGTTGTTCCAGTCGTCAATGGTATCGGGCACGTCCTGAATGGAGGCGGGCACAGTGTCGGGGGCGGTCGGCTCGGGGATAGCGGGCGTCTCGCCCTCGGGCAGCACGGTGGTGTCCACCGCAGCGGGTGTTTCATCCGCCGTCGGCATCTCGGGCGCGGCAGGTTCTTCCTGCTCGGGGATGGTGTCGTCCGTGGTGGTCTCTTCGGTTGCCTCCTCGGTGACCACCTGCTCCTGCGCCTCGGGTGCGGCGATGTCGCGGTAGAGGAAGACGCGGTCGCCCTGCACAACCGTGCCGGAGCGGATGTCCGCCGCAATCATGTTGTTGCGCGAACCACCCGCGGCGGAGACGCAGAGGTTGCCTACTCGGTCATTGGAGCCGTCCGCAGGGTGGGTGATGAGCGTGGTTCCCGCGGGGGGGACGGGGCCGAGCATGCGGAGCAAGGCAAAGCCCTGCTCGGGGTACACCTGGTGCACGGCGCCGAGGTGCAGCGGCGGCGGAATGACCACCTTTTCGTCCTGCTGCTCCTTCTCCCCATCGCCATCCTGCTGTTGCAGCAGGTCGCAGCCCGTCAACAGGACGAGGGCAGAGAAACAAAGGAGCACGCGCATCTTCATGAGGCCGAGCCTACACGATTTTTCCGCCGCCGTCAAGCGCGCAACGCGCATGCGGAAAGGTGCATGTTTGATGCCATATGTCGGATAAATGTGGAGTCGTAGGGATGAGTCAGATTTAAGATTTAGGATGTACTAAGCATGAAGATTGCGCAGCATAGCCGCGCGGGAGAGGAAGCGGTATTGTCAGATGAGCCTTTATTGAGCTGCAGTATGTGATGGCAAAGTCCCCAATACATTCATTTGCGTACAATCAGCATAATCCCGCTCAAAATGAGTAGGACGCCGCAGATGATGCGCAGCGTCAGGGACTCCGCAAAGAAGGTGACGCCGAAGAAGATGGCCACCAGAGGCTCCGCCGAGCCGAGGATGGAGAGTCGCACCGCGCCGATGCGGTGCAGGGCGCGTGTAAAGGTCTCCAGCGAGACGATGGTGGGGATGAGTGCGATGCCCAGCATACAGCCCCAATGCAGCGGCGCGTGCGGCAGTTGGGCAGTGCCTTCCAAGAGCAAGCGGACGGTGAAAAGGCCCATGCTCATCAGCATGACATAAAAGGTCAGCACCTCGGCCCGCAGCGTGCGAACGGAGGGAATGTGGCGCACGCCGAGGATATAGAGCGCATAGAACGCTGCGGAGGCCAGAGCCCACGCAACGCCGCGCAGGTCGAGCACGGCTCCGTTGCCGCCGCGGTAGAGCAGGGCGATACCCACCGAGGAGGCAGCCAAGGCCGCCAGCAGCCGCCACGACAGTTTCTCGCCGAAGAAACACACCGAGAGCAGCGTCACCATGGCGGGGTACACGTAGAGAATGGTACAGGCCAGCCCGCCGTCTATGTAGAGAAAGGCCGAGTAGAGCGCCAGCGAGGACGCGCCGAAAAGCAGCCCCAGCACAGCCACGGGCAGCCATGCCGCCCGCGGCAGGGCAAAAGGAAAGAGCTTTTTTACGCCCACGGCGAGCAGCACATACAGCGGCAGCGCCAGCAGATAGCGCCAGAACAGCACGGAGCTCACGCCCACTCCCGCATGCAGCAGCGGCAGAGAGAAAAGCGGGTTGGTAGCATAGCAGACATTGGCCAACAGCCCCAGCGCATAGCCCGAGGCCAAGCAAATTCTCTCTTTTTCCGCCTGTTTTGGCATGTCCGCGCCATTCTATCACGCGAAAAAACGCTGTCAAGTGGCAAGAAAACCGATTTTTTTACGAAAAATGCTTGCCTTTTCCTAAATAAAGGCGTACACTCTCGGCACACCACCTGGGCAGGTGTCTGAGTGGTCGAAAGAGCACGATTGGAAATCGTGTGTACGTCAAAAGCGTACCGAGGGTTCGAATCCCTCCCTGTCCGTTGAACCCCGGCAAGTTGCAAAACTTGCCGGGGTTTTGCGTCGGGGAGGGGAGAAGAGGGGAAATGGGGATTTGTAAGTACAATGTACAAAGTACGAAGTACAAATCATTGAATAGAGTGCGGCTTCCGTCTTCGCCTACGGCTACGCCGAGACAAGCCGCCGCAAGGATTGGTAACTCGTTCTGACGCAAGCGTCAGAACGAGTTTTTATCCCGCGGCGTCAGCCGCCTAATTTTTTGATTTGTACATTGTACATTGTACTTTGTACATCTCGACAAATCCCCATTTGTCGCCCCCTCGCCACAACAAAATCCCCTGCTCGCGGAGGAGCAGGGGATTTTGTTGAGAGTGAGCTGTTGAGACCCTTACGCCTGTGCCTTCTTGGCGCGGCGGGCGCGGACGCCCGCGGCGAGGGTGTCGAACATGGCGAGGGTGCCGTCCCAGTCGATGCAGGCATCGGTGATGCTGACGCCGTATTGCAGGGGCTTGACGCACTTCTGGTTGCCGGCGTTGATGTTGCTCTCAATCATGACGGCGCCGATGTGTTCCTCGCCCGCGGCAAGCTGGTCGGCGATATCCTGCGCCACGGCGGGCTGGTTCTGCCACTTCTTGTGGCTGTTGCCGTGGGAGCAGTCAATCATGATGCTGTTGGTGATGCCGGACTTATTCTGCAGTTCCCACGCGGCCTGCACGTGCTCACTGCTGTAGTTCGGGCCCTGAGAGGAGCCGCGGAGGATGAGGTGGCAGTTCTCGTTGCCCGCTGTGGAGACAATGGCTGAGACGCCCTCTTTTGTAACGGAGAGGAAGCAGTGCGGGTGGGCGGCGGAGATGATGCCGTCCACGGCGACCTGGACGTTACCGCCCGTGCCGTTCTTGAAGCCGATGGGCATGGAGAGGCCGCTGGCCAGCTCTCGGTGTACTTGGCTTTCTGTGGTGCGGGCGCCGATGGCTCCCCATGCAATGAGGTCGCTGATGTACTGAGGCGTGATGACGTCGAGGAACTCCGTGGCGGCGGGCACGCCCATCTCCGCAAGGCGGAGGAGGAGGCCGCGGCTCATGCGCAGACCGCTGTTGATGTTGTAGGTCTCATCCATGAAGGGGTCGTTGATAAGCCCCTTCCAGCCCACGGTGGTGCGGGGCTTTTCAAAGTAGACGCGCATGATGAGCAGCAGGTCATCCTCATACTTCTTGCGCGCGGCAGCCAGGCGGCCGGCGTAGTCGATGGCGGCACCCGTGTCGTGGATGGAGCAGGGACCCACCATCACGGCGAGGCGGTCGTCCTCGCCCGTGAGAATTTTGCTGAACTCCTCGCGCGTCTCAAAGACGAGCTTGGCAGCGCCTTCGCTCGCAGGAAAATCCTGCATGAGGATGGCGGGGGAAATCAGCGGGCGGATGTTCGTGATGCGAACGTCGTCAGTCTTGAAGAAATCCATCATGCCTCGTTACTTCGCGTTCTTCCAGGAGTAGATGTTGTCTTCAATCGACTCTTCCTCTGCCTCGGCGGCAGCGCCCTTGGCGGGCTTGCGGGTACCCGCGGTGGAGGAGGTCATGCCCATGCCTTCGCCGTCGGAGCCGAGGCTGTACACGAGGCACTTCTTACCGCGGAAGCGCTTCTTGGCGTTGAAGGGGTCAATGCAGCCCTTTTCTTCCTCACAGAGCACCACCTGATAGGAGTGGCCCCATGGGTCGTAGAAGTTGATGCCGTCGGAGGAGTCAATGTAGAGGCCGTCGAAGGGCTTGTCCTGCTCATCGGAGCGGAGGTAGGTGTCGCGGGTGACGTTGAGGCGATTGTCGTCGTCCTCCTCGCGGTTGGTGAGAATCTGGATAAGGCGGGCATCCTTGCCGGCGCTGGTCTCAAGGTAAATCTGGTCCTTCTTGTCGGGCTCAACTTCCTTGGCATCGTAGGGCAGCATGCCGTTGTTGTCCTGAGCGTAGCGGGTGACGCCTTCCACAATGTCGAGACAGGCCTTCTTGGCGGCCGTGCCCTTGGCGTTGTCCTGAATGCTCATGTAGGTGGGGTAGGCGATGCTGGCGAGTGTGGCGAGAATCGCGATGACGATAATCAGCTCAATCAGGGTGAAACCCTTGCGGCTGTGGGGGAGAAAGCTCTTTTTCATACAGCGCTATCGTAGCAGATGGCGGATAGCGGCGCAAGCAGAAAGAACGTTATATCGCGCTTCCTCCGTTCTTTTTTTATCGCTTGCGCAACACGCCGTATTTGGGGGAGAAGAGGTAGGCCAGCAGGAAGGCTGCTCCCAGCACGAGGGCGATGCAGGCCCCGAGGTGCCAACCCAGGGGGTAGGAGAGGAAGAAGGCGAGCACGGAGCCGCCGCCGCCCAACAGACCGCTGCCCCAAAAGATGGTATTCGTCCTGTCCGTGAGCAGGCAGAGCGTGGCGGCGGGAGCCACGAGCAGACCGATGGTGAGGAAGGCCCCCACGGCTTGCAGGGAGGAGACGAGTACCAGAATGATGAGCGCGAAGCCGCCGTAGTGGATGGCGCGCACAGGGATGCCCATGGTCTGCGCGGCGCGCGGGTCGAAAAGGGTCATCAGCAGCGGACGACGGAAGGCGGTGAGCAGCAGCACGGCGAGCGCGGCGGTGGTGTAGGAGATGAGCAGCTCGCTGTCGCCCATGCTCATGATGCTGCCGAACAACCAGTCATCCACCTTCTGCTGCAGCCCGAGCTGCACGAGGATGATGTAGCCCACGGCAAAGGCCGTTGTATGGAGCACGGAGAGGGCGGTGTCCTGCGAGGTGCGCCCCGTGCGGGAGACGAAGAGCGAACCCAAGCCCACCATGAGCCCCGCGAACACCGCGCCGAGCAGCACGGAGAGCACGGAGAGCCCGAAGAGCAGGATGGCCAGCGCCATGCCCGGCAGCAGCGCGCAGGAGATGGTGCCGATTTGCAGCGCGGATTTGCGCAGGACAACGAGCGCGCTCACATAGCCGTTGGCGAAGCCGATGACGGCGCAGGTCCACAGGCTGCGCTGCGCGAGCGGTTCTTGCAGGAACTGGAGAAAATCGTGCATCATCGGGCGGTGGGCAGGTGGGGGGTGGCGGCACCGAAGAGCGGTGTCAGCAGTTCGGGGGTGAGGACATCCTTCGTGTCACCGAAGGCGACGGCGCGGCGGTGCAGCAGCAGGGCTTTATCGAAGATAGCGGGAGCGGAGGTGAGGTCGTGGTGCCCCGCGATGAGGAGCCGCCCTTCCGCCGCCAGCTCGCGCAACAGACGGGCGAGAGCTTCCATGCCGGGCACATCCAGCCCTGTGAAGGGTTCGTCCAGCAGCAGGATGTGGGCTTCCTGCGCCAGCGCGCGGGCGAGGAACACGCGCTGCTGCTGCCCGCCCGAGAGCGCGCCGATTTGGCGGTCGCAGAGCGCGGTGAGCTTCATGGCCTCCAAGGCGCGCTCCACAATCTCGCGGTCGTGAACGGAAAAAGCCTTCCACGCCCCCAGGGCGGGGTAACGCCCCATCTCCACGAGCTCGCGGACGGTGAGCGGGAAACGCCAGTCCACCTCGTTGCGCTGGGGAACGTAGGCGATTTCGTGCTTGTGCTCGCGTAAGGGCTTGCCGTTCCACAGAATCGTGCCCGCCATGGGGCGGATGAGCCCTGCCAAGGTGTTCAGCAGGGTGGATTTGCCCGCGCCGTTGGGACCGATGAGCGCCATCGTGTGCCCGCACGCGGCTTCAAAGGAGACGTTCTCGAGGGCGACCTGCGCGCCGTAGCCCGCGCTCAGCCCCTCCACACGCAGGGTGTGGGGCGCGTGCGGGTGGTGTTGCCCGCAGCCCCAGCAGATGTGGTCGTGTTCGGGGTGTTCGGTTACCATGAGAAGCGGAAAAGGGTGTGGAGGGTTTTCTCACCCCAGTGCGTGACGGAGCGTGTTTCGCGGCGGGGAACGTCGAGGGTGAGGGAGAGCGCATGCGTCCCCTCATCCTCCCATACAGCGACAACCTCGATATCGTAGGTTTCGGCGGCGGGTAGGGTGAGCGTGGGTTCCCAGAGCGTGCCGACGCTGTCTGTTGCCGCCAGCACACGGTCGCCCAGCATCAGCTTGAGGGAGATGGTTGGGTGGCTGCTGAGAATCGCGGCGGGGACGCGGTAGGTGTCCGCATGGTCCTCCTCGGCGTGGGTGTGGTGCTCATGCCCGCAGCAGCAGGCGTGGTGGTGCTCGCTTTCTTCATGCGTGTGCATGAGGAAGGGCAGCGGCACCCCGGCGGCGAGGAGCCCGAGAGCAGTCAGGAAAGTGGCGGTGCGGGGACTCATGGCAGGATATCGGTCGTCCGCTCAATGCCAAAGGCTTGGAGAATGTGGCGGATGTTGAAGCGGAAAACGGCTTTGTAGGTGGAGCAGTCGGGAGCGTAGCCGTCCATGATGAGCGGGTGAACCTTTGCGCCGACTTCCTTTGCCAGCACTTCCAAGGCGCGCGGACTTTCGTTGACTTCGGTGAAGATGGCGGGCACCTTCGCGGCGCGCAACTCGCTGAGCAATCGAGCCATGGTGGCGGTGTCGCCTTCGCTCTCCTGTGCGATGCCGTTGACGGGCAGGGGCGTGAAGCCGAACTCGCGGCAGAAGTGACAGAAGGCGGCGTGCTCCGTGACCAGCACGCGCTGTTCGGCGGGGATACGGCAGAGGAGCAGCGCGGCGTTTCGGGAGTGTGTCTCCATCTCGGCGGCATAGCAGCGGCGGAGCACGGTGTAGGTTCCGGCATGCTCGGGGTCGAGCTCCGCCAAGAGGTCGGAGAGCACGCGTGCGGCGCGCGCCATGTTGGCGGGGCTGTTCCACCAATGCGGGTCGGCGATATCCGTGCCCGGCAGGGTGACGCGGGGCAGGGTGTCGCCCAGCTCGACGACATGCACCGCGGCGGGCAGTGCCTCGCGCAGTTTGTTCAGGTAGGGCTCCGTGCCCTGACCGCAGGCGAGCAGCATATCCGCCTTCGATACGGCGGCGACGGCGGCGGGTTCAGGCGCAAAATCATGCAGCTCCCCGTTCGGAGGGAAGAGGCTGACGACCTCGACATGCTTCCCGCCGATGCGCTCTGCCATCTCCGTGAGCAGCGGGTGCAGGGTGTACACGCGCAGCGCCGCCTGTGCCGCTTGGCAACAGGCGCCCAAAAGCAGCAAACACAGCAAGAGACGGCGCATGAGTGCATTATAGCGGAGCTGTCAAGTGAGAGGAGGAGGATAAATGGGAAATTGTCGAGGTAATTGAGAAAGGAAAAGCCCTGGCTCTCAATAAAAGCTACCGCAAACGCTTTGTGGTGCGTTTTGCCCTGCGGCGCAAGCCACACGAATTTCAATGCTCAATTCTCAATCCCCCATTTTTCTCCCCGACAAATCCTCCATTGCTGCGCAATAATTCTTGATTTTGCGTAGCGTTGGCCTATAGTGAAAGCGATGAAGCGTTTTCCTTCCGTCCTGCTTTTGCCTCTTGTGCTGCTGACGTCCTGCAGCACCTGCTATGACGCCCGCTTTTACAGCGACATGATCGGGCACAGCACGGAGGAGATTGTCGGTTGGCTCGGGCTGCCCTCCGAGGTGCGCTGCCGCTACGGTGTGGATGAGTATACGTGGTGTGCGGAGGAACCCTTCCACAGCACGGAGGGGTTGGAGAACCCCGTCCGCATCTTCACGGATGAGGAAGGGCTGCGCCATGTGCACTATTATACGCCCGTGAGCGCGCAGGAGAAGGACCACGCCAAGCACGCCAGCCTCACCGTGCGCTTCTACAACGGTCAGGCCGTGGGCTTCTACACCGAGAATGCGAAGGGCCTGTGCAATCGTTTTGTCCCGGAGTACCTGCAGGAGGCCTATGCCCACCACGACAAGACCGGGCACCCGCACCTGCGTTCGCAGGATAACGAGGAGTAAAAATTCTCAGAGAAGCTTTTTCAGCTCGCCTCTCGGGGCGGGCTTTTTTGTTGCCCTATAAGGCGCGTCTCAGGCAAGGGCGGCGGAGAGGCGGCTGATGCAGTCGCGCAGCTCGGCATCCTCGGCCATTTTAGCTTCGATGGTGCGCTCGGCGTGCAGCACGGTGCCGTGGTCACGACCGCCGAAGGCGGCGCCGACGTCTTGGAGTGAGCGTTCCGTGTGCTTGCGGGCCAGGTACATGGCAATCTGGCGCGGGTGGGCAATGGCAGCCGTGCGGCGGCGACCGTTGATGTCCGACACTTTCACCTTGAACTCTTCGGCGACGCGTTGCTGGATGACCTCGATGGAGATGCTCTCGCCGCGCTTCTGGCGCAGCAGGTCGCCGAGCTGAGCGCGAGCATCGGCCACACTCAGGCGGCGCCGGCAGAAGGTGGCAAAGGTTGTCAGGCGCACGAGCGCGCCCTCCAGCGCACGCACGGAATGTGTGATATTCTTGGCGAGGAAGTCCACCACCTCGGGGGAGATGAGGTCGCTCTTCCACTGCTTGAGCTTCTTGCGCAGGATAGCCACACGGGTTTCGTAGTCCGGCGGCAGGATGGAAACCGTCAGTCCCTGCTCAAAGCGGGAAATGAGGCGCTCATCCATGTTGGTGATGTTGCCGGCGGGGCAATCGGCGGAGAGCACAATCTGTTTGCCGCTCTCGAAGAGGGCGTTGAAGGTGTGGAAAAACTCCTCCTGCGTGCGGCCTGCACGGGCGAGGAACTGCACGTCATCAATAAGCAGCACGTCCGCGCGGCGGTATTTGCGGCGGAAGGCATTGAGCGCATCCCCGCGGCGGCTCAGTGCGTCGATGTAGTCGTTCACGAAGGTCTCGCTGGTGAGGTAGAGCACCTGCGTGTTGTCGTCCTCCTCGCGGATGGCGTTGCCGATGGCTTGCAGCAGGTGGGTTTTACCGAGACCGGATTCACCGTGAATAAAGAGGGGGTTGTAAAGCTCGCCTGCATGCCGGGCTACGGTGGTGGCAGCAGCGTAGGCAAAGTTGTTGGACGAGCCGACGATGAAGCTGTCGAAGCTGTAATCGGTGTTGAGGCCGCTGTTGAGGGGCTTCTTGCGGCGAGGGGCAGCCTGGCGGCGTGCCTTGGCGGCGCTCGGTCGGTTCTCTGCCTGTTCGGGGACGGCGGGTTCTGCCTGTTCGGGCGCGCTGCCTTCCTCGATGAACTCGATGCGGCGGGCAGCCTGCAGCACGCGGCTGGTGGCCATGGTCAGCACGTCGCCGTAGTTGATTTCCACCCACTCAATCATCATCTCTGCGGGGTAGGTGAGCGTCAGCACCGTGCCGTTATCCGCCGTGAGCGAGAGCTGAGAGAAAATCGTCTCCATGGTGTCGGCACTCACGCCGCAGCGGGTGCGCAAATCCTCGAGGATTTGCTCCCAAATTGCGTTCATGTCTGCCGTGGTTGCCATATGCGTTCGTTCTGCTCAGTGGTGTTCTCTCTCCGTCCTTCCGTCGGGAAGGGGTAGGGAGGTGTGTGGGGAGGAATATGCCACGCCTCTCCCCTTTGCGAAAGAATTTTTTGCGCCTGTTTCTGCTGCCCCCTCCCTCGCCCTTTGTTCCATGGGGGTTCCACACGATAAAAAAAATATGTTCGCCGCAGAGGTGATTAGTTAAGCTTTCTTGATAGTTATGTGGGTATCGGGAGAGCGACAGGAAATTTCCGTGGAACATTTTTTAAACATTCGTAAAGCGTTTATTATAAGCATGTTGAACTATTTTTGAATAAAGGTTGAAGAAGTCAAAAAGAGTCGGGAGGTCTTGAAAATCAAGGAGGTGGGAGAGGCCGCAATCAGGCCTTGAAGTGCTGCCAACCGCAGCGCAGCGACTCCCCTTGTGCGGGCGTTGTAAGCTCGCCGATGCAGTGCATGGCGACGGGCAGATTCAGCTCATGCAACGCGCGCTCCGCAGCGGCGGGTAGTGCCATCAACAGTTCATAATCCTCCCCGTCGCTGATAGCTTGGGCGGGGGTGCAGCCCTCGCGGCAAGGCAAGGCTGATTCGTCAAGCCGGAACCCGCAGCGGGACGCCGCCGCCAGACGCGGCAAATCCGTTCCGAGTCCGTCCGAGAGATCCATCATGGCCGAGGGGCGCGCCGCACTGCCCGCCAACAGACGGCCCAAACCGACCCTCGGTTCAAAGTTCAGGTGCCATTCCGAGGCGAAGGAGCCGCCCAGCAGCCCGCTGACGTAGAGTTTATCCCCCGGGCGGCCTCCGCTGCGCAAGACGGCCTTGCCGCGCTCTACGCGGCCCGTGAGCGCGATATTGAGCACCAGCCCGTCCTGCGGCAGGGCCGAGGTCTCTCCGCCCGCTACAGATACGCCGTAGCGCGTTGCCAGCTCGTTGAGCCCGCGGTAAATGCCCTCGATGAGCGAGACGGGGCGGGAGCGGTGCGCCAGCACCGTCACCAGCGCGTGCTCCGGGATGCCGCCCATGGCGGCGATGTCCGACAACGCGCGAGCGAGCGCTTTGCGGCCGATGCGCTCGGGCTCTGTGTCGGGGAGAAAGTGCATATTCTCCACCACGACGTCGGTCTTGAGCAGGGTGTCCCATTGCGCGTCGCGCGCCGTTACGGCGCAGTCGTCCCCCGGGCCGACCAGAAGAGCTTCATTAGTCGGCAAATTGCGGAGCAGGCGCGCCAGCAGCGCATCCTCTCCGAGCGCGGAGAGCGAATCGGGCATGAATAGCGGAAAATCAGAGAGCGTGTTGCACGGTTTCGGGCAGGTAGGGCATGAGCAGGATGAAAAGCACGCTGAGCGAGTTGAAGACGGCGTGCACGGCCATGGGCACCCACAGGGTCTTGCTGCGCTCGTAGATGATGCACTGCACAATCCCGAAGAAGGCCAGGGGCAGGAACTGCACGAGCGAGGCATGGATGGCGCCGAACAGCACGCCCGTGGTCAGCGTCGCTGCCCACACACCCGCGCGCTGGCGCAGGATGTTGTACACAAAGCCGCGGAAGCAGACTTCCTCCCCGATTGGGGCCATAATGATAGCCGCTGCGGCCAGCACGAGGCGCTGGGCTGTATTGCCGTCCATCATGCTTTGCACGACGTCCTGCTGCTCGGGGCAGTTCGTGAGCTGCATGATGAGCGTATCGACATGCAGCGCCGTGAGCAGACAGCTGAAGAGCAAAATCACCCCCACCGATGCAAGCACCATGCGGACACCGCGACCGAGGCCGATACCGGTCCCCTCCCGCTTAGGGAGCAGAGCAAAGCGCACGACCATGGGCACGTAGAGCAGCGTTTGCAGCAGCATGGAGAGCAGCAGACTGCGCGCGGAAAGGGTCTGCATCGGCCCCTCCTCCCCGGCGCTCATCGGCAGGGTGCTCGCCAGGCTGCCCACAAAAACGGTCACAAAGATGGCGGTGTAGAGCGCATCCCACACCGTCGGGAAGGGGTTGTTCGCCAAGAAGGGAACGGCCGGCTGTGAGCGGCGGCCGAAGGCATACACGCCGTAGCTGAGCAGCAGTGAGCCGGCGAGCAGTATCATGACCAGCTGGACGTAGAACGGGGGCATAGGTGTATGATAGCAGAAAACGAACCGAGTGAAAAGGGCTTATCCGTCAGGAATAGGCAACGGCGCCCGAATAGCCCTCCGCCGGGCGGAAGAGTTGCACGTGCGGCGCTCCGTCAAAGAGGGGGCGGATGCGGCCGCTGTCGTAGATGAAGGGATAGCGGCGGGCGTTAAAAATGCTGTCGCCCGCCCATTTGACCAGCGCCTCTGCCGTGCACCAGCAGTCAAAGAACTCCTGAGGCGGGAAGCCGAAGAGCTCCAGCGCCGCCAGCTGCTCCTCGCTGAGGATGCGCTGCGCCACGCTGCGCAGGTGTGCTACGTTGCGGTGCTCCTGGATATCCACGCCCACCTCCGCGCCGTGGAAAGCTATGCAGAGCAGCTCGCCCGAGTGGCTGAGGTTGAAAAAATGCCCCTCGCACAACGGCTTGCCCGATGCGCCGTAGGTGAAATGAATTTTTCCCGCGTCACAGCCCGCCCTCAGCGCCAGCTCGCGCTTGAGCCGGCAGCGCGCACGCAGATAGCTCTCACCGCGGGCGGCATAGGCTCGCCGCTCCTCGGCGTCGAGCAGCGACTCCTCGCCCGCGGGCAGCTCATCTGTACGGAAAAGCAGGTAATCCATAGCCGTTGCCGCAAGCCTAGCAGAGTAGCGGGGCGGAGTCAAGGCCGCAGCGCGCCGCCGTTTTTGCTCTTGCCTGTCAGCGCAAAGCGCGCTAGAATGCCGCCATGATTTTCTCGCTCGCCTATCTCGGTTCTCCCGCGCAATGGATGGTGCTTATTTTGGCCTGTCTGGTGATTTTCGGTGCCAAGCGCCTCCCCGAGCTGGCCCGCACGCTCGGCAAGGCTGTCGGCGAGTTCGGCAAGGCCCGCCGCGAGTTCGAATCCGCCCTCAAAGAAGCCGCCGAGGAGAAGAAGGAAAATCGCGAATAATGGCGCGGCGCAGCTGCGCGGAATTTAAGGCGCTATTCTGACGGAACATCAGAATAGCAACGTGGGGATTACGCGGCAACGCCGCGCAGGGGCGAGAGCGTTTTTCCGCGTATAGGGCGGCGGGGTCAGATGTAATCGCAGTAAACGCTGTCGCCGGGCTTGCCTTGGGCGAGATCAGCGAGGTTGGTGCGGGTGAGGTAGTCCCGAATCACGGTATTCAGACCGACCCACAGAGGGAGCGTGGCACATTGCGCGGCCAGCTCGCAGCCCGGTGGGTTTTGCGTGAGGCAGGCCACGGGGGCCATGCTGCCCTCCGCCGCGTTGAGAATCTCGTAGACGCTGTACTCTGACGCTGCGCGGGCCAAGCGATAGCCGCCGGACTTGCCGCGAACACTCAACACCAGTTTTGCGCGCAGCAGGATGGACATGATGCTCTCCATGTATTTCTGCGTGATGTGCTGGCGTTCCGCAATATCGTGCAGGGAAACAGGCTCGCAGCCCTCCTGGCGCGCCAAATCCAGCATAATACGCAGCGCATAGCGTCCCTTGGTGGAAATCCTCATCATGTCGCTCTCATTTTAGCAGGGGCGGCGGACTTGTCAACGCATTTCCTTGTGTGGTGGTAGGAAATAAATTCCGTACCCCACATTGTACCCCATTTTGTACCCCCCACTCGTACGAACGGTAATGCAAAAGCCTTGGAAAATCTGCATTTTCCAAGGCTTTTTGATGTGCACCGACGGTGCAGCTCCTACCACAGACGGGACTCGAACCCGTACAGCCCGAAAGCCGGGAGATTTTAAGTCTCCTGCGTCTACCATTCCGCCACTGTGGCGTTGCGTGCGCTCATTCAAACATAGTTTGCGCGCGCACGCAAGGAAAATTACATGTCCAGCATGTCACCGGCGAGCCCCTGCGCATCTTCAAAGTTGAGGATGAATAGCTCCCCGGTCTCCACCAGTCGGCCGTAGAAATAGGGCGTGTCGGAGTCGTAGTCCGAGGGGGAGATTTGCAGGGTGCGTGTCTCGGCATGCGTCCGGCGCTCGGCCAGCGCAAGGTCGCGCAGTCGTTGGTCCTCCGCATCGGCTGCGGAAAGCATGGACTCCGCATCGCTGCCCTCTGCGGCGGCGGACTCCTGCGCTTCGATAACGGTGGCTTCGGCGTCGGAGTAGTCCGTGATTTCCAGCTCCAGCTTCACCGCAAAGACGGGCTTCTCCAGCGCAGCGAGCGCATCGGGATCATCTGCCTCCAACCACTGAGCGACCTTGAGCTTTTGCAGACGGCGCAGGTAGTGTTCCGCGCGGTGCGGGTTGATGCGCGGTGTCACGTCCTCGTCCTTGAGCTTGCCGGTCCAGCTCTCGCCGATGTAGTCGTAGTCCAGCACGAGCGGGGCCTCTTGGTAATCCAGCGTGAGCCGGCGCACGGAAGAGATGGGGAAGTCCGCCAGCGAGCGGTTCTTCCACTTCTCGGCGCGCAGGGAGAGCAGGCGGGTAAACTTGGGGCTGAGGCGGCAGACGGAGTCCGAACCCAGCTCGGCGCCGAACCAGGCAAGCTTGCCTGTAGCGGGGTTCTGCGCGCGAGAGACGGCAAAGGTGCGGGGGCGGCGATCCTTCACCAGCGGCAAATCCTGCCCGAAGATGGTGGCGCGCACAGCGCAGGGGTTGGGTTGCAGGAAAAGGAGATAGGTGGGGCGGTCCAGCCCGTAGAGCGCGCGCAGGGTGCGGATGTCTTCGCCGGGCAGGGCATCGGCCACGACTTCCTCCGCGGGGATGGAGGAGATAGATTTGAGGAAGTTGCGCACGGTAGCGTTCTCCGCTGTGCCGTGGCGGCGGCTCTGCTGCGGGGCGGAATAGAGCCATGTGTCCTCCACCTGATTGTCTGCATCGCCGGGGATGAGGCGCAGGCGCAGGGAGGCACCGTTCGCCGGCGAAACAAGGGCCACGCGGGAGATGTCCTTGGGGTCGATGTCCGCCAAACGCAGGGATCGCAGGGCAGGCAGCGTAAGGTCCAACTCGTCGGTGTAGATTGTGCTGCGGCTCATGCGAACCTGAGCGAGCGCTTTGTCAGGCAGCACGGGCAGTTCGGTGGCGGCGTTGAGCAGGGCTGCGTAGCTGCCCTTGCGGTGTACCTTGCGGGCTGCCTGCAGGGTGAAGACGACGGGGCGATTGTTGACGGTGGCGTAGCAGAGGCGCTGCTCGGCCTCAGCGTCCTCAAAGGCGGGGTAGAGGGTGATTTCCTGCGGCGTGTCGCTGCCTTCGCATTGCAGCTGAATGCGATACAGGGGGGCTGCGGGCAGAGTGATATCCGCTGCATCGTCGACACGAACGGCGGCGATATTCATGAGGTTTTGCACCAGCGTGTTCACTTTGTCTTCATCCGCCGCGGTGATGACGGGGGCGGTGATGGTCCAAGCGGCCTCGCTGCTGAGGCGGCGCAGATGCAGGGGCTTAGCGGATTCTTCTGCCGGAGTGATGGTAATATCCCGCAGGGAGTCGGGGTCGAAGAGCAGGGGATGCGGGTCGCGCAGGGCTTCCAGCCCGTCCTTGAAGAGCTTTTGGATATTGCCGCTGACGACGTGGATGCGCTTGTCGCGCCCGTAAAAGTCGGTGCGCAGGTAGGTGGTGGGGATGACGTCCTCTCCGTTGCCTGCGTCCGCGAGCCACGGGGAGGCATTGCCGAGAGTGTAGCGGGCCACGGCGGTCAGTTCATCTTTGCCTTCGCCGTCCGGCACCTTGAGCGTGATGGTGACGGGATTAGTCTCCACGCCGTATTCGCGCATATTACGGCGCGTCGTTCTGTTGTTGGGCAGGGTTTCCAACACCTTGGCCTCTGCCGTGAAACGCAGAATCTCACGCACGGCGGCGGGGGACATGCGGTCGCGGAAGGGCTTGATAATCCACCAATTGCCGGCATCATCGCGCTCACATTCAATGGTGTCGTGCAGGTCCGCGATGCGCATCCATGTCACGTCGTCCGGTCGGGCGGAGTTTTCGCGGCCGAAAAGCGGCATTCCTTCATCGAAATGATACCAGCCGGTGACGCGGGCCAGATTGCCGTCCGTGGCCAGAACGGCGCAGAGGCTGATGGCGCCCGCGGCCAGCAGGAACAGAACTATGGTGCGAAGAAGGCGCATGGCAGGGGTGGGTTGTCGGGCTTAGCGTCGGCGCATGTTCCAGAGCATGAAAGCCATGAGTAACGCAAAACCGGGCATGATGAGCAGCGTGAGATATTCCACAGCGCGGCGGGTGTGGCGGTTGAGGTCAATCTTCATGGTGAGGTCCTGGCGGGCGCTCTTGCCGGCGTATTCGGGGCGGTGGCTCATCCAAGCCCAGAGGGTGTGCATGTAGTCGCGCTGCTCCGTGCGGGCGTTGTCCTCGCCGAGAATGTCCGTACTGCCGAGCACCACGAGAGTGGAGAGGTTGTTCGGGTCCTTGGGGTTGCCGCGGGTGACGGCAGCCTGAAGGCAGAGCGGGCCTGCGTAATCCTCCTGCGGGTTGAAGCTCGGCTCGAGCTCGCTGCGCGTTTCGCCGTAGTAGTCGGGCGTGGTCATGAGCAGCGGGTAGGCCGTGAGGCGGCGCAGAGCGGCCTCGTTCTCATCACCGTGTTCAAGGGTGAGCGACATGCACTGGCCGTCCACGTGCGTGGAGCCGTTCCAGAAGCTCTTGGTGCAGTTGAGGCCCTTGGGGAAGACGGCCGAGATATCGTAGTAGGCACGTTTGCGGTCGCGCAGCAGCACGCGGTCGCTGTTGGGGCGCACACCTTGCTCGCGCAGGAAGCGGTAAAGGCGCGGCAGTTTCTCATTGGCGGGGTTGAGGGCCACGAAGAGGGCGTGGCGTCCGTCGCGTTCCCAGAATTCGCGGACGGTGCCCATCTCCTCCTCCGTGAAGTCGGTGGCGGGGGAGATGATGATGAGGCCCTCGGCATCCTCGGGCAGCAGCGCGCCGTCGGCAATATTGGCCCAGGCCAGCTGAATATTCAGCGAGGTGGTGATGCGGCCGATGGACTCCAGCAGGCTCTGGTCGTCTCGGGAGACGCCGCCCTTGCCCTCCACGACGTACATGCGGCGCATGTCGCCTTCAATGGCTTCCGTCAGCGCGCCGCAGACGACTTCGTCCATCATGAGCGCCACGGCGCGGCGGCTTTCATCCGGCAGCGTTTCGTATTTGACGAAGGATGTGCCGGGGCGCATGCGCACGTGCTTGCGGTCGCTTTGGCTCTCTTCAAAGGTGTTGAGGGCTATGTTGGGGTTCTCGCGTGCGTCGACGACGCAGAGGTTCTGGTTGAAGTCCACGCCGTAAATCTGCGAGATTTCGCGGGCTCGGTTGGGTTGGCGCATGGGGTCGAAGCACTCCACCTCGATTTTGCCTTTGCCGTAGCGGGCGTATTCCTCCAACAGGGAGCGCATGCGGGAGTAGTTGGGCGTGCTGCGCTTGAAGGCGAAGATGATGCGCACGGGGGTGCGGCGCTGCTGCATGCGCTCGGATTGCAGGACGTGGACGGTGCGCTCGGAGATGGTGTAGCGCTGCTCTTCGGTCAGGTCGTGGCGAGCGTATTCGTGGCAGCCGATATAGTTGCAGGCGATGACGATGACGGCCAGCAGGATGAGGTTGACCCAGGCGAGAGGCTTGCCTTTGATGCGGCGCGCCTCGGGGTGTCCCTTGTAGGTGTTCTTACTCATGGGGGAATGGGAGGAGGGGTTAGCGGTGCCAGCGGCGGTAGTCTACGATACGCACGGTGAGCGCGAGGGTAAAGACGGCCATGGAGAGGTAGAGCACGGCGGGACGCGTGTCCACCAGCCCGCGGGAGAAGGCGCTGATTTGCTCGCTGCAGGAGAGATAGTGGAAGGCGGGCGCCGCGGGGAACTCTCCCCACAGCTCTGTGGCTCGCCCCATGAAGTAGTACATAATCATGAAGCAGATGCAGATGATGCCGGCGATAATCTGGCTGCGCGTGAGCGAGGAACAGAGGATGCCCAGCGCGATGAAGAAGGTGCCGGAGAGCCCGAGGATGGTGATGGGGCCGAACCAGTCCGCCGGGTGGTATTCGATGATGCCCTCGGGCGCGATGCCGTAGCGCAGCTGGGTGTACCAGTTACCCAGCTCGCTCATGGTGGGGTAGAGCAGCAACGGCAGCCAGAGCACGATGTAGAAGAGCAGGGCGGCAAAGTATTTACCGAGAACGATTTGCGTGGTGGTAACAGGGGCGGTGAGCAGCCCCTCCATGGTGCCGAGGCGCTCTTCCTCCGCCATGGAGCGCATGGTGATGAGCGGGAAGATGAAGATGAAGTAGAACCAGAAGTTGATGTTGTTGAGCAGGTAGTACATCACGCCTTCGCCGCTGGCTTTGCTCATGGTCTGGATGACCGCCTGCAGCCAGAAGCCCTGCAGGGCCATGGTGCAGGCGAGAATCACCCAGCCGAAGGGGGTGAGCAGGTAGCTGCGCAGCTCCTTGGCGAAGATGGTGCGCAGCGTGGCGAGCCAGTTGCGCGTGCGCTTGATGGGTTGAGGTTTGCTTTCTGCCATGGTGCGGAAGAATGAAAGGGCTTATATATACTAATATAGGTAAGGGGTCAGTCTCGGCGGGTCATCTCGACGAACACGTCCTCAAGACTCGGGATGTGGCGGTAGATGTGGCGCATGGGATAGCCGTGGGCGGCAATGACGGCCGCGGCTTTCTCTCGTGTGTCGGTGCCGGGTTCGGCGCGCACGATGAGGCGCTGCCAGCCGCCGGGCAGGGTGCCTTCGACAATGACCTTCTTGACGGGAGCAAAGGCCTCCAGCTCCTGCACGACGGGCTCCAGCTCGCCCTTGTATTCGATGGAGACGCGGCCGGCGGCGCGCAGTCCGCGGGTGAGGTTAGCCGGGGTGTCGGCGGCCTTGATGTCGCCTTGGTCGATGATGATTACCTTGCCGCAAATCATCTCGACTTCGCTGAGGATGTGTGTGGAGAGGATGACGGTGTGGTGCTCGGCCAGAGAGCGAATCAGCTCACGGATTTGGCGAATTTGGTTGGGGTCCAGGCCGTTGGTCGGCTCATCGAGGATGAGCAGATCAGGCTCGCCGAGCAGGGCGTCGGCCAGGCCGCAGCGCTGGCGGTAGCCCTTGGAGAGGGTTGAAATCATGTGGCGGTGGCGTTCCTCCAGCCCGCAAAGTTCCATGGCGCGGCCGATTTGCTGCCGCACGGACTTGCCGCAGATGCCTTTGAGGCGCGCGCGGTACTCCAGGTACTCGTACACGCGCATGTCTTCATACAGCGGCACGTTCTCGGGCATGTAGCCCATGTGGCGGCGAGCTTCCAGCGGGTTGTCAATGATGTCGTAGCCTGCAATACAGGCTGTGCCGGCCGTGGGGGGCAGGTAGCCCGTGAGCATTTTCATGGTCGTGGTCTTGCCCGCGCCGTTCGGCCCGAGAAAGCCGACGATTTCTCCTTTCTCGATGGTAAAGGAGGCGTCTTTCACCGCGGTGAAACGACCGAATGCTTTGTGCAGATGCTCAGCGACTACCATACTACTCATACGCGCCCGCCATTCTAGCAACGCCTTCGTCGCGTTTCAAGCTCATTCTCCGTGTGTGCGTCTTTTTGCCGCAGCAGGGGATTATCCGTCCCCGCATCACGCCCCTTAGGAGTGGCGGTATTCCCGATATTTACAACTACGCATAATATATGTAATGCAAAATCCGCTTTAGCGGATCTTTGCATTACATACCGCGGATTGAGAGCCGCCAGGAAAAAATCCGCGCAAGCGGATCTTTGCATTACATTTTGTGAAATACGCCACGCTGCGACAATGGGCACACTTAAACGGCATTGCGTAAATCGCCTTCACGAAAACCACGCGAGAATCGCACGGAGCGAATGCCGCGGGTATTTGTACGGCAATTTTTGATTCTCGCGAGAATCGCACGGAGTCATTCACCCGTACAGTTGCACACCGATTTTCGATTCTCGCGCATCAAAAAAATCCCGCAACAAGATGGTAAGCGGTGGGCTTTTGGTGCCGACGACCGACCAAGGTGCTGCAGGATGTTTCGCAGATGCCGCATGCGTTGCCGATTCGCCGCGCAGGCGCTACGCATGGAGCGGCTTGCGCCGCCGCTCCACGGGTGCTGCGCATTCAATATACAAACAGCCGGGCCTCTCGTCAAGCCCCTTCGGACTTCTTCCTTCGGACTTGAACTTGACGGTGCAGGGGCCTATATGGTAGAAAATTCAGCATGGCACCCCTGCTCTCCTCCATGCTGCTGCTTTTATGCGCCCTGCCCTTGGCGGCGGCGGAATTTCCGTGGTCGCAGGGGGTGCCGGCGGCCTTGGTGCAGGAGGCTGTGCAGCCTGACCGCGTGGCGCAGGAAGAGGCCTGTGATTGGCGGCCTGTCCTGACGCCTATCGCTGAGGCACTTGTGAAGGACTGCGGCAGCGCCCGCGAGGCGGTGTTGGCCTTGGCGGGTGGCTTGCCCGAGGCGACGGGGGTACACTATTCCATTGAGCGCAGCAAGCCGGCCATGAATGTGCTCGAGGCTCTGGCAGAGCGCAAGGTGTCCTGCACGGGCCAGAGTATCCTGCTGGTTTGTGCGCTGCGTTCGGTGGGTATTCCGGCCCGCATGGTCGGGGTGCTGACGTGGAACCACATTCGCGGTAATCACTCATGGGCGGAGGCGTGGTTCGAGGGGGCGTGGCACATGATTGAGTACGCGGAGCATGATTTTAATACGCCGTGGGTGATGGAGAATATAGGCATGCTCGACCCGCAGTCCCCGCAACAGCGCATTCAGGCGCTGACACCTGTGGGGACGGAGGTGTTTCTGCCGGCCTACGCGATGGATGAACGCTGCTTACCTGCAGAGGATGTTTCCGCTCGCTATGCCGAGCTGGCTCGGGATTGGTACGCACGCGCAGGCGCGGTGGCTGATCAGCAGCGTCTGATGGTGGACTGCGAAACGCGCCCGAGTGAGCCCTTGCCCGTGCGCGTGGAGACGGAGGACGAACAGCTTGTTTCGCAGGATTTTTTGCCCACGGAGCAGGATGACGTGCGTCGATTCGCACGCCTTGCCTTGCCGCGTTCGGGCCGCTTCTTTCTTCGCGTCGGCGCTTCTGCCGAGAGGCTCCCCCTGAAGGCGAGCCCTGCCCCCGTGCAGATTCTTCGCCTTTCTCTGTGACATTTTCGCGTTTTCGGACTTCTGAATTCGGACTTCTCCCTTGACTCATCACGCGGCGGCGCGTAGGATAGCAGCATTATGGCAGTTCAATGTAAGATGACCTATCAAGGCGGTCTGCACACCGAGTTGCAGCACGGTCCCTCGGGCGCTACCGTTTGCACCGATGCCCCCGTGGATAATCACGGCAAAGGAGAATCCTTTTCCCCGACGGACCTGATGTGCTCCGCCATGGCCGGCTGCATGGCCACCATCATGGGCATTTATGCCGAGGAGCACGGCGTGGACATCACGGGTTTCACCATCACGGTGAGCAAGGTGATGAACGCGAATCCCCGCCGCATTGCCCGCATTGAGACGGAAATCACCGTCCCCCTGCCCGCCGATACTCCGCACAAGGAGGCCCTCATCCAATGCGCACTCGGCAGCCCTGCCATGCGAAGCCTGCACCCTGACATCGAGGTGCCGATTACCTGGAACTGGGTCGGCTGAGGCCGACATCTGAAGAAGGGATGAAACGTCTGCACTATATCTACGCCTCCGCGCCTCTGGCGCTGGCGCTCAACAACGTGCCGCTGCTGCTCAGCGGGGCGTGTCAGCTCGCAGCCGCCGCTGCGCTGGCGCTGGGCTTGTGGGCTGTCGTGTGGATGCGTCTCTATACCAACCGCAAACTGCGCCCGGAGTTCTCCCTGCTCACCGTGTTGCCGCAGTCCGTCTTCTATGGTCTGCGCGCCCTGCAGGAGCAATCTCCGGAGGCCGCAGCGCCCTTTGCGGCACCGTTCTGGTCCAACCTCTACTTCTTTCTGTGGTGCGCCGCCGCTTTCGTCGCGTTGCGCGCCCTGTTTGCCTCGCCTTCGGAGGAGAAGCTCCCCGCTAAGAGGGACCCGCTCTTCCTTTTCATGGCCATCCTGACCGTTGCTTTCTGTTTCGCCTCATGGGCGGGGTCAGTTACTTCTCTCTTTCCTCTCTCCACAACATGAATAAGACACATATTCTTGCCCTTGCCGCTACGGCGCTTACCTTCGTTTCCTGCGAAGAGGCTACGGACGTTGCTGACGGTCGTGCCCGCATCCAACGCTTTACTCCGCCTACTCCTGTCGCCGCTCCGGCACCCAAGCCTGCCCCTGTGGTTGATCAGCCCAAGCCCGAACCGGCCCAGGCTCCCGTCATCGAGAAGCCTGAACCCACGCCCGCTCCTGCGCCGGAGGTGAAGCTCCCCGAGCCGCCCCCTGCCCCCGCTCCCGAGGTGAAGAAGCCCGAAACCGCGCCTCTCATCTCTCAGAAACAGCCCGCGCTGCCGAAGCCGGAGACCAAGAAGCCCGAGCCCAAACCTGTGGTGGAACAGAAGCAGCCCGAACTGCCGAAACCTGAGGTGAAGGCCGAGGCCCCTGCCCCCAAGCCCGAGGTCAAGAAACCCGAGCCCAAACCCGTCGTGGCACAGAAGCAGCCCGAACTGCCGAAACCTGAGGTGAAAGCCGAGGCCCCTGCCCCCAAGCCTGAGGTCAAGAAGCCCGTGCCCAAACCTGTGGTGGAACAGAAGCAGCCCGAACTGCCGAAACCTGAGGTGAAGGCCGAGGCTCCCGCCCCCAAGCCTGAGGTCAAGAAACCCGAGCCCAAACCTGTGGTGGAACAGAAGCAGCCCGAGCTACCCAAGCCCGAAGTGAAGGCTGAGGTCCCCGCCCCCAAGCCTGAGGTCAAGAAGCCCGAGCCCAAGCCTGTGGTAGAACAGAAGCAGCCTGCGCTTTCCAAGCCTGAGGTGAAGGCTGTGGCTCCCGCCCCCAAGCCTGAGGTCAAGAAGCCCGAGCCCAAGCCCGTGGTGGCGCAGAAACAGCCTGCGAATCCGGCTCCGCAGCGCCGCTCTTTCTTCAAGCGGCAGCAGCCTGCCTATCTTCCCACGGAAGGCGCACCCTCAGATGACGTCCCCGCCCATCTGTTGGCCCCGGATTCGGATTCCATTGTGATGCCCGGGCAACGCCGCGGCGCTCGCCGTCGTTAATTAACTTTGCTGACAGCTCATGCCGAAGCAGCGCTTAGACGTTCTGGTGGCCTCTCAGGGGCTTTGTGATTCGCGGGAACAGGCGCAGCGCCTCATCCTCGCGGGTGAGGTGCTGGTGAAGGGGCAACCCGTCACCAAGCCCGGCACCAAGGTGGATGATTCCCTGCCCATCACGGTCAAGAACAAGCCCAAGTACGTCAGCCGCGGCGGTTTGAAGCTGGAGGGCGCGCTCGCCGCCTTCCCCGTGAAAGCGGAGGGAAAAATCTGCCTCGACATCGGCTCGTCCACGGGCGGTTTCACGGACTGCCTGCTGCAAAACGGCGCGCTGCGCGTGCATGCGGTAGATGTCGGCACCAACCAGCTGGTCTGGAAGCTGCGTAACGACCCGCGCGTCATCGTCAAAGAGCAGTTTAACGCTCGCTACATGACCCCCGCCGACCTCGGCGAGAAGGTGCAGCTCATCGTGAGCGACGTCTCCTTTATCTCCCTCACCAAGATTCTCCCTGCGGCTTACGACTGTCTGGAGGATGGCGGCGATCTGCTGGTGCTCATCAAGCCCCAGTTCGAGCTTCAGCCCGAGGACATCGGCGCGGGCGGCATCGTCCGCGACCCTGCCCTCCACCAACGCGCCGTGGACAAAATCCACGACTTCGTGGTGAACGAACTCCACCGCGAATGGATGGGGGTTGCAGACTCACCCATCAAAGGAATGGAGGGCAACAAGGAGTTTCTCGCGTGGCTGCGCTGAGGTAAAGCTAATTATCGGCGGCGGTTGGGGTGCAGGTCGCGGAGGTGGTCCTCGCGGTCGTCGCGGTTGCGCAGCACGTGGCGCTTCTCGCGCTTAGTGACGCGCTCGAGGGTCATCTGGCGCTTCTCATTGCGGCGCTCCAGCTCGGCAATCTCGGCGTCGAGATTGAGAAAATGCTCGTAACGCTCGGCAGAGAGCGTGCCGTTCTCCAGCGCAGCGCGGATGGCGCAGCCCGCGTCCTTGCGGTGGGAGCAATCGGCAAAGCGGCATTGGGATGCCAACTCGGTGAGGTCGTTGAACTCCGCGCGCAGAGTGGCGGCGTCCGTCCACATGTGGATTTCGCGGATGCCGGGATTGTCGATGAGCACGCCTCCGCCCGGCAGCACCACCAGCTCGCGCGCCACGGTGGTGTGGCGACCCTTGCCCGTCACGGCATTGACATGCCCCGTCTCCAGCCATTCATCGCCGAGCAGGGAATTCACGAAAGTGCTCTTGCCTACGCCCGAGGAGCCGACCACGGTGATTGTTTTCCCCTTCGGCACGCGGCGGAGATACTTGGGATAGCCCTTTTTCCACTGCGCGGCAATGGGGTACACCTCGATACCCTCCCCCAGCGCGCGGATTTCGCCGAGGATGCGCTGCATCGTCTCCGCATCGGCTTCGTCCTCCTTGTTGACAAGCACCACGGGCTGCGCGCCGCTCTTGCGGATGAGCGTCATGTAGCGTTCCATGCGGCGGAGGTTGTAGTCCTCCCCCGCATCGGTGATAACGACCACCATGTCCACGTTGGAGCCGATGACCTGCTCCGCGCAGGAGCGACCGGGGGCTTTGCGGGAAAAGCGGTTGCGGCGGGGCAGCATAGCGCGGATGACAGGCAGGTCCTTGCCCTCGCCGGGGTCCACGACCACCCAGTCGCCCACGGTCGGCAGGTCAGCATCGGAGACAGCCTCGTGCCACACCTTGCCGGAGAGCACGACCTCATGGTCGCCCTTGCCTTTGGCGATGACGGTAAAATTGATTTTCGTCTCGCGGATGATGCGAGCGGGGTACCACTCAGGGTGGCCGAGGGCGGCGTAGGCGGAGGCGAAATCCTCGCCCCAGCCGAGCATTTCCATGGTGACGGTCATCGGCGGATGATGGTAGCGTGTTCGATGATGTGCATGGCAATGTGCTCCTTCGTGTCCTTCTCCAAATACTCCGTGTGGTCGGGGAACACGAGGGCCACTTCGTTCTCGCGGGAGTCAAAGCCGATGTCCGAGCGCGACACATCGTTTGCCACGATGAAGTCGCACTTCTTGCGCTCCAGCTTGCCGCGGGCGTAATCCTCCACATTCTGCGTTTCGGCGGCGAAACCGATGAGCGTGCCGGTGAAGCCGAAGACATCGCGCATGCTGCCGAGGATATCGGGCGTGCGCTCCAGCTCGATGATGAGACGCTCGCCGTCCTTCTTGATTTTCTGCTCGCTGTACGCCACGGGGCGGTAGTCCGCCACGGCGGCGCAGAGAATGGCCACATCGGCATACTTCACCATGTCGCGCACGGCTTCATACATCTCCTGCGCGCTTTCTACGTGAATGAAATCCACACCCGCAGGCACATCCAGCGCGGTGGGGCCGGAGATGAGAATCACCTCATGCCCGTCGTGCTTCGCCGCGCCCGCCAGTGCGTAGCCCATGCGCCCCGAGGAGCGGTTGGTGATATAGCGGGCGGGGTCAAGCGCTTCACGCGTAGGACCGGCGGTGATGAGAAACTTCATGCCCCGCATGATACCAAATAGACGCGCGCATGGCAAGCGCGGCAAAAGAGAACTTGCGAAATGGGGCTCATTGGTGTATCATCCCCGCGCCGCCGTTCGGGCGGTTCTTATCACACAACACCATATTGAATACCATGTACAAGACGCTGATGATTGCTTTCGTGTGCGCTGCGGGTGCACTTTCCGCCTCCGCCGCCCTGCCCAAGGTGAACCTCAAGAAGCCCGCCGTGACGGCAGATGCCACGGGTGTGAAGATCACGAAGCCCGCCGTGGAGGTGCAGAAGGCCGAAGGCCCTACCGCTGCTGACAAGATTGCCGAGGCTAAGAAGAGCGCCGAGGACACCGCCGCCGCTGCCAAGCAGGGCGTGCAGGACAAGGTGACGGCCGCGCAGGATGCCGCTGCCGCCAAGGTGGACGAGGTGACGGGTGCCGCTGCCGCCGCCAAGGACGGTGCTGCCGCCAAGGTGGGTGAGGCTAAGGCTGCCGTTGAGGCCGCTAAGAACGCCGCCACAGCCCCCTCCGTGGAGGTCACCAAGCCCGCCGCCACGCTGGACGCCGAGGGTCTCAAGGTGACGAAGCCTGCTCTTCAGCTCAAGAAGTAAGCTTCCCGTCATCCTTTTTTTCGACACAGCCTGATGCAGCACAGCATCAGGCTGTTTGATTTCGCTTGCTTTTTAAGGGCCCTGCGGTTATAGTCTCGCCGCTGTTTAACCTCCGTTATATCCATGACTCCTGATTCCGCTTACGATTTAACGGTCATCACCGTGTGCATGAACGTGCTGCCTGACGTTCAACGTTCGGTGGAATCTGTCTTGGCTCAGAAAGCTTTAGGCAGTCTTAAAATTGAGCATTTGATTGTGGACGGAGCCTCCACGGACGGCACGCCGGAGTGGTTGGCGGAAGCCAAGGCAGCGGGCCGGATTGAGGCCTATATCTCTGAAAAGGACGGCGGCATTTACCCTGCCATGAACAAGGGCATTGAGCTGGCCCGCGGTCGAGTGCTCGCATTCCTGAATGCAGGTGACCGATACGCAGAGCAGGATTTAGCCCCTCTGGTGCGGCCTATTTCGGAAGGCCGCGTAGCCGCCTCCTGCGGTGCGGCGCTCTGCCACACGGTAGAAGGCTCGCAATGGGTGTATCGCCCCACGATGCTGCGCGCATGGTGGGACCAGCTCGGCTGCCACCAAGCCTACTTTGCCTCGGCGGAGGCTTATCATGCCGTGCACGGCTACGATGCAGCGGGGTTCCGCAGCGCGGCGGATTGCCAGATGATGAATGACATCATGCGTGCCTTCGGCGCACCGCTGATGCAGGATGATGTCGTGGTGCATTTTGAAGAGGGCGGCTTTTCAACCGGGTTTTGGAAAGTATACCGCCACGAGATTATTGAGATTCATGCCCGTGCATGGGACAAGCTCTCCGAACGCTGCCGCGAGGATGCGGATTTTCACCGCATGATGGCGGCCATGTTGGCATGGCACTGTCTGGAGGTCATTCAGATGTCGCCGGAGAAACGCCGCAAAGCGGCCGCTCAGATTGAGAAGCTGGTGCGGATGTGCCGCGAGATACCCGGCATTTGCGGTGCTCTGCGCCTTGCGCTGAACGCCTGTGTGGGCTTTGTGAAGCGTGCGATGAAGCACGACAAGCCCGTTGCCAAGTGGCAATGGGCGCTCTTCCAACTGCCTCATTTCATCTGCGCCGTGCCGCACGCCAATCCTTACAAGCGCGTCTACATCGGGCCGAGCAAAAAACAAATCGTGGCCATGTTCCCCAAGCGCTTGGCCGCAGCGCTCGGCGGCCGCAAACGCTGAGCGCGGAACGAACTTTCGCTTTGACAGCTGCACGTCCATCCGCTAGACTGAAAGCACGATGCAACAGCTTATCGAATCTATCGGCAAATACCTGCTCGCCGTGGTGTCTCCCCTCATCGAGCACCCCGATACGGCGGAACTGCGCGTAGCGCAGACGGAGGACGGCGAGAGCGTGCGCTTCCGCCTGTTGCTCGACCAAGGAGATGTTGCCCGTGTCATCGGTCGCAACGGCATGACGGCCTCCGCCATCCGCTCGCTGGCCAAGGCGGCGGGTGAAAAGCAGGGCATCAAGGTCGTTGTCCACATTCTTTCCCGAGAGGAAGCCTGATTTCTGAAAAAAATCCCTGCACCATGCAACAGGGCCTGTTCAGCGATGCGGACATTCCGGGCGGCTTGCAGGCCGCCCGCGTGCTCGTGGACGGGCTCAACGACATGGTCCTGGATTACGGCATTCCCGCGGGGATGGAGGGCGTAACGCGCGGCTCGCGCGTGGAGGTGCCGCTGCGCAACCGCAGCACCACAGGCACGGTGTTGCAGGTCAGCACGCCGGAGTTCGGCGGACGGCTGAAACCGCTCCTGCGCCTCATTCACGATGAACCCGTGGTGTCCCCTGCCCTCATGGACCTTGCGGAGTGGGCCGCGCGCTACTACGCCGTGCCCGTGGAGCAGATGATACGCTGCATCGTGCCCGAACCCGTGCGCCGCGAACGGCACGAGGAAAAGGTTAGGAAAGTCATCGTCCTGCAACAATGGCCCGATGACGACACGCTCAACAAGCTCAACAAGCGCGCTCCGCGCCAAGCGGGCATCCTGCGCTACCTGCACGCAAGCGAGACGAAGCGCGAGCCGCTGGCCGACCTCGGCGGCAGCTCGGCGCTCACCCCCTGCCGCGCGTTGGAGAAAGCGGGCTATGTGCGCATCGAGGAGGAGCAGGTACACCGCGACCCCGCCGCAGGCGAGAGCTTTGCCCCCAGCGCCCCGCTCACCCTCAACGCCGAGCAGGAAAACGCGCTGAAAGCCGTGCTGACGGCGTGTACGACACACTCCCCCAAGCCCCTCGTGATGCAGGGCGTGACGGGCAGCGGCAAGACGGAGGTCTACCTGCAAGCCGCGCAGCATGTGCTGGACGAGGGCAAGGGCGTACTCATCCTCGTGCCGGAGATTTCCCTCACCCCGCAGACCATGGCGCGCTTCAAGAGCCGCTTTGCCGCGCTGGAGGGCGCGGTGGCCATTCTCCACAGCGCCATGAGCGACGGCGAACGCTTTGATGAGTGGCACGCCATTCACCGCGGGCGCGCCCGCATTGCCATCGGCCCGCGTTCCGCGGTGTTCGCCCCCGTGCAGAATCTCGGCCTCATCATCGTGGACGAGGAGCACGATTCCTCCTACAAGCAGGAGAATAGCCCCCGCTACCACGGCCGCGACCTCGCTGTGCTGCGCGCCAAGATGGAGGGGGCGACGGTCGTCCTCGGCAGCGCGACCCCCTCTCTGGAAACGATGTACAACGTGCAGACGGGCAAGTATGACTGCGTGCGCCTTGACCACCGCGCCGACGGCCAACGCCTGCCCCTCACCCGCGTGCTGGACATGCGTTCCGAACCCAAAGATAAGCGCAACCTCGGCATCCTGAGCGAGCGGCTGCGCGTGGCCATCGACGACCGCTTGCGCGAGGGGCAGCAGGTGATTCTGCTGCTCAACCGCCGCGGTTTCGCCCGCGCCCTGCAATGCCCCGACTGCGGCTACACCGCTGACTGCCCCGACTGCGCCGTGCCCATGACCTTCCACGCCACGGAGAACCGCCTCATCTGCCACATCTGCGGACACCGCGAGGTGGTGCCCAAGCGTTGCCCCGAATGTCACAGCGCGGGTATTCTGCTGGAGGGTTACGGCACGCAGAAGGTGGAGATGGTGCTGCGGCGTTGTTTCCCGCAGGCACGCCTGCAACGCGTGGATGCGGATGTCACCGCGCGCAAGAACGCGCTGCGCGACATTCTCGAGGATTTCCGCGCGCACCGCACGGACATTCTGCTGGGCACGCAGATGATTTCCAAGGGGCTGGATTTCCCCGGTGTGACGCTGGTGGGCGTGCTCAACGCCGACCTCGGTCTCAGCGTGCCGGACCCGCGCGCCGCCGAACGCACCTTCCAGCTGCTGACGCAGGTAGCGGGGCGCGCCGGCCGCGGCGAGCTGGACGGCGAGGTCATCATCCAGACCTATAACCCGCAGGCGGACGCGATTCAGTTCGCCCGCCGCCACGATACGGACGGCTTTGCGGAAGCCGAACTGGCTCTGCGTCAGCAGATGCAGTTCCCGCCCTACTGCCACATGGCCGTGCTCACCGTCCGCGCAGAGCAGGAGGAGCTGGCGCAGCTCTCCGTCGGCACCCTCTACCGCCACTTGCAACAAGCCCTGCCGCCGCAGGTGCTCATGAGCGAGCCCCTGCCCGCCCCCATCGCCAAGGCCTACGGCAAGTTCCGCTACCAAATCACCTTCCGCTCCCCCTCCGCCCGCGTGGTGGCAGACATCTGCGCCCGAGTCATCGCCGAACAACACTTTGGTGAGGAAATAGCGGTATCTCTCGATATTGACGCCTACTCTTTCTTATGAACACGCGTTCCGAACAGGCTCTTTCGTACTTCTACCGCGGCTACAGTTGCGCGCAGTCCGTGCTGGCGCCCTTTGCCGCCGAGCTGCACCTGAGTGAAGCCGAGGCACTGCGGCTCGCCTCCGCCTTCGGCGCGGGGCTGGGGCGCATGCGCGGCACCTGCGGCGCGTTCTCTGCGCTCTGCATGATAGCGGGCTGGCGCCACGGCAACACGGAGGGTACCGCCGAGGGCAAGGAACGCATCTACACCCTGACGCGCTCGCTCGCCGAGCGTTTCCGCGCGGAGATGGGCGCGCTGGAGTGCCGCGAGTTGCTGCACCTTGCCCCCGAGCAGGAACCGGCCCGCCCCGAAGAGCGCACCGCGGCCTATTACGAAGGCCGCCCCTGCATGAAGTGCATCTCCACCGCCGCTGCATGGGCGGAGGACTTGTTAACAGCGCAAAAAAACGGCTAAAAAACCGCTTTTTTGCAAAATACCTGATTTTACGCTTGACGCTTCCCCTCTCGTCATGATAGATTGCACCTGTCTTCGGGAGCGGACGTAAAATTGCTTCCCGGGCGCGCAAGCGTCCGATTCATAGGGTAGTTGGGCACCCACGGGCTTCGGCCCGTGGGTGACTTCCTTTTCAGGGGATAAGAGCCTGTCAAAGGCGGACTTTTTTGCTGACATTCCGCGCGGTTTCGTGTATACTTTTCGCGTTAGCCATGGCCTTTACCCACCTCCACGTTCACACCGAGTATTCCCTGCTCGATGGCATGATTCACACCAAGGACCTCATCAAGCGTTGCGCTGAGTTGGGGATGAGCTCCGTCGCCATCACGGACCACGGCAACGTGTTCGCGGCCATTGAGTTCATGGTGAACGTGAAGAAGCACAACAAGGGCATTCTGGAGTGGAACAAGGAGCACCCCGATGAGAAAAAGCCCGTTTTTAAGCCCATTCTCGGCTGCGAGGTGTATGTCTCCCCCACCCCGCTGGATGTGAAGAAGCAAATTCCCGGCCGCCAGAAGTACTGCCACCTCGTGCTGCTCTGCGAGAACAACATCGGCTGGGCGAACCTCATCAAAATCGTCTCCCGCGGGCATTTGGAAGGTTTTTACTACAAGCCCCGCATCGACTACGACACCCTGCGCGAGTTCAGCAAGGGGCTCATCTGCCTCACGGGCTGTATCTCCGGCCCCATGCAGGAGTGGATTCTCAAGGATGAGCCCGAGAAGGCCGAAGAGATTCTGCTGCAACTGCGCGACATTTTCGGCAAAGACAACCTTTTCGTGGAGCTCCAGGACCACGAGCTGCCCGAGGAGCGCAAGTGTACGCCCGAGCTGGTGCGTCTCGCCCGCAAGCACGATGTGCCGCTGGTGGTGACGAACGATGCCCACTTCCTGAAGGAGGACGACTACGACGCGCATGACATCCTCATCTGCGTGGGCACGGGCAACAAGCGCATGGACGGCAAGCGCATGCGCTACCCCCGCAGCGTGTACTTCAAGAGCGAGGAGGAGATGCGCGCCCTCTTCCCCGAGTACCCCGATGCTTACGAGAACACGAACGTCATCGCGGAACGCTGCAACACCTCCATCAAGCTGGACTCCACCTCCACCGAACGTTACCCCGAGTTCGCCACGCCCGACGGTTCGCCCCGCGAGGAGTACCTCCGTAAAATCTGCTTCGAGGGTCTGAAGGAGCGCTACCCCGATGTCAGCCCCGAACGCTGGCAGGAGCTTTCCACCCGCTTGGACTACGAGCTGAGCATCATCAACATGCTCCGCTTCCCGAGCTACTTCCTCATCACCGCCGACTTCATCAACTGGGCGAAGGACCACGACATCCCCGTGGGACCCGGTCGTGGTTCGGCCGCCGGTTCGCTGGTGGCCTATGTGATGAAAATCACCAACATCGACCCCTTCAAGTTCAGCCTCATCTTCGAGCGATTCCTGAACCCCGAACGCGTCAGCCCGCCCGATATCGACATCGACTTCTGCCAGAGCCGCCGCCCCGAGGTGATTGAATACGTGCGCCAGAAGTACGGCGAACGCGCCGTGACGCACATCATCACCTACGGCACCATGGGCGCGAAATCCGTCATCAAGGACGTAGCGCGCGTGATGGACATGAGCTTTGCGGACTCCGATAAAATCGCCAAACTCATTGAAAGCGGCCCCGGTGTGACGCTGGACACCGCGTGGAAGGCCAGCGAAGACCTCCGCAACCTCGTGGAGGGCGACCCGACCTACCGCGAAATCTGGGACTTCGGCAAGAAGCTGGAGGGCACCGTCCGCAACGTGGGCATGCATGCCGCCGGCGTGGTCATCGGTGACCGCGCACTGGATGACTACGTGGCGCTCACGCGCGACGACCTCAGCAACCCCAAGGGCGAAGTGGTGGCCCAGTGCGACATGGGCGCCATTTACAACGCAGGTCTGCTGAAGATGGACTTCCTCGGCCTCAAGACCCTGACGGTGATGAAGGATGCGGAACGCTATGTGCGCTGGCGCGTGCCGAACTTCCGCTACGATTCCGTGGACATTCAGGACGCGGAGACGCTGGCGCTGCTCAACCGCGGCGAGACCATGGGCGTGTTCCAGCTGGAATCCGGCGGCATGGTGGACACCTGCAAACGCTACGGTATCGACAACATCGAAGACATCATCGCCCTGCTTGCCCTCTACCGCCCCGGTGCCATGCAGTTCATGGACGACATGATTGCCGTGAAGAAGGGGCTCAAGGAAGCGGAGTACGAGCACCCGCTGCTGGAGACCGTCTCGGGCATTACCTACGGCGTGATGATTTATCAGGAGCAGGTGCAGGCCGCCGCCAAGCTGCTCGCGGGCTACACCCTCGGCGGTGCTGACTTGCTGCGCCGCGCCATGGGCCACAAGGACATGCAGGAAATGGCGGAGCAGCGCAAACGCTTCGTGAAGGGCTGCTGGGATGTCAACCAAATTGACGAAAAGACCGCCAACGCCATTTTCGATAAAATCCAAAAATTCGCAGGGTACGGTTTCAACAAGTCGCACTCCGCCTGCTACGGCCACATCTCCTACTGGACGGCGTACCTGAAGGCGCACTACCCCGTGGAATTCTTCTGCGGCATCATGTCCAACGAATCCACGAACGAGAAAATCGGCGTGTACATTCAGGAGGTGAACCGTCTCGGCATCGAGGTGCTGGGGCCCTGCGTGAACCACTCCGCCGTGAAGTTCCAGCCCGAAACCATGCCCAACGGCAAGCTCGCCGTGCGCTTCGGGCTCGCCTCGGTGAAGAGTATGAGCTCGGAAACCGTGCGTGTCATCGTGGAGGAGCGCGAGAAGAACGGGCCCTACAAGAGCCTTGAAGATTTTTGTTATCGCATTCCCCCGCAGGCCGTGCGCCGCAACCAGATTGAAGTGCTGGTGCAGTGCGGTGCCTTCGACTGGATGCACGAGTGCCGCGCCCAGATGTTCGACAGCATTGAGCAGTGCCTCAACGGTGCCTCCACCGTCCACAAGGACAACGAAATCGGCCAGATGGCGCTCTTCGACATGACCAGCTCCGATGTCACCCCTGAGCGCGACAAGATTCTCCAAGAGTGGCCCAAGAGCGAGCGTCTGGACCAGGAAAAGTTCCTGACGGGTGCGTACTTCACGGGCAACCCGCTGGACAGCATGCGCGGCATCATCGACAACCCGAAGTTTGTCCGCATCGGTGCCATGCCCGACATGGACGCGGAGGAGCTGCGCGGCGTGCAGGATGTCGCGGGCATGCTCCGCGCCGTCTCCATCAAAGCCAGCAAGAGCAGCGGGCAAAAGTTCGCCGTCATCACGGTGGAAGATTTCACGGGCAGCTGTGAATGCCTCGTCTGGGGCAAGGCATACGATGAAGCCTCCAAAATCGAAGGCCTGCTGGAAGTCGGCAACTTCGTGCAGATTCGCGCCCGCATCTCAGACGACGAGAAGACGGGCGGCAAGAAGGTGTCCGCCAACAAGGTGGAGCAGCTCGGCACGCGCCGCCACGGCGGGGCAGCCAAGAGCAATTTCTACGAAATCGTGCTCAACACGGCGCGCCACGATGCGGGCGACCTCGACCTCATCAAAACCGTGCTGCAGAAATACCCCGGCAAGACGCCCGTGCACCTCATCTTCCGCAACTCGCTGGGCAACCGCGCCACCGTGGAGCTGGGCGAGCGCTACTGCGTGGCCCCCTGCCCCAAGCTGGATGAAGAACTCTCCCTCTATTCCTGATGAACCGCCAAACGCTCAAGCTCGCCATCCTCACCCTGCTCCTCGGCTTTGCCGTGGGGATGCTGCTGCCGCAGCTGAAGAAGGGTGAGTGGAAAGAGTGGTTTGCCGAGGAAGAGCCTGCCATTACCCTGCCGGAGGGAGAACTGGTGAGCGATGCCTTCTCCATCAAGCTCCTGCAAACGGCACTGCAAACGCCGGAATACCCCGTGACCTACGTCTGCCCCGCCGCCATGACAGCAGCGTTGCATGAGATAGAAACGTTGAGCAAGGGGGCGGCTATCGAGCAGATTCAAGCGCTGGGACTTAGCTCGCAGAACAGCTCTACGGCAGAAATCTATCTCTTATCGGCTATGGACGCCGATTTGCCGAATTTTAACGGAAAAGGAACACTCTTGCCGCTTCCGTTCCGCAGCAACTATCCGGAAGCCGTCAGCACCTTTAACTCCTTCTTCGGCTTTTCTGCCGCCGATTCTGCCAACACATCCCCCGACACCCGTTTCTTCATGGCAACCCGTACCGTGGGAAACGCTGTTTTTCGCGTGCCGTTCTATGCAGCAGACAGTAAAACGGGCGATTTTGAGAACGCCGACGGCGGTATACCCGCCGTGCGCCTGATGCGCCGTTGCGGACAATTCCGCACCGCGGAGGCCGCGGACGGATCATGGAAAGCCGTCGCGCTGATGTTGGACAACAGCCGTGCCGATGCTGCCCTCGTTGCCGTGTTGCCGCAAGGCAATGTCCGCGACTTTGCGCTCTCCCTGAATCCCTCTATACTGAGTGACATCCGCCGCGCTCTGGCCGAAAGCACCCCGCAGGAACTCACGGTGGAAATGCCGAAGCTACACCTCTCTGTCGGTGTCCGCGACAGCGCGTCCCTGTTGCAAGCCCTGGGCGTCACCGCGCCCTTTGATATCCGATTGGCTGACTTTTCCGTTATCACCTCGGAGAAGGTTGCGCTCAACGCCCTTGCGGAGAGCCTCAGTATCGTTCTGCCGGAGGAGGCGGACAGGCCCGCTGATATCCCCTCCCCCGACAGCGGGGCCCCCTTGTTCTCGCTGACACGCCCCTTCCTCTGGTTCGCAGGAGATTTGACCACCCCCGCCCCGCCCGCCGTGCTCGGCATCGTGGAAAATCTGTGAGGTAGCAGGGATTTGTGCCGCCTTTCCCCCTTGTTTTTGTCATTTTTTTACAAAAAGCTCACATTTTTTCCGTCAAAAGGGGTAGACGCCTCGCGGGAGCTGTTGTAAGATAAGAGCGTGAACATCCGTTGGAAAGTACAGGAACTGGCTGAGTGTGAATCTACGTTCAATGTCGCGCGCAAACTCCCGGCGTGGAGCGTGGTGAGCTGCGACCACCAGACCAAGGGACGCGGCCGTTTCAACCGTGAGTGGTTCGGCACGACCGGCGGCCTGTGGGCTACCTACAATGTTCCCATCGACCCCAAGGCCACGCGACACTGGGGTCTCCTGCCCCTCGTCGCCGGCGCCGCCATCATGGACTCGCTGAAGGCATACAAGATTCCCGGCCTGCGCCTGCGCTGGCCGAATGACGTGCTGGTCGGCAAATCCAAGCTCGCGGGCATCCTGGTCGAGCGCCCCTCTGCCACCATGGCTTCCATCGGCATCGGCCTCAACATGCACAATGACATCCGCCCGCTGGAGGGTGTCACGCTGGACCCCACCACGCGCCTCGCCGATCTCATCTCCCCCTGCCCCTCGGCCAAGAAGTTCCGCACCATCCTCGGCGACAGCATCGCCGAAATCTTCCACTACTTCGTGGACGGCGGTCTGGAGGCCATTACGCCCATGCTGGAGGCTGCATGGGGGGAACCCAAGCCTGTGGTTGCCATCACAGACACAGAGCGCATCTGTGGTCATTTCGCGGGAGTGGAGCAGGACGGCTCCCCCATTCTCCGCAAGGCGGACGGCACCCTTATCACTGTGCCCGGCATCACCGTGAACCGCCTGAAAGAGCTGATTTGACAGTCCCCTTATTCCCTTGAAAAAGCGGCACCCCGAGAAGGAGTGCCGCTTTTTTCGCGCACAAAAACGGTCTGCAACCCGAATCGGGTGCAGACCGTGAGGAAAGACAGCGTCGCTTTGCGGACGTGGCCCAAGCGCGCAGCTTAGGACTTGTAACGCAAACGCTTCTTGTGGCGGTTCTGGCGCATGCGCTTGCTGCGCTTGTGCTTGTTGATCTTGGCCTTACGTCTCTTCTTAAGCGATCCCATAATGGTTTATGATTTCGGAGTTAAGTTCTCTTTGGGAGAATGATCGGCAACGCGGGGTGCGTTACGGCGGAATATATAAACCTTTTTTAACTAAAAAGTCAAGCCGAAACAGACATTTGCTGACATTTTATGCCCCTTTTCTCCTCCGCGGGCTGCACGCATTCCGCAAACCAGCGCTTCAGGAGTCCGCACACACCGGGTTCTGACGAGACATGACCGCCCTGCGCCCGCACCCAAGAGATGATTTCGGGATGCGCATCGGCAGGGCAACCGAAATAGGCCCCGGGGAAACGGCAAAAGACATCGAGGTCGTTGTGACCGTCCCCCATGGCAAAGAGATGTTCGGGGGATACCGCCCATTGCTCCATCACATAGGCCAGCGCCGTGGCCTTGTTGTAGCGGGCGTCCGACAGGCGCATGAAACGGCTCGCGCGCTGCATGGCTACTCCCGGCTGCGCATCCACAAAGGGTTGCAGCAACGGCGCAATGCCGTCCATGGTAGCCGAGTCTACAGCTTGGACGGAAAGCGGGTCATTGGGGGCGAAACACCACTCCCACTCGGGGTGCAGCTGCGCGACGCGCTCCATCTCCGCCGACAGCGCGGGCGAGAGCGTGCGGCGCAGAACGGCGTTGGCCTCATAACTCTCTCGGTTGAAATCAACAGCGGGACACACACGCCCCCGCGCATCCGCCAGATAGGCAAAGCGCTCGGTCGTGCAGATGAAGTCCGGCAAAGCTGATAGGCAGGGTAACAATTCCTCGCAAAGGTAGCCGAGGCTGCGCCCCGTGTTGATGCCCCAGCGGACGCCATAAGGGCGCCATGCCGCCATCAGCTCGAGAAATTCCGCGGAAACAGGTGCGCCGACCGGGCTGCGCAGCGTGCCGTCATAATCCAGTGCAATCAGCCAACGGCAGGGCCCGGGAAAAACGACGGATTGACCGGGCAACATGTCCCCTTCCTCAACGCTTCTTGCCATTTTTAGGGGCGGGCTTCTTGGCGTTATTCTTCATGCGCCGCAGCGCTGCGGCCCCTGCCTTGGATGTCGTCTTTGCCGCGGGCTTGGCAGCCGAAGAGGCCGCAGGCTTCTTAGCGGCATCGGCGGGCATGGAACCGGGAATTTCGGGAATGATGGCTTCCGTCTGTTTCAGCACGAAAGGCTCGGGCTTAGCAACCTCCTTCAGCATGACGGCGGCGGTTTGCGGAGCGCGCACGCCGCGGGAAAGCTGCGCAGCGACCGTCGAATTGAGGTCTACCTTGTAATTCTTATCCACGGCACCTTCGGGCATCTCTTCACCGCCCTTGCGCATGTGGATTTCCACGCGGCGGTTGAGTTCCTGTTGCTCCTTGGGCAGCGTCACATCGGCCAGCGGCTGGTGACAGGCGCAGGAGCGGATGTAGACGTATTGCACGGGTATATTGTTGGCCAGCAGCCATTCGCGCACGGCAGCAGCGCGCTGCAAACCGAGCAAGGCATTGTAATCCTCGCCGCCGAGACTGTCCGTGTGACCTTCAATGAGGAAGTAGGTCTGCGGATTCTTCTGAATGAGCGCCGCGAGCTGCAGCATGGTGATACGCGCCGAGTTGCGCAGCTTGCTCTCGTTGAAACCGAAGAGCACATCCGCCCCCAGTCGGGCTACGCCGGATTTCGAGCCGGGGTCCTCCTCCCCCATCAGCTCAGAAAGGCTGCGGGTATCCGCAGGCATCTCCTGCCCGTGTGAGGCGGCGCTTTCGCGCAGCTCTCGTTCCACGGTGTCGGTAGCCTCGGCCAATTCCTCGGGCTGAGCATCAGCCTTGGCAATCACATCGTTGGCGTTCACGGGCATGGGTTCCGCAACGGCGAGTTCCTGTGGCGGCAACGGCTCGGTGTGGAAGGCGGATGCGTCGAGCTGCGTCGGGGCCATGGCCTCCATATCCGCAGCGCTGTTGTCCTCTGTCACCACGGGTTTAGGCACGGCGATTTCCGTCTTACCCGGGGCCATATCCAGCTCGTCCATCTGCACATCCAGAAGGTCGATTTCCGCGGGTTCATAGACGATTTCCTGCGGTTCGGGAGCGTCCTCGGGCGGCGCATCGGGGACATTCTCCTCCATCTCGGGTTCCTCCTGACGCTTGACAACCACGCGAATTTCTTCGTCGTGTACCTTGGGCTTCAAATCATCGAGCGAAATCCCGGTGAGTGTAAAGACCACGGGGGCACAATACAGGAAGAGAAGATGCAGCACGCCGGCCCCCAGCGCCGCCCCCATGGCGATAGGGGTAATATCCCGCTGCCGCGCCAGTTCATAGCCGCGGCGGCGCCGGTTGCCGATTTTCGGCAAGGCGTGCATCTCAGGGTCGGTGAACTCAGCGTGTTTCATCTCTCGAAAAAAACAGGGAACTTAAGGTGTAGCTCCTGCCGCCATGCGGGCAGGCATATTGCTGATACGCGGGGCTAAAACAGCATCCACCACGCAGGTGTCCAGCCAATGAATGACATCGACAATCGCGCTGTCCTCATCCTTGCACAGGGAGACCTCCACCTGCACCGTGCGGGCTTTCTCATCCGACCCTTCGCGGCGCACAACGGTGCGTGTATCGCAATCGGCGGCATCTCCGTCCGCGCGCAGCGTGCAAATTTCCTTATGCTCACAGGGCAAACGGCGGAAGAGCGTGATAGCGTCATCCAAATTGCTGATGGGGGAATCCTGCACCAGATTCAGCACCATGACGGGTACGTCCCGATTGATGGCCGAGGCGCTCTCCACGGGTGCCACGTCAAAGCTTTCGACACCCACCGTCTGGCTGATTTTGAGGTCCATGAGCAGTAGCGTGAGCGGCGCCAGCGGGGACTCCGGCATGCTGCGCTGCACGGAATGCCGCAGAGAGGCATAGGCATCGATGGAGACCAAACCGCTGATGCGGGGCTCCGCCGCCGTCGCCTGCATGAGCAGCGAGGCTCCGTAACCCTGCCCCACGGCCACAATAACCGGGTCGGCTTTTTCGGACATGGCGCGCACGGCATCCAGCAGCGGCGCAACATCCTCGTGCTCGCGCAGACCATGGGTCGTGTAGGCGCGGCGGCTGTTGAGCCCGCGCGGCTCCCAAAGCACGCATTTCAGCCCCGCCGCCGTCAGCGATTCCGCCAGCGGCAGCGCCGAGAGAATACCGTGGTCCCAGTCCACGCAGACGAGCACGTAGTCAATTGCCTGTAGACGGGTAACCGGCTCAGCGGCTAAATGGCCCAACACCGAGAGCTGCCGGGAGGATTCCTCGCCGTCGCGCTCGGCCAGAACAGCTTGGACAGGCTGCCCGTCGTAGCCTTTAAAGATGAAGGGCTCCAGCCTGAGCCCGGCCGCCTTCTTCGGCAGCGTCGAGAAGCCGCGGTAGGAGGGGTTGGTGGGCACCAGAATAGGCTGCGCCAGCTCCTCCGCATAATTCCACAACGACACGCCGCCGTATCCTGCGGCAGCGAGCAGCAGGAGCAGCATGAGGTTGCGGAACAGGTGTTTCATCGGGGCAATCAGTGCGTAAGACCGTCCTGCTTTGCCTGGTTCCAGTAGGCGTACTCAGAGCGGTTGAAGTCCACATATTCGGGAGAGAGGTCGGTGGTATACACCGTGTGTTCCTCCGCACCCATGTTGAGGTTGATGAGAATCTCGAACTCGCGGGCCTGCACGCGTTCGCGCAGGTCGTCGCTCTTGGTGGTCGTCTGCGCGCCGCCGCGACAGGCGGGCAGCCCGGCAATGTCGATATCCACCTTCTCCTCGCGCACTCGGCGGCCGGAGTAGCCGACGGCGTGGATGATGCGGCCCCAGTTGGGGTCACCGCCGTTCCATGAGCTTTTCACAAGGTTGGACTTCGCCACGCCCTCCGCCACGCGCTTGGCCTCGGCATGGGTGGGTGCGCCCACCACGCGCACCGTCACGAACTTCGTGACGCGCTCGCCATCTTGGACGATGTGCTTCGCCTGCTCCAGCATCACGAACTTCAGTGCGGCGGCAAACTTCTCCCAATCCGCATCCCCGGGAGCTACAGACACACCGGCCGCACCGTTCGCCATGACGAGGCAGGTATCGTTGGTGCTCATGTCGCCGTCAATGGTGATACTGTTGAAGGATTTTTCCACCCCCTCGTGTACCAAGGCATCGAGGTCCTCACGGGCTACGGCCACATCCGTGCAGATGAGGCAAATCATCGTCGCCATGCAGGGGGAAATCATGCCCGCCCCCTTGCAGCAGGAGCCGATGCGCACTTTCTTGCCCTTGATGGTCAGCTCCACGGCCACTTCCTTCTCGCGGGTGTCGCTGGTGATGATGGCGCTGGCCACGTTGTGGCCCTTGTCGGCGGAAAGATCAGCGCAAAGCTCGGGCAGACGCGGTTCAATGCGCATCATGGGCATCGGCAGACCGATGACACCCGTCGAGCAGACGGCCACCTCGGCTGCTTTGAGGCCAAGGTGTTTGGCCACGACGGCGCACTCCTTACGGGCCACGGCGACACCCGCCGCGCCCGTGCAGGCGTTGGCGTTGCCGCTGTTGGCAATGATGGCGCGGATGTTGCCGCGGCGCAGGTGACTCTCACTCACGCGCACGCAGGCCGCGCGCACGCGATTGGTCGTAAAAGTGCCGGCCGAGGTGGTCGGCAGCTCCGAGTAAATCAGGGCGAGATCCAGACGCGTTGCTTCGGGCTTCTTAATGCCGCAGCTCAAGGCGTTGGCCACATAGCCGCTGGCAGCCGTCACGCCGCCGTCAATCATCCGAAAAGCAGGAGTACTCATATCCGCCGAATGGTATGCCACAAACAGGCATTTTCTTCAAGACTAAAGGATGACATTACCGAAAGTTGGAGATGGCAGGTTTTCAAACTTCCCGCTACCCTACAAACCTAAATCCTTGACACCCCCCTACCCCTCGCGCATAATAGAGGCGCTATGAAGCATGCTTTTCTCTGTCTCACTCTGTTTGCAGCCGTGGCTGCATGGTCGCTCCCCGCAGCCTACGCCGATTCCTCCGCCAAGATGACGAAGGAGGAGAAGCGCGCCGCCAAAGAGGCTAAAAAGGAAGAAAAGCGCGCCGCCAAGGAGGCCAAGAAAGCCGAGCGCGATGCCAAGAAGGCTGACCGCGAAGGCGACAAAGACGTGAAGGAGGCCGAAAAGGAGGAAGCCGAAGCAAAGAAAGTTGAGAAAAAGGCCGTGGTCAAGGCCGCAAAGAAGCTCAAGCTCATCCAGGCCGGCAAGATTTCGGGTTCTACGAAATATCTCTTCTACTATCACACCAACAGCGCTCTCTCCATCAGTGAGGAAAACCTTGACGTCTTGGTGGAGCAATCCAAGAAGATGAAAGCTGCCAAGATTGCTATCCTGCTCATCAGTCACGACGCCGACAACAGCAACGCCCTCAAGTTCTACAAAGATCACAAGGCCAACTTCCCCGCCGTCAAGGCCGGGGATGAGTCGCTGGAAGAAATGCCCGGCTATAGCGCCAACGGCTCCGCCCCCCACGTCACGATTGTGGACAACACCGGCAAGCAGATTGCCGACGGCGACGGCACCCTCATCGAGAACTGGAAGGAATACACCGTCGACGCTGACAAGGACGACGACAAGGATGAAGATTAATTCCCGTCCCTAACCGGCACGCTTTTCCGTTTATGAACCTGCGGCCCCTGCTTTTCTGCGCCTCGGCTCTGCTGCTGACGGCGGTGCCTGTTCCGGCCCGTTCCGTCGACAGCGGAGCGAAGAGCTTTGCCAAAGATAACAAGGACATCTACAAGAAGGAGATGCGCCTCTATCTGGACCAAAAGAAACAGCACGATGCCGAACACCAGGGGAGCGCCGCCCCCGCGCTGCCGACGGCGGAAGAAAACAAGCAGCGCGCCCTGCCGCAGATTTTGCAGAAACTAACGTATCACGGCACGGTACGCCCCGATTACACTAAGCCGTACTACATCTTTATCCTGATAGGCAAGACACCGAGAGAGGACCAGGTGCTGGCAGCCGAATACTCCTACGCCCGAAGCATGCAGTTTTTGCCTCCTTTCTACAAGCAAATCAAGAAGGAAGGCAAGGCGGAGGTCGTGATGCTCTGGATGGGAGAGCTCAACACACTGCGCGATTTCAGAGCCAAATTCGGCAACAAGTTTGCCGCCACGCTTCTGACCCCGTCTCTCGAGCAACAACTCCCCGAGCTCCGCACGACTACCATGCGGGAGTACGATAACGACATTTCGATTCAGTTGTTGGATGCCGACGGTAAATTCAAATGTGAAGTCGGCAATGCCCAGCTGATTACCACGCTGATGCGCAAAACATGGTAACCCACTTATGAAGGAAACACTCATTGACCTCAAGAACCGCCGCAGCTGCCGCAAGTACACCGAGCAGCAGATTACGGAAGAAGAACTGGCCGCCGTGTTGGAGGCCGGCACCTATGCCCCTACGGGCCACGGCACACAGTCTCCCGTGATGGTCGTGGTGCAGGATAAGGCCCTGCGCGACCGCCTCTCGGAGATTAACGGCGCTATCATGGGCGCCAAGATTGATCCCTTCTACGGTGCGCCGACAGCCGTTATCGTCTTTGCGGATACCACGGCTGCCACGGGCCGGCAGGATGCCTGCCTCGTGCTCGGCAACCTGCTCAACGCCGCTCATGCTATCGGCCTGGGTTCCTGCTGGATTAACCGCGCCCGCGAAATGTTCGAAATGCCCGAGCTGGCTGACCTCCGCGCCAAGTGGGGGCTGAAGCCCGAGATGGAGGGCATGGGCATCTGCATCCTCGGCTACATTGATCCCGAAGCCAAAATGCCCTGCAAAGCCCGCAAGGAGGGTTACGTCATTCGAGACTGAAACTGGCTCAAACTCTTATTTAACGGTCCGGCGGCAACGTCGGGCCGTTTTTTATCGGCGTTTGGCCGCCAATTCGCGGCGGAAAAGCAGCGCCATCGTCTGGTACAGCTCCGTGCGGGAAAGCAAGCCCGCGACTCGCCCACCCTGCACCACGGCGAGATAGTCCTCCTGCGGCACGCAGGTGAATTGCCGCAGCGCCTCGCTCAGCGAGTCCGACGGGGCCACCGTAGGCAGCTTGCGCAGCGGCTCACCCGCAGAGCGCAGCCCGAGGTACTTTCCCTGTGCATCCACCACGGGAACAGGCAGATGGGGGTGATGCATCGCCGCATGGGCTAAGCGAGCTGCGTCAGCCCCCTCGTGCACCTGCACAGGGCATAGCACCATGATATCCCCCGCCGTGAGCTTGGGCAAGCCCCCGCTGTGGGCGGAATCATAGAGCGAGCGCCCCGGCAGGTAGCGGGAGAGGCCGTAGGCCACAGCTACAGCGGCCATCAGGGGGAAAATAAGAACCGCATTCATCGACAGCTCGACTGCCAGCAGCAGAGCCGTCACGGGCGTGCGCGCCGCTGCCGCAAAAAAAGCCGCCATGCCCACCAGCGCGAAAGCCGCAGGGGACTCCGCCCCGCACAACGAGCCGAACACCCAACCGCCGAAACAGCCGAGCATGAGCGTGGGCGTGAGCACACCGCCCATGGTGCCGACGCCGAACACAATACCCACCAGCAGCGCCTTGAGCCCCCAGAGCGCTGCCGCCTCGGGCAGACATAGCTCATCGGTCAAAAGCGCGGCCATCGCCTCCTGCCCGTTGCCGACAATGGCGGGCTGATACACCGCCACGGCACCGACCAGCAGCCCGGCTGCCGCCATGCGCAGCACGAGCCATGCTGCGCTGCCGTTCAACGCGCGGCGGGCCAGGCCGAGCCACGCCACCCAGAGTTTGCCCAAGGGAGCCAGCAGCGCGGCAGCTGCGGCGCACAGGAGCAAATCCCGCGCCGTTATCACCCCTGCCGCGCAGGGCAGCAGCGCAGCGGAATCGCCCATGCACCAGACCAAGGCATAGGCCGCGCAGGACGCGACCAGCAAGGGAGCCAAATAGCCGATGCTCAGCGAGCCGACCACGACCTCCGACACAAAGAGACAAGCCGCCAAAGGGGTGTGAAACGCCGCCGTCATACCCGCCGCGGCACCGCAGCCTACCATGAGGCGCAGGCGGTGCGGCGACACGTGCAGCCAACGGCCCGCCGCAGAGGCCGCCACGGCGGCAATCTGCATGAGCGCGCCCTCCTTGCCGATGCACGCACCTGTGCCGAGACTCAGCACGGCGGAGAGACTGCGCAACACGCCCTGACGGCGGGGGAGCCGCCCGTTGCCCAGCGAAAAAGCCTCCATGTAGTCGGGGATGCGGCGCTTATCCACCCGACGAGCCCAGAGCAAAGGCAGCGCCGCTGCGACGGCGCCGAGACAGGGCAACAGCACACGCACCATCGGGGGCAAAGCCGCAAAACAGGCTACGCGGTTGTGCAGCCAATCGCCCGTGCACAGCCCCTGCACCGCCGTGGTGGCGGCCTCAAACAGCAGCGCGGCACAGGCACCCGCCAAACCCATGAGCACCGCCTGAATCAGCACGGCCTGCTGCTCCCCGATGCGTAGGAGGCGCATCAGCTCCAACTGGCGGCTCAACAGGCGGTAGTCGGCGCGGTGTTTCATCTCCGCCGTTCGCAACAAAAAGAGTTCAGGAATCCGCCACCACGCCGTCGCGGATGATGAGCGTGCGATCGCCGCGGGCGGCGATGCTGCTGTCATGCGTGACAGTCACCAGCGTCTTGCCGCCCTCCTCTGCCAGGGAGAAGAGCAAATCAAGAATCTGCCCGCCGTTGCGGGAATCGAGATTGCCCGTCGGCTCATCCGCAAAGATGATGGCGGGGTCATGCGCCAACGCACGGGCAATAGCCACGCGCTGCTGCTCACCGCCCGACAGCTCGTTGGGCAGGTGGTCCATGCGATCGGCAAGCCCCACCTTCTCCAGCAGGAACTTCACGCGCTCCGTGGCCTCGCGCCCCGCCACCGCCGTGGCGAGCGAGGCATTCTCCAGCGCCGTCAGCTCGGGCATGAGCATGTAGTTCTGGAAGATGAAGCCCATCATGCGGTTGCGGAAGAGGGCGCGCTTGCGCAGGGAGAGAGCGTACACATCCTCCCCATCGATGACCACCTTGCCTTGCTGCGGAGCCTCCAGCCCGGCCAGCGTGTACATGAGCGTGGTCTTACCTGCACCGCTGGGGCCGCAGAGAAAGACCTTTTCCCCGCGCTTGATATGCAGGTTCAGCCCGTGCAGCACCTCGACCTGTTTTTTGCCGATGGTGTAGAAACGGTGCAGGTTGTCAGCGGTAATCATCAGCGTTGCACTTCGATGTTGTCAATGAGGCGCACCGTGCCGAAATACACGGCCACAGCCAGCACGGCGGGGCGCTTGAGGTCCGTCAGCTCGTGCAGGTTCTCGGCATCTACCAGCTCCACATAATCCACGTTCGCACCGGGAATAGCCGAGAGCTGCGTCTCCGCCATGCGGCAGACATCCGCGGGATCCGTGCCGCTCTCGTAGTCCACCTTGGCGAGCATGAGCGTGCGGTGAATGCGCGGGGCCTCGGCGCGCTGCTCGGGCGTGAGGCGCGTGTTGCGGCTGGAGAGGGCCAGCCCGTCCGCCTCGCGCACGATTTCCGCGCCGTGGAGCACCACGGGGATGTCAAGGTCGCGCACCATGCGGCGCAGGATGGCCAGCTGCTGGTAATCCTTCTTACCGAACACGGCATCCGTGGGCTGCACGAGGTTGAACAGCTTGTTCACCACAAGGCAGACGCCTGCGAAGTGGCCGGGACGGCGCGCACCGCAGAGCACGCCCGAGAGGTAAGTCTCCTCCAGCGAGATGGAGCGGTCGGGGCAGTACATCACCTCCGGTGTGGGCATAAAGACCACGTCCACGCCGCACTCCCGGCAAAGAGCCAAATCATCCTCCGGCGTCTGCGGGTAGGTCTGCAAATCCCCGGCATTGTCAAACTGCACGGGGTTGAGGAACACGCTCGCCACCACGGAGCCCTTAGGCCCGGCCAGCTCACGAGCCTGACGCAACAGGGACGCATGCCCTGCGTGCAAAGCTCCCATCGTGGGCACCAACACCACACGCCCGCCGCGCAGAGGCGCCAGCAGGGAACGCAACTCATCTTTCGTACGTGCCGTTTGCATACGCGGATTCTACCACATATCACCGCAAAGAGCAAGCACGCGTGTTTTAAAGATACTTTTTAGGATGCGCACCCCTAGGTGCTAAGATGTTTAGTCCGGCCCCGTATCCGGCAGCAGGCCCACCCATCAGCGGTTTTCCTGTGCGCATATGACGCCTTTCCCTACAAAGGCACCCTCCATCAGGCCCCATTGAAATAGTGCTCAGTTAGCGCGTTTTGACCGCAAGATAAGAAGAACCGCATCTGACGGTACGCCAGATGCGGTTGCTCATTCTGCGGCTCTGCCGCACGAATTTTCAATTTGTAATTTCTCACATGCCGACGATTTCGTAACCGCCGTCCACGTAGAGCACCTGCCCCGTCACGGAGGCGGCGCCGTCGCTGGCCAGATAGGTAGCCGTGGCGCCGAGTTCTTCCAGCGTGCAGGAACGCTGCAGCGGGCTGCGCTCGCCGTAAACCTTGAACATGCCCGTGAAGCCGGAAACGCCGCGGGCGGCCAGCGTCTGGACGGGGCCGGCGGAGATGCAGTTGACGCGAATGGGCTTTTCTCTGCGGCCGAGATCGAAGGCGAGGTACTTGCAGCTGGTCTCAAGCGCGGCCTTGGAAACGGCCATGAGGTTGTAGTTCGGCACCACCTTCTGGCTGGCGTAGTAGGTCAGCGCGGTGATGGAGCCGCCCTCCGTCATGAGCGGGGCCACGGCGCGGGAAAGCGCGATGAGAGAGTACGCAGAAATCTGAAGCGACAGGTTCCACGCATCGCGGGGGATGTCGGAGAAGTGGCCGTCCAGCGTGCCGGGAGCCTTGGGTGCAAAGGCGATGGCGTGCAGCAGCATGTCCACGCGGTCGGTGTGCTGCGCCACGAAAGAGAAGAAGTCCTCAATGGACTCATCGCTGGAGACATCGAGGTTGCAGATGGGGGTGTCCTCACCGAAGGTTTCCTTCACGAGCTTGATGACGCCGTCCTTCAGGCGCTCGCCCTGATAGTTGAAGATGAGCTTGGCACCCGCGGCATGCCAGGCTTTGGCAATACCGAAGGCGATGCTGCGATGATTGGCGACGCCGGTCACGATGCCGACCTTACCTTCCAAAGGTTTTTCAAGAGACATTTTTTTCGTTTCGGGTTTGGGTTATAATATCGGGGAGTCGGGGGAAAATCAGAATGCGGGCGGAAACTCCTGCGTGATGATGCGGGGGTAGGTGTGGGCCATGTTGAGGCCCACGGATTCCATGTGGCGCACGCGGTTGAGAATCTCCTCGTCCGAGATAGAGAGGTCGTCCACCACAAACTTGAGGCGGTAGTAGACCAGCCCCGTGGCGGCATCCAGCAGCAGCTGCCCCTCGGGCAGATTGGCATTAAGCGTGAGCAGCAGCATGGACACCTCCGCGCGGTCCTCGGGGGCAATGCGGTAGGCAAAGTTGACATCGAACACCAGGCTGCAAGGCTCCTTCAGCTCCGTGAACATGAAGGAGCACGGGAACTCACCCGCCGTCATCGGCAGATAGGCGATGCCGATTTTCTCGCTGTCGGGGCCCATGGTAATCCATTGGTAATCCTCCTTCTGTTCAATCAGATGGCGGCGGACTTGGGCGAGCAGGTTCGGTTGTGCGGACATGGCGGAAAAACGGTTAACGGGCGGGGCCTCTATTTCCTGTTATCTTACGCGCACGGCGGACGAACGTCAAGCAAAAGCGGCACTGAAAACACATCAGGCCTTGCCGAGCACCTTGCCGAGCACCTCGAGACAGCGAGTATTCTCCGCCTCCGTGCCGATGGAGATGCGGATATACTCCTTCAGCCCGTAGCCGTCCATGGGGCGCAGGATAACGCCCTGTTGCAGACAGGCGCGAAAGACCTCGCTGCCGCTGCCGACCTTGGCAAGAATGAAATTGGTGTGACTGGGCACATACTCGATACCCCACGCGGCGAAGGCTGCCTCATACTGCTTGCGGCCGGATTTGATAACGTTGATGCAGTAGTTCAGGTGCTCCGTATCATCCATGGCGGCGAGCACGCCGGCCTGAATGATGGAGTTCACGTTGAAGGGGGAGCGGGCCTTGTTGAGCAGGTCGGCAATCTCGGGCGTGGTGATGGCGGCGCCGATGCGCGCGCCAGCCAGACCGTAGGCCTTGGAGAAGGTGCGCAGCACGCAAACGTTGCGCCCGGCTTTTACGAACTTCACGGTGTCCACCTTCTCCTCCGCGAAGTCGAGGTAAGCCTCGTCAAAGACCACGACGACACTCTCCGGCACTTTGGCCATGAAGGCGTCAATCTCCGCCTGCCCCACCATGGAGCCGACGGGGTTGGTGGGGTTGGTAATGAAGACGAGGCGCGTGGCGGGGGTGATGCAAGCGGCAAGGGCTTCTAAATCCGTCGTCCACTTGTCCTTGTTCGATACGGAGATGTAGCGGCCGTTGAGCAGCTTGGTGACAATCTCGTAGAGGGTGAAACTGTAATCAGCCGCCAACACCTCGGCCCCGGGCTTCACAAAAGCGTGGGCCAGCAGCTCAATCAGCTCGCTGCTGCCGCTGCCGACGGCGGTGTTCTCAAACCCCACGCCGAACTGCGCCGCCAGCTTGGTGCGGATGGCATAGGAAGCGCCGTCGGGGTAGATGTTGACGTGCGCCGCGGCCTCCTGCATAGCTTTCACGGCCTTGGGCGAGGGGCCCACGGGGTTCTCATTGGAGGCTAGCTTCACAATCTGTTCGGGGGCCATGCCGATTTCGCGGGCGGTTTCCTCGATAGGCTTACCGGGCTTGTAGGCGACAAGCTCACTGACGTACTGATTGGCGAAGGGGAGAATACTCATAACTGCTGCGCCCATTATACCCCCCCTGCTCCGCGGATTCAACACCAAAAAGAACCGAAGGCAGTCATGAGACAAATGAGAATTTGTCGGGATTTACTAGGTACTATGTACTAGGTACTATTTATCAAGTTCGGCGGCTGCCGCCGCACTCTATTCAAAAATAGTACATAGTACCTAGTACATAGTAAATCTACAAATCCCCCTTTGTCGGTCAATCCACGCATCTAGGCCGGACGCATAGCGTCTGCTCAAATAACATGTTGAGATTTCTGCACGAATTGTTATAATAGGGACAGCATGAAGGATTATCTCAACAAGGGATTTGCGGCAGGTGTGGTGCTGATGGTGCTGTTTGCCTGCACGGCGACGTATATCGCCGGGTTTGACTGGGTGCGCGAGTGGAGGTTCAGCCCGCTCATCGTGGGTATTCTGCTCGGCATGCTCTTTGCCAACACGCTGCGCAAGGAAGTGCCCGCCGCATGGGACCCCGGCATTCTCTTCTGCTCCAAGCAGGTGCTGCGCTTCGGTATCGTGCTCTACGGTTTTCAGGTGACCATCAGCGATGTCATGTCCGTGGGGCTGCCCGCCCTGGTGACGGATGCTCTCGTGGTCACACTCACCATGATGTTCGGCGTGCTGATGGGCAAGCTGCTCAGGATGGACGCGCAGACGGCCCTGCTCACCTCCGTGGGCGCGTCGGTTTGCGGGGCGGCGGCCGTGCTGGCGGCGGATCCCGTGGTGAAGGGCGAGAGCTACAAGACCGCCGTGGCCGTCTCCACCGTGGTGATTTTCGGCACCATCTCCATGTTCCTCTACCCCGCATGCTACCGAGCGGGCGTGTATGATATGGATGCGCGCCAAGTGGGCCTCTACACGGGCGCCACGCTGCATGAGGTGGCGCATGTCTACGGCGCGGGCGAGGCCATGAACGGCACGGATGACTCCGTCAAGACAGCCTGCGGCGCCATGTCCGCCGCGCGAGAACACCTGAACAAGGCTGTGGACACCCACCTGCAACTCCACCCGGAGGAAGAGGCCGGTCTCGCCGAGCCCGTGGCCTCGATGAATGCCGCCTGCGATACGCTGCGCGGCAAGTTCTGTGAGCTGCCCGACTTTGCGGAACAGGCGCACGCCGACATCCGCACGCCCGCCGTCATCGTCAAGATGCTGCGCGTCATCATGCTGGCACCGCTGCTCATCGTGCTGAGCTTCATCCTGAGTCGCGCGCAGAAGAACACGGACGGCACCCGCGCCAAGATTCAGGTACCGCTCTTTGCCGTCATGTTCCTCGTGGTCATCGGCTTCAACTCCCTGCAATTGCTGCCGGAGGCGGCGGTGGCGGGCATTAAGAGCGCGGACACCTTTCTGCTCACCATGGCCATGAGTGCCCTCGGTGCCGAGACGAGCTTCGACAAGTTCAAAAAGGCGGGGGCAAAACCCTTCCTGCTGGCGCTGCTGCTCTTCTTCTGGCTCGTCTTCGGCGGCTACTGGCTCGTGAAAGGCGTCACGGAGCTGATTCATTAAATACGAAAAGGCTAAAAAAAACTACACGCGCCCATCAGCGCGAAGAAAGAAAAAGGCCCGACACACACGTCGGGCCTTTTTTTTGATGCTTCGCTGGCACGCATGCAACTTGCCTTTCCGCCGTTTTGCCTGAATCTTTGATTATCAATCACCGACCCACAGAAAAACAGGGCGGGCACGTATTGCGGATGCTTTTCTTCTTTTGCCGAACGAACATCCCTCGTGGTATACCCTTCTCAAGTCACAGCTCTGCGGCGGTGCGAAGGAGTAATAGGGATTAGGTAGGAACAATCTCGCCCCGCCCACAAGCTTTGCCTGATTACCCGAAAGAAAAGCGCCGGCCCTGAGGATTCCCTCGGGGCGGGCGTTTCATTATCGGCCCGAGAATACCTGCGGCAGAAAAAAAAGAGCAAAGGGCAACAGAGCAAGCAAATACAACAGCACCTTCTCATGCTTCCGCACCAAATCCTGCTGTGTTTTCGGAAAGCGAGAAGGAGACAAGGCGACACAAAGCGAAGCTACCACCCATATCCCCATCATAAAAAGCTCGAATAAGAAAGCGTATTTCAGCATAACCGGCACAGTCATCACCACGGTCAACACGACAGGGTACGCACTCAACAACATAAACTCGCGGCGGGTGCGGCTCACGACATCCACCAGCACCAAGGAGAGGATGAACAAAAGAGGATAAACAAAGATAAATCCCATAAACGGCGCGAGTAACAACAGCGCACAAGAGGCCAGAACGAGAAAGCTGATGGCGAAGCACATATCACAAATGCTGACGGCAGCGCCATTCTAGCGTCCCTAGCCTGAAATCGCAAGTAAATAAGAAGACTCGCGGGCGCGGCGGCCCATAGTGTTGATTCGCGCCCACCTCATTGGGCACTCACCCCTTCGGGGCAAACACTGCGTGTTTGTCCAATCCCCCTCCAAGCCTTCGGGGGCTTTGTAGGTGCATTCCACCACGAATTATGGAAGTTCATTTAAATATTTTCCAAAAGACACTTGCATCAATACTTTAAACTTATCAGATAAAGAAAATGGATATTCGGGCATTAGGTTTAATTTATCTAATGCAGCTCTTACATCTTCCGTGTCATCCAAAATTACTTTTTTCTCTATCCGTTCAAAGTTACTCCCAACGTACGGAATATTCATTTTTTTCTCCAAAATGGGGAGATATTTCCAATAATGGCCTGCGCGCTGAATTCCATTCTTATCCCTATACAGAAAGAATATGGATTTTTTATAAAAAGAAAATTCAACCATTTCTTTATCTACAACACGCACTATATCATACGTCTTAGGTTTATCATCCGATAAATAAACCGCGTCATTGACGCACACTTCCTTAAAAGCGGAAATCAATCCGGGGACGAACTCCACCCAAAACATAAACAGCAATATATAGAACAGAATCCGAAAGACCCTAAAAATATTAAATTCCATTGAGAACATATTAAAAAGCAACAAGAAAAGTGCTAACTTTCCATGATTTTGATTATTTTATATAATTTAGAATATCTTCATAATAAGACCCTACTGCATCCGGAACTTTAGTAAATCCATCTATAACGAGAGCAGCAGGATTTATAACACCGCTAGGCAATATATTATATTCATAACAAAAATTAATATTTGAATCATTAAAAAACTGTGAAATTTCTTTCTCCCAACCTGTAGAGGCTTGGCGCAGAGAGTCATATTCTCCCGGTCCTATGTACTCTCGCCCCATCCATCTACCCATGGCCGGGTTGTAGTGGCGGTAGTTGTAGTAGACGAAGCCTAACTCAACGTCGTGGTATTCTGAGGACCAACGGATGGGTTGGTCGTAGGCGTGGGCGGGAGAGACTTCGCCGTAGGGGGTGTAGGTATAGGCGAGGTCTATGCGGCCGTCCGTGCGGTAGGTTTCGCAGATGTTTTTGGTGAGGTCCCAGCCGTAAGTATACCATGTGCCGTTCTTTTGAATGGCGAGCGGGCGAGTGGCGGTCTCCTGCGTCGGGTCCCAGAGAATATGCCAGAGAGCGGGTGTCTCAGTTCGGGTAAGATCGCAGCAGGCAAGACAGCCGACGGCTGTAAGGCCGGTTGGACAATGCGCGAAGAGCGATTGCCCCGAAGGGGTGAGCCGCTGACGGGGCGGCGGCGAATCAATTTGGAGATAGCCGCGGTAGAGGTAGCGGCGGTGCTCCGTGAGCGTACCGTTGGTCGTCACCT